>DATCVR010000422.1:0-16173 GCA_036566745.1 Jiangellaceae bacterium | reverse complement strand
CGCCCACGTCGACCACGGCAAGACCACTCTGGTCGATGCCCTGCTCTGGCAGTCGGGCGTCTTCCGGTCGAATCAGGACGTGGCCGAACGGGTCATGGACTCCGGCGACCTCGAGCGCGAGAAGGGCATCACGATCCTCGCGAAGAACACCGCCGTGCGGTGGGGCGACACCACGATCAACATCATCGACACCCCCGGCCACGCCGACTTCGGTGGCGAGGTCGAGCGCGGCCTGTCGATGGTCGACGGCGTGGTGCTGCTCGTCGACGCCAGCGAGGGGCCGCTGCCCCAGACGCGGTTCGTGCTGCGCAAGGCGCTGGCGGCCAAGCTGCCCATCGTGCTGGTCGTCAACAAGACCGACCGGCCCGACGCACGCATCGCCGAGGTGGTCGACGAGACCTACGAGCTCTTCCTCGACCTCCTCGACGACGCCGCAGACGAGTCCGTCCTCGACTTCCCGATCGTCTACGCCTGCGCCCGCGACGGCAAGGCGTCGCTGGAGCGCCCGGCCGACGCCTCCGTGCCCGCCTCGGACGACCTCCGGCCGCTGGTCGAGACGATCCTCGGGACCATCCCGGCGCCCACCTACACCGAGGGCGCGCCGCTCCAGGCGCAGGTGACCAACCTCGACGCCTCGCCGTTCCTGGGCCGCCTGGCGCTGTGCCGCGTGCACGAGGGCGAGATCACCAAGGGCTCACAGGTCGCGTGGTGCCGCAAGGACGGCACCATCGAGCGGGTCAAGATCACCGAACTCCTGGTCACCGAGGCCCTCGAGCGGGTCGCGGCGGACTCGGCCGGTCCGGGCGACATCATCGCCGTGGCCGGCATCCCCGAGATCACCATCGGCGAGACCCTCGCGGACGCCGACGACCCCCACCCGCTGCCGCTGATCACCGTCGACGAGCCCGCACTGTCGATGACGATCGGCGCGAACACCTCACCGCTGTCGGGCCGCTCGGGCGGGTCGAAGGTCACCGCGCGCCTGGTCAAGGACCGCCTCGAGTCCGAACTCGTGGGCAACGTCTCTCTTCGGGTGCTGCCCACCGAACGTCCCGATGCCTGGGAGGTCCAGGGCCGCGGCGAGCTGGCACTGGCCGTGCTCGTCGAGCAGATGCGGCGCGAGGGCTTCGAGCTCACGGTCGGCAAGCCCCAGGTCGTCACCCGCGAGATCGACGGCAAGGTCCACGAGCCCGTCGAGCGGCTCACCATCGACTGCCCCGAGGAGTACCTCGGCGCCATCACGCAGCTCCTGGCCGTGCGTAAGGGCCGCATGGAGCACATGACCAACCACGGCACCGGCTGGATCCGGATGGAGTTCGTGGTGCCCGCCCGCGGCCTGATCGGCTTCCGCACCGACTTCCTGACCGAGACCCGCGGCACCGGCCTGGCCCACCACGTGTTCGAGCGGTACGAGCCGTGGTTCGGCGAGCTGCGGACCCGTCCCAGTGGCTCGCTCGTGGCCGACCGCACCGGCGCTGCCACCTCCTACGCCATGATCAACCTTCAGGAGCGCGGCACCCTGTTCGTCGAGCCGGGCACCGAGGTCTACGAGGGGATGATCGTCGGCGAGAACTCCCGCGCCGACGACATGGACGTCAACATCACCAAGGAGAAGAAGCTCACCAACGTCCGGTCCAACGCCGACGAGTTCGAGAAGCTCGTCCCCGCTCGCAAGCTCTCCCTCGAACAGGCCCTCGAGTTCTGCCGCGACGACGAATGCGTCGAGGTGACGCCGAACGCCGTGCGGCTGCGCAAGGTCGTCCTCGACGCGTCGCTGCGCGGGCGGGCGGCCGCCCGCCGCAAGCACGGCAACGCCTGACGGAGGCGCGGGGCCCGGCCGACGCGCACCGCCCCTGCCCGCCCCGCCGCATATTCCGACATTTCGAAAGAGTGCAGAGCGTATGACTTGCGGCCCTGATACGTGATAGCAGCAGAATCACGGCTGATCTGCGGACAGGTCACAGGTTGGTTGCGTCTTGGGTGTCGGCTCAATCCGGGCTTGCCGGGTCACTATGTGGACGCCTACAAAGGAGGGCGGACCGGGGTGCGCGTCAATCACGTGCGTCGCGGTCCTCAAGGAGCGACGCACCGACCGGTGCCGTCGAGTGCCCGAATGTCAGGGCAGACCACGGACCCTAGGAGGATCCATGCGAGTCTCTGCTCGCAAGGGAGCCGTCATCGGCGCCGTCGGCATCGCGCTCGCTCTGAGCGCGTGCGGCGGCGGGGATGACGACGAAGGAGACGGCGGCTCGGCGGCAGGCGGTGGCGGTTCCGTCACACTGCGCGGCTGTAATCCCGAGAACCCGCTGATCCCGGTCATGACCAACGAGACCTGCGGTGGCGACGTCCTCGACCAGCTGTTCTCGAAGCTGGTCCGGTACGACCCCGAGACCGCCGAGCCGTCGAACGAGATCGCCGAGTCGATCGAGTCCGACGACAACGTGACCTGGACGATCACCCTGAAGGACGGCTGGACCTTCCACGACGGCACGCCGATCACGGCGCAGAGCTTCGTCGACGCATGGAACTGGGGTGCCTACGGCCCGAACGCCGCGCTCAACTCGTACTTCTTCGAGCCCATCCAGGGCTTCGCCGAGGTCCAGGGTGAGGACGCCAACGCCGACGAGATCATCACTCCTGACGAGGTCGCCGCCGAGACGATGTCCGGCCTCGCGGTCGTCGACGACTCGACCTTCACCGCCACGCTCGTCTCCCCGCAGTCGTCGTTCCCGCTGCGCCTCGGCTACACGGCCTTCTCGCCGCTGCCCGAGTCGTTCTTCGCGGACCCCGCGGCCTTCGGTGAGGCGCCGGTCGGTTCCGGCCCGTTCAAGTTCGACTCGTGGGACAAGAACGTCGAGATCAAGATCTCGACGTACGACGACTACGCGGGCGACACCAAGCCGCAGATCGACGACGCGACGTTCAAGATCTACGAGGACGACAACGCGGCTTACAACGACCTCCAGGCCGACAACCTCGACATCGTTCCGCAGCTCCCGACGGCCGCGCTGGCCGGCGAGACCTACAAGAACGACCTCGGTGACCGCTACATCGAGCGCGAGACCGGCGTCTTCCAGTCGTTCACGTTCGCGCCCGAGGCGGTCGACCCGTCGCTGGCGAACACGACGCTGCGCCAGGCCATCTCGCTCGCGGTCGACCGCGAGTCGATCATCGCGAGCATCTTCGAGGGCACCCGCTCTCCGGCCACCGGCTGGGTCGCTCCCGTGGTCGAGGGCTTCAAGCCCGACGCCTGCGGCGAGTTCTGCACCTTCGACCCCGACCGCGCCAAGCAGCTGCTCGAGGAGGCCGGCGGTTACTCCGGCACCCTGACGCTGTCGTACAACGGCGACGCCGACCACAAGGGTTGGGTCGACGCCACCTGCAACAGCATCAAGAACACCCTGGGTGTCGAGTGCACCGGTGTGGCCGAGGTCGACTTCGCGACCTTCCGCACCAAGATCAACGACCGCGTCATGACCGGCATGTTCCGTACCGGCTGGCAGATGGACTACCCGGCGGTCGAGAACTTCCTGGTCCCGCTGTACGCCACGGGCGCGTCGTCGAACGACGGCGACTACAGCAACCCGGAGTTCGACGCACTGCTCCAGGAAGCCGCCACGCTCCAGGGCGACGAGGCCAACGCCAAGTACAACGAGGCCGAGGCGCTCCTCGCGGCTGACATGCCCGCCGTCCCGCTGTGGTATGGCAAGACCATCGCCGGTTACTCGACGAAGGTCGACAACGTGAAGATCACGCCGTTCCAGACGGTTGACCTGCTCAGCGTCACCACGAACTGACGGCGCACCGTGGTCCGGCCTGCCGCCCGCATCATCTGGGGCGGCAGGCCGGACGCGGCATGTTGACAGCCATATAGTGAGGATTGCCTTAGTCGCTCCAGGCCGCGACGGCGGTCTACTCTGACGCAACCCCAACGGGCGATCCTCGTAGGGCGCGTATCCGAAGGAAGGCACATGGGCCGATACGTCATCCGGCGCCTGCTCCAGATGATCCCGGTCGTCATCGGGACCACGTTCCTCATCTACGCGATGGTGTGGGCGTTGCCAGGCGATCCGTTTGCAGGCAGGTGTGGCGACCGCCCCTGCCCCCAGAGCTACGTCGACGCCATGACGGCGAAGTACAACCTGAACGACCCGCTGATCATCCAGTACATCAAGTACATGGGCAATCTGCTCTCGGGTGACTTCGGCGAGACGTTCCGCGGCGTGCCGATCATCGACGAACTCGCCCAGCGGTACCCCACCACCATCAAGCTCGCGCTGATCGCCATCGGGTTCGAGATCCTCATCGGGATCACCGCAGGCATCATCGCGGGTCTGCGTCGCGGCGGGTTCGCCGACAACCTCGTGCTGGTCAGCACGCTGTTCGTGGTGTCGATCCCGGTCTTCGTGATCGGCTTTATCGCCCAGATCGTCTTCGGCGTCCAACTCGGAATCTTCCCGGTCACCTCCGACGGGAGTTTCTATTCACTGATCTTGCCAGGCTTCGTCCTGGGTAGTCTCTCGCTGGCGTTCGTCGCCAGACTCATGCGCACCAACCTGGTCGAGAACCTCCGCTCCGACTACGTCCGGACGGCCACCGCCAAGGGCCTGCCCCGCAAGCGGGTGATCGGCGTCCACACGGTACGCAACTCGCTGATCCCGGTCATCACGTTCATCGGCGCCGACTTCGGCGGTCTGCTCGGCGGCGCGATCGTCACCGAGGGCATCTTCAACGTGAACGGGGTCGGCAACCTCATCTTCCGCAGCATCCGGGCCCGGGAGGGCGGCACCGTAACCGCGGCCGTCACCGTGCTCGTGCTCGTGTTCCTGCTGGTGAACCTGTTCGTCGACCTGCTGTACGCGGTACTTGACCCGAGGATCCGCTATGACTGACTCGAACACGTTGTTCCCCGGCCAGGCACGGGAACAGATCAACGCCGATCGGCCGGGCGAGGTCGAGATCGGCGCACCCGATCTGTCGCCCAAGGGCGAGAAGCCCCGCTCGCTGGCCGGCGACGCCTGGCACGACCTGCGGCGCAATCCCATCTTCATCATCTCGGCGATCATCATCGCCGTGCTGACGGTGATGGCGATCTGGCCGTCGCTGTTCACCAGCAAGGACCCGTCGTTCTGCAGCCTCGAGTTCTCGCGACAGGCTCCCAGCCGCGGTGCGATCTTCGGCTACGACCTGCAGGGTTGCGACGTGTACGCCCGCACCATCTACGGCGCCCGCGCGTCGATCCTGGTCGGTGTGTTCACCACGATCGTGGTGGTCATCATCGGCACCCTGGTCGGCATGCTGGCCGGCTTCTACGGCGGCTGGTCCGACTCCGTGCTGTCGCGCTTCACCGACATCTTCTTCGGCATCCCGCTGCTCCTGGGTGCGATCGTCGTGCTGGCGACCTTCCCGTCCGCGGTCGGTACGTCGCAGTGGGAGACGATCGGCAAGGTCGTGCTGGCGCTGGGCATCCTGGGCTGGACGAGCGTGGCGCGGATCATGCGCTCGACGGTGATCCAGGTCAAGCACGCCGACTACGTCCAGGCCGCCCGGGCACTGGGCGGCAACACCCGCCGGCTGCTCACCCGCCACGTCCTTCCCAACGCCATGGCGCCGGTCACGGTGTACGCCACCATCGCCCTGGGCACGTTCATCGCGATCGAGGCAACCCTGTCGTTCCTGGGCATCGGGCTGCAGCCGCCGGTCATCTCGTGGGGTATCGCGATCAGCGAGGCGCAGACCTACATCCGGCAGTCGCCGCACATGCTGCTCTTCCCCAGCGCGTTCCTCTCGGTCACGGTGCTGGCGTTCATCATGCTCGGCGACGCGGTGCGCGACGCCCTCGATCCCAAGCTGCGCTGAGGAGGACAACTGTGGCGACGACCCAGACCTCGACCAGTCCGAGACCGGACGGCGTCGGGCACTCCCCGCTCCTGGAGGTCGAGAACCTCCAGGTCGAGTTCCGCACCCGCGACGGCGTCGCGAAGGCGGTCAACGGGGTGTCCTACTCCCTCGAGGAGGGAGAGACGCTCGCGGTGCTCGGCGAGTCCGGATCGGGGAAGAGCGTCACCGCTCAGGCGATCATGGGCATCCTCGACAGCCCTCCCGGGTACGTCACCGGGGGAGCGGTGCGCTTCCGCGGCCAGGACCTCCTGGCGCTGCCGGAGGACGAGCGGCGCGCCTACCGCGGCCGCAGCATCTCGATGGTGTTCCAGGACGCACTGTCCTCGCTGAACCCGGTGTTCACGGTCGGCTGGCAGATCGCCGAGATGTTCCGGGTCCACGACGGCCTGTCCAAGAAGGACGCTCGGCGCAAGGCGATCGAGCTGATGGACAAGGTCCGGATCCCGGCGGCCCGCGACCGGGTCGACGACTATCCGCACCAGTTCTCCGGCGGCATGCGCCAGCGCATCATGATCGCCATGGCGATCGCTCTCGATCCCGACGTGCTCATCGCCGACGAGCCCACCACCGCTCTCGACGTCACGGTGCAGGCGCAGATCATGCAGCTGCTGCGGGACCTCCAGACCGAGAGCAAGATGGGCCTGATCCTGATCACCCACGACCTCGGCGTGGTGGCCGACGTGGCCGACCGGATCGAGGTGATGTACGCAGGACGAATCATGGAGAAGGCGCCGGTGGGGGACATCTACGCCGCACCCAGCCACCCATACACCAAGGGGCTGCTCGAATCCATCCCGCGGGTCGACCTCAAGGGCCAGGAGCTCTCGGCGATCAAGGGCCTGCCGCCTAACCTGACCCGCATCCCCGTGGGCTGTGAGTTCAGCCCCCGGTGCCCCTACGCCCAGGACATCTGCCGAGCCGAGCGTCCCGCGCTACGCGAGCTCACTCCGGGTCGATTCAGTGCCTGCCACTTCGCGAAGGAGGTGCTCGACGGTGCCTTCGACCGCGAGCTCTGAGGTCGTCCTCGACGTCCAGAACCTGGTCAAACACTTCCCGCTGACCACCGGCGTTCTCTTCAGGCGCCATGTCGGTGCGGTCCAGGCCGTCGACGGCGTGTCGCTCGAACTGCGCAAGGGCGAGACACTCGGCATCGTCGGCGAGTCCGGTTGTGGCAAGTCCACCCTGGCCAAGCTGCTGATGAGACTCGAGGAGCCCACCAGCGGCAAGGCGATCTACAAGGGCGAGAACATCTACGACCTGCACGGCAAGGGTTTGCGAGCGATGCGGCGCAACATCCAGATCGTGTTCCAGGACCCGTACTCCTCGCTCAACCCCCGAATGACCGTCGGCGACATCATCGGCGAGCCGTTCGAGATCCACCCCGAGGTCGCGCCGAAGGGCGATCGCCGGCGCAAGGTCCAGGAGTTGCTCGAGGTCGTGGGCCTCAGCCCCGAGCACGTCAACCGCTACCCCCACCAGTTCTCCGGTGGTCAGCGTCAGCGCATCGGCATCGCCCGTGGTCTGGCGCTGCGACCCGAGATCATCATCTGCGACGAGCCGGTGTCCGCGCTCGACGTGTCGGTGCAGGCGCAGGTGGTCAACCTGCTGGGCAGCCTCCAGGACGAGTTCGGCCTGTCGTACATCTTCATCGCCCACGACCTCTCGGTGGTGCGCCACATCTCCGACCGCGTGGCCGTGATGTATCTCGGCAAGATCGTCGAGATCGGCTCGGACGAACAGATCTACGAGAAGCCGACCCACCCCTATACCCAGGCGCTGCTCTCGGCCGTGCCGGTGCCCGACCCTGCGGTGCGTGGCCAGCGTCAGCAGATCATCCTGGCCGGCGACCCGCCGAGCCCGGCGAACCCGCCGAGCGGCTGCCGCTTCCGCACCCGGTGCTGGAAGGCCACCGACCTGTGCGCCGAGCAGGAGCCGCTCCTCGAGGTGCGCTCCGGCATCGACCACGCCTCGGCGTGCCATTACGCCGCCGTGCGCGAGGACGTCGTCGTCCAGCACTGAGTCGAGGGCGAAAAGAGTTCGGGGACGACGGTGCGAAACCGTCGTCCCCGAACCGCACTTTCCCCCGTCGGTGCTACCGACAGCGCGCGCTGGACGCACATGTCGCCCGCGTCGGCCCGTCTCACGCTAGGCAACGCCGGGTTGCAATCGCGTTGCGACGGCCTCAGCCGAACGACGCGGCCTGGTGGACGGTGGGCAGACCGAGGTCGCGGTCGAGCTGAGCGAGCACCGACAAGGCTTCGGCGCGATGCGGTGAGGCCGGAGTCAGCCGGTCGAGCGCGGTCCGCCAGATCTCGACGTCGTTGCGGCCCTCGGGCGAGTGGGCGTAGCGCAACAGCGTGTCGCCGGTGGCCCGGTCGAGCAGCGAGCGGCGCAACCAGCCCCGCAGGTGATCTCGCAGGTGGACGACGCCGGGAGCCTGCGAGCGTGGGAGCAGTGCGCCGCGATACGACTCGACGGCCTGGTCGAGTCTGCCCCGGGCGAGCGCGTCGGCGACGGCGGCGGAGTCGGTGCGCAGCTCGCCGGTGATGCGGTAGGGCCGTGACGGCGACACGAGCGTGGGCAACGCCTTGCGCAGCCGCGACATCTCGGCGCGGACGGTGACCTCGGCGGCATCGTGCTCGTACAACGACCAGGCGAGCTCACCCGCCGAGACGCCGTCGGGATGGGCCGCGAGCAGCAGCAGGAGCTCGGTGTGGCGCAGGCTCAGCTCGACCGCGTGGCCGTCGAGCTCGAGGACTCCGCGGTCGCGGCCGAGCACCGAGAGCCGGGCGACGGCGGAGCACCGGTGGCGACGACGGCGTTCGAGCAGGCGCAGCTCCGCCTCGACGGCCGCCACGGCGGAGCGGACGAGGAACGCGGCCTGAGGCGTCGCCATGGCCGGACCGCCCCCGCTGATGTCGAAGAACCCGATGACGTCGCCCGCGGGACCGTGGACCGGAGCGGCCGTGCAGCTCAGTGAGTGGAGCTTGCGGTTGTAGTGCTCGCCGGCGAAGACCTGGACGGTCTGCCCGAGGGTGATCGCCGTGCCGATCGCGTTCGTGCCCGCGTCGGACTCCCGCCAGCGTGCGCCGGGCGTGACGTTGAGCTGCTCGGTGCGTCGGCGGACGTCGTGGTCGCCGTCGAGCCACAGCACGTGGCCGTCGCGGTCGCCGACCATGACGATGACGCCGGCGTCGTCGACATCGTCGACGAGGAGCTTGCGGATCAGCGGCATGGCGCGCTGGAGTGGGTGGGCCTCGCGGGCCTCGTCGAGGTCGTCGTCGACCAGTGGGACCGGGACGTCGACGGCGTCGGGGTCCAAGCGGAAGGACGAGCACCGCCGCCAGGAGTCGAGGACGAGCGGCCGCACGGCACCGCGGACGTCGCGGTGCTGGAGGTACGAGGCGTGCGCATGGGCGAGGGAGCGCTCGCGGCTCAGCGGGTCGACGCCGAGCGGCAGCGCCAGCGAGATACGGCCCACCCCGATCTCCCTCGTCGCCGGTTCACACCAGGATCGCATGGTACACAGCCGCCGTACGCCGACGTGGGGTCTCGCGGGCCGGCCGGCGGCCGGGACGTACTGTTGCGCCATGGCCGCACCAGACGCTGCGCGCCGGCTCCTGCTGGTGCACGCCCACCCGGACGACGAGTCCATCGCGACCGGCGCCACCATGGCTCGCTACGTCGACGAAGGCGCGCATGTCACGCTGGTCACCTGCACCCTGGGCGAGCAGGGCGAGGTGCTGGTGCCCGAGCTGGCTCACCTCGCCGCCGACCAGGACGACGGCCTCGGCCGTCACCGCGTGGGAGAGCTCGCCGCGGCGATGGCCGAGCTGGGGGTCACCGACCACCGCTTCCTCGGGGGCGCCGGGCGATACCGCGACACCGGCATGGTCTGGAGCGAGAACGGCCGCCGCGCCGAGCCTCCCGCACAGGTCCGGACGGACAGCTTCTGGGCCGCTGACCTGCGCGAAGCCGCGAACCATCTGGTCGAAGTCATCCGCGAGGTCCGGCCGCAGGTCGTGATCACCGACGACGACAACGGCAGCTACGGACACCCCGATCACATCAAGGCCCACCGGGTAGCCGCCTACGCGGTCGTGCTCGCCGGAGTCCCGAGTCACCGGCACGACCTCGGCCCGGCCTGGGCGGTGCCGAAGGTCTACTGGACCGCGATGCCACGCAGCGTCATCGAGCGCGGCATCGAGGCGATGCGTGAGCAGGGCAGCACGTTCGGCGGTCTCGAATCGGCCGACGACATGGGCTTCGCGGTCGACGACGCCGATGTCAGCGCCATCATCGACGGCACCGCGCAGATCGAGCGGAAGATGGCGGCCATGCGTGCCCACGCCACCCAGATCGACGTCGACGGCCCGTTCTTCGCGCTGTCCGACAAGGTCGGCCACGGGATCTGGGCCCAGGAGTACTTCCGGCTCGCCCAGGGCCTGTCCGGGCCCGTCGATCCGGAGTCCGGGCGCGAAGCCGACCTGTTCGCCGGCGTCGAGGGCTGACGCGGGTGTTCACCCAGGTCCTGCGGGTCGCCGCGCTGGCCGTGGTCGCCGTGCTGGTGGGCGTGGCCGGTGCGTTCGTCCACCGGTGGGCGGTGCCATTGGGGCTTGCCCTGGCGTTGAGCGCAGTGGTCGGGCTTGTCCTGATCTGCCGGTCGTGGGCCAGTTCGAGGATCGGCATCGGCGTGGCCGGTCTGAGCTGGCTGGCGGCGGTGCTCGTCCTCGCCGCGCCGCACGCCGAGGGCGACGTCGTCATCGCCGGCGACACTCCCGGTCTGGTGTACCTGTTCGGGGGCGTGCTGTGCGTGGGAGTCGCGATCGGTCTGGGTGCGGGGACCGGTAGAGTGCGGGCTTTCGAGTAAGATGCGCCGCGGCGGGCCTGTAGGCCCGCCTTCGTATGCCGATTCCGAGAACGTTAGGTGTTCCCGCGCGTGAGCGACAAGCCAACCAGCCTGGGCGACTCGCTGCGCCACGCCCGGGGCCAGACGGCCGATCCGGACCAGACCGCCGAACTCGCCGCCGGTGGCGACGACTCTACAACCCCGCCTTCCGGCGCCCCAGCAGAGGTCTCGCCCATGCCTGCCGACCGATCGTCGAACCCGCCTGCGAAGCCGTCGTCGACACCTCCCTCGACACCGGACCGGGCCGCCAGCGCGGCCGGTGCCCCCGATGCCGCCGCCACGCCCCCGTCCAACGGGTCGTCGGCTTCGGGCGGTTCGGGTGCGGCGAGCGGGTCGGGCGGGTCGAAGGCTTCCACTCCGAAGGACGCGAACGGTTCGAAGGACGCGAACGGTTCGAGCGGCTCTAACGGGTCGAGCGGGTCGAGCGACGCGACGCAGCCTGTGAAGCCCTCCCGTGAGTCGGCTGCGGCGTCGGCTCGCGACGGCGCGGCGGGCGCATCGGCCGTGGGCGGGTCCGCGGCCGGCGCAGCTCCCAGCCAGGCCAGATCTGACCAGCCCCGGTCCGGCACGCCGCGGCCCGACAAGCCCAGGTCCGCCACGCCGGAGTCGAGCACGTCCGGTCCGATCTCCGCCCCGCGCCAGCAGGGCACCACTGCGGAGTCCCCCCGGCCTGAGGCTCGTCCGGAGGGACGGCGCCCCGACGGGACCCGGTCCGACGTGCGGCCGGACGTCTCCCGGCCCGACGTCTCCCGGCCTGGTGCCGGCCAGTCGAGTTCCGGCCGCCCAGCGCCCGGCTCGCCCACCGTCGCGACCCCCGCTCCGGCGACCACGGCACTGACGGCCCCCGCCGTCGCGCCGAGCGACCCGGACACCCCCGCGGAGCTCGACTCGGACGCCACCCCCAAGCGGCGACGCAAGGCCGGCCTGGTCGTCGCCTCGATCGTCGTGGTGCTGGGTCTCGCCTACGGCATCGCCTACCTCGTGGCGGGCAACTCGCTGGCCCGCGGTGCGACCGTCGTGGGCGTCGAGGTGGGCGGGCTCTCGCCGGAGGACGCCGAGGCCAAGCTCGAAGCCGAGCTGCCGGCGCTGGTCGACGTCCCGCTCCACGCCACCGTCGCCGACGGCGAGACCACCCACGAGCTGATCCCGTCCGAGATCGGCCTGACCGTCGACATCCCGGCCACGGTCGCCGCTGTGCCGGGCGGCAGCGCCAACCCGGTCTCGCTGGTCAAGGCACTGCTCGGCGCGGATGAGGTCGAGCCCGTTCCGGCGGTCGACCGTCCGGCCCTCGAAGCCGCGCTCACCGCGATCGGTGAGGAGTCCGACACCGCGGCTGTCAACGGCGCGGTGGCTTTCGACGAAGGCGCCGTCGTGACCAGCGAGCCCGTGGCCGGGAAGGCGGTCGACGTCGCGGCCGGCTCCGACGCTCTCGAGCAGGCCTTCTTCGGCGGCGACGGCATCCAGCAGCTCCCGCTGGCCGATGTCGCGCTGCCGATCACGGACGTCGCGCCGCTGGTCACCAGCGAGGAGGTAGCCCGCGCGGCCGCCGAGTTCGCCGAGCCGGCGATGTCGGCGCCGGTGACCATCGTGGCCGGCGACCAGAGCGTCGAGATGGGGCCGGAGCTCATCGGCCAGGCGCTCACGCTCGTCCCCGACGACTCCGGCACCCTCACACCGGCTCTCGACGGCGCCAAGCTCAGCGAGGTCGCCCACGATGCCCTGGCCGAGATCGGGCAGGAAGGCAAGGACGCCACCATCCGGATCGAGGACGGCGGACCCGTGGTCGTGCCGGCCGAGCAGGGTCAGGGCATCGCCGCCGACGCGCTGAGCGCCGCGGTCCTGCCGGCTCTCACCGAGGACGGTGAGGCCCGCCAGGCCGCGGTCGAGCTGACCGAGGTCGACCCCGCGCTGACCACCGAGGCCGCCGAGGCGCTCGGGGTCACCGAAGTGGTCGCCGAGATGACCACGCACTTCCCCTATGCCGAATACCGCAACACCAACATCGGGCTCGCGGCCCAGAAGATCGACAACACCCTGCTCCAGCCCGACGAGGACTTCAGCCTCAACGGTCTGGTGGGTGAGCGCACCGCCGCCAACGGCTTCGCGATCGGCACCACGATCAACGGCGGCAAGCTGGTCGAGGACTACGGGGGCGGTGTCTCACAGGTGGCGACCACCTCCTATCACGCGGCGTTCCTGGCCGGCCTGCAGGACATCCACCACCAGCCGCACAGCATCTACTTCGACCGGTACCCGGTGGGCCAGGAAGCCACCGTGTCGTGGGGCAGCTTCGACATGTCGTTCAAGAACGACACGCCCTACGGCGTCCTTGTCGACACCGTGTTCACCGCGGCGACGCCGGGCAGCAACGGCACGCTGACCGTGAAGATCTGGAGCACGCCGCACTTCACGGTCGAGACGTCGGTGTCCGAGCGGAGCAACTTCACCAGCCCGCCGGTCGTCCACGACGACGGCGGGAACTGCGTGGCCCAGGGCGGCTGGGAAGGCTTCGACATCACGTCGTACCGCACGGTCAAGGACCCCACGGGCGCGGTCGTCAAGGACGAGAGCTTCCCGTGGACCTACCGCCCGAACCCGCGCGTGGTCTGCGGCGACAAGCCGAGGGGCGACTGAGCGAGCTACCTGATCACCGAGGGGTCGGGCGCCGCCGGTAGTGGTACCGGTGGTGCTCGCCGAACCCGAGCCGCTCGTAGGTGGCGATCGCGGCGCGGTTCTCGGCCGCCACCTGGACGTACACGTCGGTGGCTGCGTGCTCGGCGCCCCACGCGGCCACCCCGGCCATGACGTGGCTGCCGAGCCCACGCCGGCGGGCTTCGGGGGCGACCTCGACGGCCGTCACGCCCAGCCACCGATGGCCGCTCGGCGCCGAGCTGACCGCTCCGCGCGCGACCGCCACCCTGGCTCCGGCTCGGCCGGTCAGCTCGCCCTCAGGGTCGTCCACGCCGCCGAATCCGACGGTCGCCGCGTCGAGCATGACCCGAACGGCATGGGCGGGCAGCTCACCGCCGCGATAGTGGTAGGCGGCCAGCCATGCGTCGTCGGGCCGGTCGGCGACGTGGACCGGCGGAAGGTCGGATCGAGCAGCCGCCCGGACGTCGTCGATCGAGGCGGTCATCACGACGGTCTCGTCCTCGGCGGCCGGCCAGCCCAGGGCGTCGAGCACCGGCGAGAGGGTGCCGCCGAGAGGGACCGGCACCTGGAACGCCGGGCGGAGCTCGCGCTCGGCGTACCACCGCTCGACTCGTTCGACGGCGGCGACGACCGGGATGCCGGGATCGTCGAGGGGCATGCAGGAGTTCGCCCGGCCGGTGAACCCGCCGCCGGCCCGCAGCAGCCACGCCCCGATCGTGGCGGTCTCGTTGCCGCGCCAGCCCTGTGCCGCCGCGCTCTCGAGATCGCGGACCTCGCGGCGGGTCACGGTGCGGGCGGGCACCACCTTGGCGGCGACGACGTCGCGCTCGTCGATGGTCACCACCGCTCCGGCGGACGTCCGGACGTGGATCACGCCGGACGACCAGCCCTCGACGACGCCGATGACGTCGGTGGCGGCGTGCTCGCCGTCATGCAGCCGATGGCGCACGACGACCCGCCGGCCCAGGGCATCGGCCGGTTGCACGGTGGTGGGATGCTGTCTCATAGGCTGACCTTGGTTGCATGAGCGTGAGGTGCCACCGTGATACTAGGTGGCGTACCGATTTGTGCCTCATGCTGGGCACCGACAGGAGGACACCGCCGTGACTTACGTCATCGCGCAGCCGTGCGTCGATCTCAAGGACCTCGCCTGCGTTGAGGAGTGTCCCGTCGACTGCATCTACGAGGGCGAACGGATGCTCTACATCCACCCCGACGAATGCGTCGACTGCGGTGCCTGCGAGCCGGTCTGCCCGGTCGAAGCGATCTTCTACGAGGACGACGTCCCCGAGGAGTGGAAGGACTACACCCAGGCCAATGCCGAGTTCTTCGACGACCTCGGCTCGCCCGGCGGCGCATCCAAGCTCGGCACCATCGACAAGGATCACGCGCTGATCGCCCAGCTGCCGCCGCAGGAGACCCACGAAGGCTGACTGGCGTGTCGCCGACACCGCGGCGGCGTAGGCTGCCCGACTTTCCCTGGGACGTCCTGGCGCCGTACCAGGAGCGTGCCCGAGCCCATCCGGACGGCGTCGTCGACCTGTCCATGGGCACTCCCGTCGACCCGACGCCCCGGGTGGTCCGGGACGCCCTGGCCGCCGCGGCCGACGCGCCCGGGTATCCCACCACCTACGGTCGTCCCGAGCTGCGCGACGCCGTGGCCGGGTACTTCGCTCGGCGCTTCGGCATCACCACGGTGGATCCGGACGGCGTGCTGCCCACCATCGGCTCCAAGGAGCTCGTCGCCTGGCTGCCCACCCTCCTCGACCTCGATGACGACGACGCGGTCGTGCTGCCCGAGCTCGCCTACCCCACCTACGACGTCGGCGCCCGCCTGGCCCGCGTCCGGGCGGTGCCCTCGGACTCCACTGCTGCGCTGGGACCGCAGCGGGTCGGGCTGGTGTGGGTCAACTCGCCGGCCAACCCCCACGGACGCGTCCTGCCCGCCGAGCACCTCGCCAAGATGGTGGCCTGGGCCCGCGAGCGTGGCGCCGTGCTGGCCTCTGACGAGTGCTATCTCGAGTTCGGCTGGGATCGGCGTCCCGCGTCGGTGCTCGATCCCGAGGTCAACGGCGGATCGCTCGAGGGCGTCATCGCGGTCCACTCGCTGTCCAAGCGCTCGAACATGGCGGGTCACCGTGCGGGGTTCGTGGTGGGGGACCCGGAGCTGGTGCGGCGCATCCTCGAACCACGCAAGCACGCCGGGTTGATGGTGCCGCTGCCGGTGCAGGCCGCGATGATCGCCGCCCTCGGCGACGACGACCACGTCGACGCCCAGCTCGCGCTCTACCGTCGCCGACGCGACGTGCTGTGGACGGCCTTCGAGACGGCCGGATTCCGCATCGACCACTCCGAGGCCGGGCTGTACCTGTGGGTCACCCGCGACGAGCCGTGCTGGGAGACCATCGGCTGGCTGGCCGAGCGCGGCATCCTGGCCACGCCGGGGGAGATCTACGGCCACCCCGGCGTCGCGCACGTACGGGTTGCGCTGACGGCCACCCACGACCAGGTCGACGCCGCGGCCGTTCGGCTCAGCTGACCGCGGCGCGGGCGGTGTCGAGGTCCGGGCCGGTGCCCAGGGCCACCTCGGCCCCGTCGCAGGTGACCACGGCGTCCTGAACGTCGCCGTCGAACGTGACGTCGCCGGTGTCGCCGCCGCGGGTGGCCCCGGGGAACGCGGCGGCGTAGAAGTCGGTGACGGTGTCGCACAG
>DATCVR010000421.1:0-9097 GCA_036566745.1 Jiangellaceae bacterium | reverse complement strand
ACGAGGCTGACATCGGAGAAGACGGTGCGGGAGGCGTAGCTGATGGACAGCGATCGAGCGTTGAGTTGAGACACCTGGCGACCTCGACGAGGTTGGCTGGAGCCCCGCCGGGCAGTGGCCTCGGACGCGGGACGGTGGCAGGTGTCAGCTCTTCATAGCCGGACCAGGATGCCATCGGCGAGCGGATCGGATCAAACCGTTTACGTGATCACCGGCGCGAGCGAGGCGGTGCCGACCGCTGCGGACGTCGCCGTGGCCGTGCGGCTTCGTGGGCTGCCTTCCTCAACCTGTTCCCCCGTTCGGTCGGTCGTGCGGACCGCTTCACCGTTGGCGGAACCGCTGTCCCAGCACGACGAGCCGATCACGGCCGGCCCGAGCCTCACCTGACCGAGCCGAGGCCGCCCAGGTCGATCTCGGACGAGATTCCGCCCAGGTGCGCCGGAGGCTGTCCGACGATCACCGACGTGAAGCACCGCCGGACATCGGCGACGCTCATCGGATGGGGTGATCGGCCCATGGGGGTGCTCATCCAGACCTGTCCGGCCGCGTCCACGCCGTCGACGACGTACGCCTGGGGATGCTCGGGCACCAGCCCGTGCGCGGTGGCGACCTCGTGCGCCGGGTCCGTGACGGTGATCCTGCGGCTGGTGACCACCGTCAGAGGCTGGTCGAGGTGGGCGGCCAGCGAGGCGTCGTCAGGCACCACGGCGATGGGCTGCCACTCCGATGGCTGCCCGGTCAGGCAGGTCAGGGCGTTGGCGACGCGGACGTCGAGGAGATCAGGATCGGGATCGGTGTACTCGCCGACCGCGGCGTACGCCTTCGCGAGGAATCCGATGCCGGTGCTCCCATCGGTGGAGGTCACTCCCGCCGGCTCGTCCAGCTCCCACCCATGGGGGCTGTCCGCGGCACCCCACACACCTTCGCGGCGCTTGGTCCACGGCAGATCCGCGCCGACGTCGATCGGGTCGAGGAACGGGAACGACACCACGGCGACGTTCCCCAGACCGTTGCCGATCGTGTCCTCGTAGTGCACCAGGCTGCGCAGATGATCCGGATCATGATCGGCAACGGCGCGGAGCGCGACGCCCAGTGCTTCGTCGCCGTGCGGGCCGTCCGGGCCGTGAGCAACCGTGATCGCGCCTGGCACCCACAAGGGGTTGAGGGCGACCGCGCGACTCGTCGGCGCTGGCTGGTGAACGAGTTCGACGCCCTCCGGCCACGTCGGTCTCTCGTTGAGCCGCGGCGCTGCGGGGCGGCGCCTTCGGCGCTTCGGCTTCAGGTAGAGCGGCGGCGTTCCGGCGCTGCGATGCAGGATGACCAACAGCGCGTCGATGTCGCCCTGGATCGTCCGCCGGACCTCGTCGACACGCTGAGGCAGTGCGGCGACGAGGCGGGATAGTCCCTCGAGTTCGTTGTTCACGACCACCGGGAGATCCGAGACTGCCAGGTCGAACTTGGCAGAGGCGAGCCGCGCACTGGTCTCCCGAGACACGCGGTCGCAGTCCTTCAGGGCGACGCGTAGCCCGGCGATGGCCTGCTCGATCGCCCGAGGCTCAGCCGTCGGCTTGGGTGGCGGGACGCCGTCCGAACTCATTCCACGGGTTCGGGCTTGGCGTCGATGCCAGCCTCCTTGCGCTGCTGCGCGGTGATGGGTGCCGGAGCAGCGGTAAGGGGGTCGAAGCCACCGCCGGTCTTGGGGAACGCGATGACGTCACGGATCGAGTCGGAGCCTGCCAGCAGGGCCACGATGCGGTCCCAGCCGAAGGCGATGCCGCCGTGGGGCGGGGCCCCGAACGTGAGGGCGTCGAGCAGGAAGCCGAACTTCTCCTGCGCCTCCTCGGGCCCGAGGCCCATGACGTCGAAGACCCGCTGCTGAACGTCGCCGCGATGGATACGGATCGACCCGCCACCGATCTCGTTGCCGTTGCAGACGATGTCGTAGGCGTAGGCCAGCGCGTTGCCCGGGTCGGTGTCGAAGGTGTCGAGCCATTCCGGCTTCGGCGAGGTGAAGGCGTGGTGGACCGCCGTCCAGGCACCGTGCCCCACTGCGACGTCGTCGGTCTCGGCCACCGGCTCGAACAGGGGCGCGTCGACGACCCACACGAACGCCCAGGCGTCTTCGTCGATCAGCTTGGCCCGCTTGCCGATCTCGAGCCGCGCCGCGCCCAGGAGTGCCTGCGACGACCGGCGCGGTCCGGCCGCGAAGAACACGGCGTCGCCCGGCTCGGCGCCCACGAGCTCGGCCAGGCCGCCCTTCTCGGCGTCGGAGAGGTTCTTGGCCACCGGCCCGGACAGCTCACCGCCAGGGCCGATCAGCACGTAGGCCAACCCCTTCGCCCCGCGGGCCTTGGCCCAGTCCTGCCAGGCGTCGAGCTCCTTGCGGGTCTGCGCCGCGCCACTCGGGAAGACGACGGCGCCGACGTAGGGCGCCTGGAACACCCGGAAGGTGGTGTCGGCGAAATGGGCCGTGACCTCGGTGAGCTCCTGCTCGAACCGGAGGTCCGGCTTGTCGGAGCCGTAGCGGTCCATGGCCTCGCGATAGGTGATGTGCGGGATCGGCGTGGTGATCTCGTGCCCGACCAGCTGCCAAAGCCCGGTCAGGATCCGCTCGGCCAGGGCGATGACGTCGTCCTGTTCGACGAAGCTCATCTCGATGTCGAGCTGGGTGAACTCCGGCTGGCGGTCGGCCCGGAAGTCCTCGTCGCGATAGCACCGTGCGATCTGGAAGTAGCGTTCGAGGCCGGCCACCATCAGCAGCTGCTTGAACAGCTGGGGCGACTGCGGCAGGGCGTACCAGGACCCGGGGCGCAGCCGGGCGGGAACCAGGAAGTCGCGGGCGCCCTCGGGGGTGGAGCGGGTCATGGTGGGCGTCTCGACCTCGACGAAGCCCTCGCCCAGCAGGACATCGCGAGCGACGCGGTTGATCTCGCTGCGCAGCCGGAGCGCTGCGGCCGGAGCGCTGCGGCGCAGGTCGAGATAGCGATACTTGAGCCGGACGTCCTCGCCGACGTCGACGTGGTCGTCGATCTGGAACGGCAGCGGCGCCGCCTCGCTGAGGACCTCGACGTCGGTGGCGACGACCTCGATCTCGCCAGTGGGCAGGGAGGGGTTCTCGTTGCCGGCGGGTCGCTTGGAGACCTCGCCGGTGACCTTGATGCAGAACTCGTTGCGCAGCCCGTGGGCGACGGCTTCATCGCGCACCACCACCTGGGCCAGGCCCGAGGCGTCGCGAAGATCCAGGAACGCGACTCCGCCGTGATCACGACGCCGGGCAACCCACCCGGTGAGTGTGACGGTCTGGCCGGCGTGGTCGGCGCGCAAGGCGCCGGCCTCGTGGGTGCGGAGCACGGGAGTGGTCCCTCCTGATGAGGCGGTGGTGGACGCGCGTCGTGGGACGTCGCCCGCCGATCCTACGATCCTGCGCGCCGCGGTGACGAACGAGATTACGACGCGAGGCGGCGCACCGGCGTCAGAACAGGGTGGGGTCGGCCGCCAGCGGGCCGGTGGCCCCCTGAGCGGCCGCGGGCATCATCCCCACGGCGAAGCCGGTTCTGATGGCGGCCCGCCCGCCGTCGAGGCCGTGCGCGGCGAGCAGCGGTGTGGCCCGATCGTGCAGCCAGCGACGGTAGGCCGCCGAGGCGTACGCTCCCCCGGCGTACAACCGGTGGTACCCCGCGACCAGCTCGGGATGTTCGCGCCGGAGCCAGGCGAAGTACCACTCGCGAGCGCCCGACCGCAGATGCAGCGAGCTGATGTGGACGCCCGTGGCACCGGCCTCGGCCACCGCGGCCAGCAGGGCGTCGAGGTGCTCGACGGAGTCGGTGAGCCACGGCAGCACCGGAGCGATCATCACCCCGCACGAGAGCCCGGCCTCGCGCACCGCCGACACCAGCGCCAGCCGCGCCTTGGTGGTCGGCGTGCCCGGCTCGACGAGCGGCTGGAGGACGTCGTCGAGCACCGCGATGGACACGCCGATGCCGACACCCACCTGATCGGCGGCAGCCGCCAGCAACGGCAGGTCGCGACGTAACAGCGTGCCCTTGGTCAGCACCGACAGCGGCGTGCCCGACGCTGCCAGCGCCTCGATGACGCCGGGCATCAACCGATAGCGACCCTCGGCCCGCTGGTAGGGATCGGTGTTGGTGCCGAGCGCGACGTGCTCGCGCGACCACGACGCCCGGGCGAGCTCGCGTGCCAGTACTTCGGCGACGTTGGTCTTGACCACGAGCTGGCGATCGAAGTCGTCGCCCGTGCCGAGGTCGAGGTAGCGATGACTCCCCCGGGCGTAGCAGTAGACACACCCGTGGGAACAGCCCCGATACGGATTGACCGTCCACCGGAACGGCATGGACGAGGCGTCGGGCACCTTGTTCAGCGCGGACTTCGCCAGCACCTCGTGGAAGGTGACGCCGGCGAACTCGGGCGTGGTGACACTGCGCACCAGCCCGGCCAGGCGGCCGAGACCGGGCAGGGCACGGCCGTCGTCGACGTCGAGCTCCTGCCCCTGCCACCTCATTCAGTCATTCGAACACATGTTCGCCTCACCCGCAACCGCCTGCCCACACCCAGGCGCCGCAGCCGCCGATCAGCCGCCGGCGAGCCCGATGAGGTGCGCGGCCAGTTCGTCGAGCTTCACCGGCGACTGCTCCGCCGAGCGCAGGTCCTTGACCTGGGCCACGCCCTCGGCCAGGTCGCGCTCGCCCAGGACGACCGCGTACCGGGCGCCGCTGCGGTCGGCGGCCTTCATCGCGCCTTTGAGGCCGCGTCCACCGGTGGCTACGTCGGCCGAGACCCCTGCTCGCCGCAGCTCGGTGACCAGCCCGAACGCCCGCCGCGCCGCGTCGTCGCCCAGGGGCACGGCGAACACGTCGACGCCCACCCGCCCGGGCAGCTCCAGACCCTCGGCCTCCATCGCCAGCAGGGTCCGGTCGACGCCGAGGGCGTAGCCCACACCCGGCAGCGACGGGCCTCCGATCAGCTCCGACAATCCGTCGTAGCGTCCGCCTCCACCCACCGCCGACTGCGAGCCGAGCCCGTCGTGGACGAACTCGACCAGCGTGCGCGTGTAGTAGTCGAGCCCGCGGACCAGGCGCGGATCGTCCTCGTACGCCACGCCGGCATCGGTCAGCCGCTCGCGCACGGCGTCGTGGTGGGCGCGGTCACCCGCGGAGAGGTAGTCGGTGATCACCGGCGCGCCGGCCAGCGCCTCCTGCACCTCGGGACGCTTGTCGTCGAGCACCCGCAGGGGGTTGATCTCGATGCGACGCTGGGTCTCCTCGTCGAGGTCGAGCGCGCGCAGGTAGTCCTGCAGCGCCGCGCGGTAGGCCGGACGCGACTCGTCGGAGCCGAGGGAGTTGAGCAGCACCCGCACGCCGGTCAGCCCCAGCGCGCGGTAGCCGTCCATGGCCAGCACGATGACCTCGGCGTCGACAGCAGGATCCTGGGTGCCCAGGACCTCGGCGCCGATCTGGGAGAAGTGGCGGTAGCGGCCCTTCTGGGGACGCTCGTAGCGGTAGTACGAGCCGGAGTACCAGAGCTTCACCGGAAGCGCGCCGCGGTGGAGGCCGTTCTCGAGCGCGGCGCGGAGGACCGGCGCGGTGCCCTCGGGGCGCAGCGAGACATCGTCGCCGCCGCGGGTGGTGAAGGAGTACATCTCCTTGGTGACGACGTCGGTGGACTCGCCCACGCCGCGGACGAACAGCTGGGTCTCCTCGAACGACGGCGTCTCGACGTAGCCGTACCCGGCGCGGCGCAGGGGCTCGGTCAACGCGTCGCGCACCGCCAGGATCGCCTCGCCCCGAGGCGGCACGAGGTCGAAGGTGCCCCTGGGGGCGCGGAACTGGATGTCGTTCACCGTGGTCCTCTCACAGCCGATGGTCCTCAGCCGATGTCCGGGTCGTGCAAGTACGGGTTGGAGACGCGCTCGGCGCCGAAGGTCGAGGGCTCGCCGTGGCCGGGCAACACCGCGGTGGTGTCGGGCAGGCCGCCCTCGCTCTCCGGATGGGCGATGCCGGCCAGGCTCGTGGCCATCGCCGTGGGGTCGCCGCCGGGCAGGTCGGTGCGCCCGACGGTGCCGGCGAAGAGGACGTCTCCGGTGAAGCAGACATCGGCCGTGGAGTCGTCCGGAGCGTGCAGGTAGTAGAAGACCGAGCCTTCGGTGTGGCCCGGGACGCCCACCACCGACACGTCGAGCCCTGCGATGTCGAGGCGGTCGCCGGCGTGGACCGGGCGGACGTCCGGCGGCATGGTCCAGTCGTCGGCGAACCCGGCGAAGGCGTGGGCGAGATCGGGGCTCAGGGTGCCGAGCGGGTCGCCCAGCCGGTAGGCGTCGGCCTCGTGGATGTAGACCGGGAGATCGTGCCGCTGGCACAGCTGGGCAAGGGAGAACGTGTGGTCGAGGTGGCCGTGGGTGACCAGGGCCGCGACGGGCCGCAACGCGTGTTCCTCGACGATTGCGTCGACCTGCTCGTCGACGCCGATGCCCGGGTCTACGATGAGGCACTCCTGGCCGTCGTCGAGGGCGACGACGTAGCAGTTGGTGCCCAGCACCGGGGCGGCGAAGGCGAGCAGCAGCACCTGCCGAACGTTACCCGCGCTGTCCTCATCGCCGCGAACTCGTTATCCCCCGCCGGCCGGGTACTGCCTAGACTGTGCCCCCGTAAGACTCGACCGACCTGGGAGGACATCGGTGGCGAGCACCGCCCGACGCCGTCGCGAACTCGCACGACGCCGTTTCGAGCGCCAGCAGGAGCGCCGATCGCGGGCCGGAGCGCGCCGCGGCCGCGGCCTTCGCGTCCTCGGAGCGCTGGTGACGGTCGCCCTGATCGCGGGCGGTGGGGTGCTGGTGGCCGGCGCGCTCGGCGACGGCGACGACACGACGGCCACCACCGATCCCAACTCCGTGGCCTGCGACTACCGCGACACCGCCGATGCGGCCGTCCCCGGCATCGGCCTGCCGCGCGAGCCCGAGGCCGGCGCCGCGGTACCTTCCGCCGCCACGCTGACCATCGGAGGCCAGAAGGTCGAGGTCGAGCTGTTCTCGAACGAGGCGCCCTGCACCACGCGCTCGTTCGCCTTCCTGGCCGCGGCCGACTACTTCGACGACAGCACCTGCCACCGGCTCACCACTGCCGACTCGCTCAAGGTGCTCCAGTGCGGCGACCCCACCGGCTCCGGTTCCGGCGGTCCCGGGTACGAGTTCGACAACGAGAACACCGACGGCGCCGAGTATCCGGCCGGCACCCTGGCCATGGCGAACTCCGGTGCGGACTCCAACGGCAGCCAGTTCTTCCTGGTCTACGACGACTCCGACCTCGACCCCGACTACACCGTGTTCGGCCGCGTCACCTCCGGCCTCGACGTGCTCACCGGCATCGCCGCCGAGGGCACCGAGTCCGGCGACGACGACGGCGCGCCGAAGAACCTGGTCACGCTGACCGACGTGACCACCACCTGATCCCGCCATACCCCGGATGAGGACGCTGACGTGACCAACACCCCCGGCATTCCCGGACCAGACGAGGCCCGCCCGGCCGCTCCCGACGCCGCCACCCCGGCGCCGGAGGCCGGCGCACCCGCGCCTGAGCCCGAGCCTGCCGCCGACACACCCACCGCGGAGCCAGGCTCGGCCGCGGCCACCGTGGCCTCCGTCGAATGGGGCCGCGTCGACGACACCGGCGAGGTGTTCGTGCGCACCCGCACCGGCGAGCGGTCCATCGGGTCCTGGCAGGTCGGCAAGCCCGAGGAGGCACTGGCCTTCTTCACCCGCAAGTTCGACGACCTCGTCGTCCAGGTCGACCTCCTCGAGAAGCGCCTCGAGTCGGGCGCGGCCGGGCCGGCCGACACCGCCTCGGGCGCCACCAAGGTGCGCGCGGCGCTCGCCGACGCGCACGCCATCGGCGACATCGACGGACTGCTGGCTCGCCTCGACGCGCTTGAAGCGAGCATCGCCGAGCGACGCGCCCAGCGGCGGGCCGAGCGGGCCCAGGCTCAGGAGCAGGCGCGGTCCCGCAAGGACGAGATCTCCGCCGAGGCCGAGGCGATCGCCGAGAGCTCCGACTGGCGGGCCGGCGCCGATCGGCTCCGCGCGCTGCTCGACGAGTGGAAGTCGCTCCCGCGCCTCGATCGCACCACCGACGACGCCTTGTGGCGGCGCTTCTCGACCGCGCGCACCCACTACACGCGCCGGCGCAAGGCCCACTTCGCCGAGCAGGCCGAGCAGCGCGAGCATGCCCAGGTGGCGAAGGAGAAGATCCTCAAGGAGGCCGAGGCGCTGTCCGGCTCCACCGACTGGGGACCGACCTCACGCCGGTACCGCGAGCTCATGTCGGCCTGGAAGGCGGCCGGCCCGGCGCCGCGCGGTGTCGAGGACTCGCTCTGGAAGAGGTTCAGGGGGGCTCAGGACGTCTTCTTCGCCGCTCGCGCCGACGACCAGTCCAAGCGCGACACCGAGCAGCACGCGAACCTCGAGGTCAAGGAGGCACTGCTGGTCGAGGCCGAGGCGCTGCTGCCCATCACCGACTGGAAGGCCGCCCGCGAGTCGCTGCGTTCGATCCAGGACCGCTGGGAAGAGGCCGGGCATGTCCCGCGCGACTCCATGCGCTCGGTCGAGGGCCGGTTGCGCAAGGTCGAGGACGCCGTGCGGGCCGCCGAGGACGCCGAGTGGCAGCGCACCAACCCCGAGGCCCGGGCGCGCGCCCAGGACACCGTCGACCAGTTGCGTGCCTCGATCGCCGACCTCGAGTCCAAGGCCGAGGCCGCGCGCGCGGCGGGCAACGACCGCAAGCTTCGCGAGGCCGAGGAGGCTCTGGCCGCGCGCAAGTCGTGGCTTGAGCAGGCCGAAGCCGCGCTCCAGGAGTTCGCCGGGTCCTGACCCGCGCATGCCTGGGTCAGGACGACGACGGGCCGGGCGGCGGGGTCAGGATGCCGAGGTGGCGCTGACCCCGCTGGTGAGGCGGTAGGCGTCGAAGACACCCTCGACGCCGCGCACGGCCTTCAGAACGTGCCCGAGGTGCTTGGGGTCGGCCATCTCGAAGGTGAAGCGGCTCTTGGCGATGCGGTCGGTGTTGGTGGAGACCGTGGCCGAGAGGATGTT
>DATCVR010000420.1:0-2661 GCA_036566745.1 Jiangellaceae bacterium | reverse complement strand
TCCTCATGGGCGCCGCCGGCATCGGACTGGTGAAGTTCTCCCTCGAGGAGATCGGCGCCATCGGTGTTGTTCTGAGTCTTCTTGTCGTGTGCGGCGGAGTGGGGGCTGTCGTGGCAGGCCGGGCGTGCTTGAGCGTGTCGTCGAGGGATCGCGACCTTGGTCCTGTCGAGCCCGTCTGGCTCGTCTCGGCTATGGCTGGCGCTGGACTGGCCACCCTCGCGCTGTTCATCCCGTACGACGGCTTCAGCTCGTTCTGGACCGAGGTCGAGGAAGGCGCAAGCGCCGAGTTCATCTTCGAGCCAGCGGCAGTGGTCGGTTGCCTGGCCCTCGGCATGCTGTCGCTTTCCTCCCGGCGTCGGTTCGCCACCGCCGCCCTGATCTCTGCCGGTGCCCTCACCGCAGTCCACTACGTCGGTGTCGTCATAGCGGCCTGGCAGGCGATCGGCGAGGAAGGCGAGGTGCGTTCCGCCGGGTGGGTCGGCATTGCCGGGGGCCTGCTGACCGCCTTCGCTGCATGGCAGATCCAGCAGTCGCTGACACGGGGCGGCGCGGGGTCTGCCACAACCTGACCCCGGGGCGATCAGTCCCGTGCGACGACCGCAACCGTAAGGCTGATCCTGGCCACCTCTTCGATCTCGACCGGCTGGTCGCCACGGACGCGGTGGATCTTCACCACGGCCTCGGTGCGTGAGGTCTCGAACTCGAGGAAGTGCTTGAAGAACGGCGGCTCGTCCAGGGAGTAGATCTCGGAGACGAACTTCTGGATCGGCCCGAACGGCGGGTTCAGGCCGGGGAAGGCGATCTGCGCCCGGCGTCTGGTCCGCCGATCGACGCCCTCGACCACTTCAGCTTGGCCACCCTCCTGCTCGGCGTCGATGATGGCCGTCGCGGCCGCCTCGCTGATGAAGTCGTAGGGCGTCGGCCCGCCCTGGCGGTAGCGGGGGCTCACCCACGCCCCGGGGTCCGCGATCAGCAAGTAGGCGCCGAGGAACACCAGGTGGGCGAGGAGGACGGCGGCGCCGACTGCGACGGCGGTGAAGAGGGCCGCGCCGACGGCCACGGCCGGCCACCACGTCCTGAGCTCGTTCGCGACCCGGCCGGGCTCCGAGAAGCCCGGCACGTCGAGCAGGCCCGGCACCGCCGCGCCCAGCAGGAGCACCCCGATGGCCAGGACGGCGACGACCAGCAGCGGCATGTACAGGATCTCGTGCTCCCGTCGCATCCAGTCGACGACCAGCATGCCGATCGCGGCGACCACGATGAGCGCTGGCAGGGCGAAGGCGGCCCGCATCCACTCTGAGTCGACGGCGTCGGCGACCCACCACCAGAGCACCAGCGTCACGGGCGGCGCGAGGAACGCGAGGGGCTGAGCCAGCCAACGCCGCCAGCGGATCCAGGCCTGCGCCCGGCGTACCGGCTCCTCGTGCAGGCGGCGGGTGAGGAAGTCCGGGGCCAGAACGGCCGCGAGCACCACCACCGCGATCACCGCCAACGGCACGAGTCCGAGCAGGCCACTGAGGAACAGCACGGTCAGGCCCTCGCCGCTCATCACGCGCAACATCTCGCCCGAGACGACGGCCGCCTGCGCGAGCACGGCCCACACGACCGAGCGCTCGAGCCAGCGCGCGGCCCTCGCGCCGTTCACGGTGGTAACGATCCGCTTCCGCCACCCGATGATCGCCAGGACGGCGTAGAGGTCGACCGCGACGACGAGGACCCAGGACACCGTACGTCCGTCGTCCGAGCCTCCCGCGTCCAAGCCCATCGGCAACAGAGCCAGGACCACGAGAGCCGTCAGCACGCACGCGAACGCGACGTGATGCCAACCGGGCACCCGCTCGACGGGGCTCCACCACCTCGACCAGCGCACGCACCAGGCGTTGAGGCAGATCCACAGGGTGCTCGCCCCGAACAGCACCAGCAGCGCTCCGGCCGCATCAGGCAGGTAGTGGTGCAGGAACAGCGTCGCCAACACCCCCACGACCAGCGCTTCGAGACGCAGGAGCAGGCGGCGTACGAAATGACTGCGCCCGGGACGTTGGGGCAGCTGGTGCAGCAGCAACAGCACGATCATCGCGGCGATGGCCACGCCCCCGGGACCGACTCTTACGAGCTGGTCCCCGAGCTGGAGCTGACGGCTCCACCCGGTCTCGGCGAGCCACCGGCCCAGGACCACTCCCCCGCCGAACAGCACGACGGTCAGCAGCAGCCGCCAGATGCTGGGGACCAGCTGCTGGGCGAAGTACGCCAGGGACTCGGCCGACCCCGGGAAGATCCTGGTCGGCCGAAATCGAAGGTCGGTTCGCGCGTCCGAGATGGCCGTCCGGATGGGATGGGTGGCGTGGGTGTACGCCCCGCCACCACCACTGACGATGTGCCACAGGCCGTCGCGCGAGCTGTCCGGCGTCGTCGGGTCGTACAGCTGGAAGTTGTGGGTGTCACCGCCCACCGTCGCGACGTAGCGGTGCTTCTTATCCGCCACGACGTCGTAGACGGTCTCGCCGGGTCGTCCGGCCACCTCACCCTTCCGGCGCTCACCGTTGACGAACAGCGGCTTGCCGGTCATCAGGATCTTCGGCTTCTCGCCGCTCAGCGAGCTCAGCCAGTCGAACTGCGGGCCGTCAATGGTCCCGTCGATGCCGGTGTCGATGCACACCAGGT
>DATCVR010000419.1:0-16599 GCA_036566745.1 Jiangellaceae bacterium | reverse complement strand
CTCGACGAGCCCACCAACCACCTCGACGCCGAGAGCGTCCAGTGGCTCGAGCAGCACCTCGAGAAGTACCCCGGCACCATCGTCGCGGTCACCCACGACCGGTACTTCCTCGACCACGTCGCCCAGTGGATCGCCGAGGTCGACCGCGGCCGCGTCCACGGCTACGAGGGCAACTACACGACCTATCTCGAGACCAAGGCCGCGCGCCTCAAGGTCGAGGGAGCCAAGGACGCCAAGCGCCAGCGCCGTCTCAAGGAAGAGCTCGACTGGGTCCGGTCCAACGCCAAGGGCCGCCAGACGAAGCAGCGGGCACGTCTCGAGCGCTACGAGGAGATGGCCGCCGAGGCCGACCGCACGCGCAAGCTCGACTTCGAGGAGATCCAGATCCCGCCGGGTCCGCGGCTGGGCAGCCTGGTGGTCGAGGCCCAGGACGTCGTGAAGGGCTTCGGCGACCGGACGCTGATGCGTGACCTCTCGTTCACGCTTCCGCGCAACGGCATCGTCGGCGTCATCGGCCCCAACGGCGTCGGCAAGACCACGCTGTTCAAGATGATCGTCGGCGACGAGACCCCCGATTCCGGCGAGTTCCGGATCGGCGAGACGGTCCAGCTGTCCTACGTCGACCAGAACCGCGGTGGCATCGACCCGAAGAAGAACGTCTGGGAGGTCGTCTCGGACGGGCTCGACCACATCAAGGTCGGCCATGTCGAGATGCCCAGCCGCGCCTACATCGCGGCGTTCGGCTTCAAGGGCCCCGACCAGCAGAAGCCGGCCGGGGTGCTGTCCGGCGGCGAGCGCAACCGCCTCAACCTCGCGCTCACCCTCAAGCAGGGCGGCAACCTGATCCTGCTCGACGAGCCCACCAACGACCTCGACGTCGAGACGCTCCAGTCGCTGGAGAACGCGCTGCTGGAGTTCCCCGGCTGCGCGGTCATCACCTCCCACGACCGCTGGTTCCTCGACCGCGTGGCCACCCACATCCTCGCGTGGGAAGGCGACGACGAGGACCCGTCGAAGTGGTTCTGGTTCGAGGGCAACTTCGACTCGTACGAGAAGAACAAGATCGAGCGGCTGGGTGCCGACGCGGCCCGGCCGCACCGCGTCACCTACCGCAAGCTCACCCGCGACTGACCGCGATCCGCGGCGCCCGGCCGAAAGGCCCACGCCACCGCCCGGCAGCGAAGCCGGGTGGCGTGGCTCACGTCGGCCGGGCGGTGATGCGGGTGGGCGGGTACGGCAGGATGGGCGGGTGCCTCGTCACGTCTCGCACGTCCCGCTCCGCTGGGCCGACATGGACGCCTTCGGCCACGTCAACAACGTCGTCTACCTGCGTTATCTCCAGGAAGCACGCGTCGACATGCTCTTCGTCCACGCTCCCCGGCACGGCGCCGAGCAGCTCGCGGCCGGCGTCGTGGTGGCCCGCCACGAGATCGGCTATCGCGCGCCGCTGCACTTCCGCGCCCGCCCGGTCCGGGTCGAGACCTGGGTCACCCGCATCGGCAACTCCTCGTTCACCCTCGGGTACGAGGTGCTTGATCTCGACGACGACGTCCGCACGGTGTACGCGGTCGCCGAGACCGTGCTGGTGCCGTACGACCTGAAACAGTCCCGCCCACGCCGGGTCGCGCCCGAGGAGAAGGCCGTGCTCGAGAGCTTCGTCGAGACCGATGGCCCGTCGCCGGGGAGGACGTCGTGAAGCATCTCTACCGCTGTGCCGTGCGCTTCGACGACCTCGACTCCTTCGGCCACGTCAACAACGTCACGTTCGCCGAGTACCTCCAGGAAGCCCGGGTCGACTTCGCTCACCAGCAGCTGGCCGACGCGACGGCGCCGCACGAGGGTTCGGTGGTGGTCCACCAGTCCATCGACTACCTCGCGCCGGTGCCGTTCCGCACCGAGCCGCTCGACGTCGAGGTGTGGGTGACCCGCGTGGGCTCCTCGTCGTTCGAGGTGGCCTACGAGGTGCGCGACGACTCCACCGTGTTCGCCCGCGCCACCGGCGTGCTCGTGGCCTACGACGTCCACGCCCAGAAGCCGCGCCCGCTCACGCCAGGGGAACGCTCCACACTCGAGCGATTCCTCGAGGTGGCGCAGTGACGCTTCTGGTGCCCGCCCACCCCGGCGCCGCCTCCGACCTGGCCACCTTCGCCAAGCGGGTCGCGCGCTACGAACCCGACGCCGTGGTTCGGATCGTCGCCGGAGGCACCGTCGTGGGGTGCTTCGCCGAGACGCCCTTCGACGCCCTGGCGCTGCGCGCCGTACAGCTGGCCGAGCCGATCGAGACCGACATCGTGGTCGAAGCAGCCACGCTCGCGGCCCGAGCGGTCGGAGCCCGGGGCGAGCTGGAGTTGCCGCCCGCCCTCCCCGCCCTGCGCTGGACCAGCAGCCTGCCGCCACGCTCGGGTTTCACCGAACGTGCTCGGCTGCCCGTGTCCGAGGTGGTCGCACGCGTCGACCAGGGCGTGGAGGAGTTCCGGACCCGCGCCGTCGGCGTCACCGAAGGGCTCAGCCTGCGGGCCGGACGCGCGGCGCTGGAGGGCTTGGCCACCGAGATCTGGGACGTCGAGCTCGCGGCCGGTATCCCGCTGCGGCTGGCGCATGCCGCGTCGTCCTACGGCTTCTTCGGCGACGGCCCGGGCGAGGTCGTGCTGCGTGAAGCAGGCGCGTGGTGGCGTCTGGACGCCCCCCACGGATCGGTGCTCGCTCGCGGCGGACTGGCGCTGTTCGCCCTCTGAGGCCCCATCAGCCGACCTGACGCCGATGATCCACGCGACGTCTCCGCCCGACGCTCGTTCCTCGCCCCCACGCCCGCCACACCCCAGCCGTCGCCATGGACCGTCACACGGTCGGTCCATGGCGCCGGCTCAGGTTCGTTCGTCTATGCGGTCGTGAGCCAGACGGCGGTGTCGGTGGGGACCTGGCCGTCGTCGGTGAGCGGCCCGCTGGCGAGGAGCACGGAGGTCCCCGCCGGCAGGGCCACCGCGTCGGCCCCGAAGTTGACCACCACGGACAGGCCCGGTCCGCGCTGGAACGCCAGCACCTCGGCGCCCAGGTCGGTCCAGGTCAGCGGCGCTCCGGCCGGGACGAACCGCTCACGCCGAAGCCGCAGCGCCTCGTGGTACAGCGACAGCATCGAGTCGGGGTCGTCCTTCTGCGCCTCGACGGAGCGCTCGCCCCATCGAGGCGGCTGAGGCAGCCACGAGCCGCCGCTGCCGAAGCCGTACGACTGCCCGCCGGTGGTCCAGGGCAGCGGCACCCGGCAGCCGTCACGGCCGCGCTCGGTGTGCCCGGACCGCTCCCATACCGGGTCCTGCAGGGAGTCCTCGGGCAGGTCGAGGACCTCGATCAGGCCGAGCTCCTGTCCCTGGTAGACGTACGCGCCGCCGGGAAGGGCGAGCATGAGCAGCGCCGCCGCCCGAGCGCGCCGCCGCCCGAGGGCCTCGTCGACCGGGCCTTGGGCCACCCGGGCAGCCCCGACCCCGGCTTCGGTCTCCTCGCGTCCGTACCGCGTGACGATCCGCTCGACGTCGTGGTTCTCCAGCACCCACGTGGCCGGAGCGCCGACCGTGCCCAGCACCGACACCGACTGGTCGATGGTGGCGCGCAGGGCAGCGGCCTCCCACGGCGACTTGAGGTAGTCGAAGTTGAACGCACTGTGCAGCTCGTCGTCGCGGAGGTAGCGGGCCAGCCGCTCGGGGGGCTCGACCCAGGCCTCGGCCACGAACAGCTTGGGCGGGTCGTAGGCGTCGGCCACCTCGCGCCAGCCGCGGTAGATCTCGTGGACGCCGTCGCGGTCGAAGAACGGATGGTCGGCGATGGTGGGGGCGTCGAGCAGGCCGGACTCGTAGTAGGGGAGGTCGGGGCCGGCCATGTCCTTGACCATGCCGTGGGCGACGTCGATCCGGAACCCGTCGACCCCGGCGTCGAACCAGAACCGCAGCACGTCGAGGAACTCGGCGCGCACCTCGGCGTTGCTCCAGTCGAGGTCGGGCTGGGAGACGTCGAAGATGTGGAAGTACCACTGGCCGGGCGAGCCGTCGGCCTCGGTGACGCGCTCCCAGCCGGACCCGCCGAACACACTGCGCCAGTTGTTCGGCGGCTCGGAGCCGTCCGGCCCCACACCGTCGCGGAAGATGTAGCGCGCCCGCTCCGGGGACCCCGGGGGCGAGGCCAGCGCCGCCTTGAACCACGCGTGGTCCCACGAGCTGTGGTTGGGGACGATGTCGAGGACGACCTTGAGGCCGGCCTCGTGCGCCTCGCCGATGAACGCCCTGGCTTGGTCGAGGTCGCCGAAGCGCGGGTCGATGTCGCGGTAGTCGGCGACGTCGTACCCGCCGTCGAGCAGTGGCGAGGGGTACCACGGGTTGATCCACAGGGCATCGACGCCGAGATCGCGCAGGTAGCCCAGACGATCGCGGAGCCCGGCGAGGTCGCCTTCGCCGTCGCCCGTGCCGTCGGCGAAGGAACGGATGTACACCTGGTAGATGACGGCGCTGCGCCACCATTCGTTTCCGGCATGCGTCACGATCGACAACCTTACGGGGCGCCGCGGGCTGGTGGTCGCGAAGGTCGGCACAGATGGCCTATGTCGGATATTGCCTTTCTCGTTAATTGTAGGAGATCATCCCTCCACGTTGCGTGAAATTACCACGCTTGGGCGGTCTTGCGAGTGGAGGCACCATGAAGCAGACGATCATCGGTTCGGTTCGGGTCACGGGATCGGCGTTCAACCGCCGGCGGTTCCTCCAAGGCGTCGGCGGCGCCGGTCTGATGGCCGTCGTCGCCGGGCAGTCGGTCGGATCCGCGCAGGCCACGCCGCCGAGCCGGTTCGATCTCACCGCCACCGGCCGGGTGCTGTTCACGCAGGCGCGGCTCGGCTCGGTGACCGTGCAGCAGTCGTTCGCCTTCGACGTCCGGAACCGCCGGGCCTTCGTCGCCCAGCGCCTCGACGGTTCGTCCGCCACCGCGGGCGATCTCACGATCAGCAAGCTCGACTACGACGGGCGGCTGTGCGGCGAGATGAGCCTTCTCGGCTACGGCCATGGCGTCTCCATCGCGGCTCAGCCCGCCGGGCGCTCGACCCTGCTGTGGACCGAGGCCGACGCCAACGCCAACGGATACGGGACCCGGCTGGCGCGCTTCGCGTGGCAGGACGGCGCGGTGTACGAGCGTGACGCACCCGAGGTGACGAAGGTCCAGCCGGTGCCCGAGGCGCTCGAGACCACGTGTGCGATCGACCCCGTCGAGCAGCGGATGGTGGTGCGATACCACACCAGCGCGGGCAAGCGATTCGCCTGGTTCGGCCTCGACGACGTCGACAGCGCGGCACCGGCCAGGCTCGGCGACTTCGCCCAACCCGCCGGCCTGGGCACCTTCCAGGGATATGCGGCGTCCGGGCGCTGGCTCTACGTCCTCGACGGCAACGCCTACAGCGACCAGAACCCCTACCCGGGCAACGCCTACCTCGGCGCCGTCGACCTGCGGACCGGACAGCTGGTGGAACGCACGCTCACGACGATCGGCGCGGAGCTCAGCTTCCGCGAGCCCGAAGGCCTGGCCGTGGGCCTCGACCCGGACGGGCGGCCGCTGCTGTTCGTCGGATTCGCCTCCGGGGAGCCGGGCGATCGCCGCTCGAACCTGTACTACCTCAAGAAGCGGGTGTGACGAGCTCGCGATCCTCGATGCGGCCGTCGAGGAGGTGGAGCACCCGGTCGGCGTAGGAGACCAGCGTCGGATCGTGGGTGGCGACCACGGCGGCGCTCCCGGCCTCGTGGACCAGGTCGCGCAGCAGGCCGATGACGGTCTGGCCGGTCTCCGAGTCGAGCTGCCCGGTGGGCTCGTCGGCGAGCAGAAGCCCGGGACGGGTGGCCAGAGCGCGGGCGATGGCCACCCGCTGCTGCTGGCCGCCGGACAGCTCGGCCGGGCGCTGCTCGGCGTGGCCGGCCAGCCCGACCACCTCGAGCAGTTCGGTCACGCGGCGCTCGCGCTCGCTCGCCGGGGTGGCGAGCATCCGCAGCGGCACGCCGATGTTCTCCCGCGCCGAGAGGTAGGGCAGCAGCCCGAAGGACTGGAAGACGAAGCCGATCCGCTCCCTGCGCAGCCGCAGCCGCCCGGAGTCGTCCATGGTCCCGAGGTCGGCACCGTCCACGACCACCTGGCCGGCATCGGGCCGGTCCAGCCCGCCGAGCAGGTTGAGCAGGGTGGTCTTACCCGAGCCGGAGCGTCCGACCAGGGCCACGAGCTCGCCCGGCGCCACGCTCAGCGAGACGCCGCGCAGCGCTTCGACCGAGCTGGGACCGCGGCGGAACGTGCGGACGACCTCGCGTGCCTCGACCAGTGTCGTCATGGGCGTAGGTCCTCTCCGGTGGCGTGGCGGGCGCCGTCGCGAGCCTCGGCGTCCTGGTCGGGCTTGGGGCGGGTGCCGGATCCCCAGAGCCCGACGTGGTCGGGTTCGAGCTCGAGCCGGACCCGATCTCGCAGGCCGAGGACCGAGACGAACTCTCTCGGGATCTGGACGCGTCCGGCCCTATCGAGCACGGCGTACTCCTCGGCGACGATCCGCTCGTGGCCTTCGGCGGTCAGCTCGGTGCGGCGCAGGACCTCGCTCGAGGTGCGCCCGTCACGGATCGCCACCGTGCGGTCGACCTGCCCGGCCACGTTGGGGTCGTGGGTGACGACGACCACGGTGGTGCCCAGCTCCTCGTTCGTCCGGCGCAGGGCCGCGAAGACGTCATCGGCGGTCGCGGAGTCGAGCTCGCCGGTGGGCTCGTCGGCGAAGAGGACCTGGGGCCGGTTGGCCACCGCGACGCCGATGGCGCAGCGCTGCTGTTCGCCGCCGGACATCTCGGACGGCCTGCGATCGCGGCAGTCGGCGATGCCCAGCAGGTCGAGCAGCTCCTCGGCCCGGGCCGCCCGATCGCCTCGGCCGGCACCGGAGATCAGCAGCGGCAACGCGACGTTCTCGGCGGCGGTGAGGAACGGCATGAGCCCGCGGGCGGTCTGCTGCCAGACGAAGCCCGCGACGTCCCGGCGATAGGCGACCCGCCTGGCCCCGGACATCTCCAGCAGGTCGTACCCCGCGACACTGGCTCGCCCCGCCGTGGGCACGTCGTTGCCGGAGAGGATGTTGAGCAGGGTCGACTTGCCCGACCCGGACGCGCCGACGATCGCCACCAGCTCACCGGCCTCGACGGTGAGGTCGAGACCCTGCAGCGCCACCACCTCGACGCCCTCGGTCTGGTAGATGCGCACGAGGTTGTCGCAGACGATGTGGTGGTCGACCTCGACGCGACGATCGGCGTCGACGTGATCGAGAGTGCTCATGCGTGTTCTCCCGCTCGCAGGACGGAGCCGAGCTTGGCTCGGCGGTTGGCGATCACGGTCACGACCACGGCGACCAGCACGACGGCGAGCACGACTGCCGCCGCGCGGACGGCGCCCGGCACGTCGGTGACGATCTCGGTGTTGCCGGAGATGACGCCGGACAGCGCCGACAGGTCGAGCGCGCCGGCGGTGACCACGCCCACCCCGAGCCCGATCCCCACGCCGGCCACGGCCGCGATGATCGCGGTGGGGACGACGTCGGCGGCGGTCAGCGCGGCGGACTGGCGGGTGGTCAGACCGAGGGTGCGCAGGATCGACAGTCCGTAGGCGCGGGTGCGCTCACCCACGGCCAGCCCCAGGACCGCGGCGGCCGCGGCGAGCACCGCGGCGACGATGCTGATGATCGTGAAGGCGTCGAGGACGGTGCCGAGCACGGGGTCGTCGGTGATGGCGGACAGCAGGCCGGCGCGCGAGACGACCTCGTCGGCGGTGATGCCGAGCGCCTCGGCTACGGCGGCGGGGTCGACGTCACCTCCGACGTACACGACGTTGGCCGGCCCGAGGTTCGCCTCGGCCACCGGAGCCAGCGGGATCACCACGGTGGCGCTGGTGTCGGCGCCGGGCACGCTCGCGAGCTGCTGGACCACCTCGACAGTGACCGTCACGCCCCGCAGCGCGATCTCCAGCCGGTCGCCGACGCCGATGCCCTCGACGCTGCCCTGGAGCACCGCGGGGTACTCGCCGGACGGCGTGGGCGAGGTGAGCGCGGGCAGCGGATCGACCGGTTCCGGCGCCGCCGCGGTCACCTCCTGCCAGCCGTCGACGTCGATCGCGAGCACGTCCACACCGCTCTGGCGGCCGTTGTCGAGATTGCGCGGACGTTGCGAGTCGATGGTGTGCCCCAGCGCGGTGGACGTGGCGCCTGGGATGGCGGCGATCTGGTCCGGCGAAACCCGGATGACATCGGAACGCACCAGCGCATCACCGCCGACCTGGTCCCATGACGACACCTCGCGGGCGTGGACGACGCTCGCGTGGACAGTGCCGCCGAACGCCGCGACTCCTACGGCCATCAGCAGCGCGATGACCGGCAGCACGGCATGGGCCGGGGCGCGGGACGTGCGGGTGAAGGCCAGGAACGGGGTGAGCCCGGAACGCCGCCGCAGCCACGGCAGCGCCACGGCCACGAGGTACGGCATGACCCGGAAGATCAGCAGGCCGGCCGCCGCCGCGACGAGCACGGGCGCCAGCGACACCACGAGATCGACGCCGCCGCCGGGCGACGGGGTACGGCTGCCGGCCAGCCACAGCCCGATCAGCGCGACGACCACCACGCCGGCCTCGAGCACGAGACGGCGCGGGGACGGTCGTAGCGCGGTGACGTCGGCGCGTTCCTCGCCGCCGCCCGGTCCGGCCCGCCGAGCCTGGCGGATGGTCATGATCGGCAACGCGACCACGGCCGCGAGAGTGAGCAGGACCGGAACGGCGAAGGACAGTGGGCTGGAGCGGCCCGGGATCAGCGCCACGGCGACGACACCGCCCAGCGCGGCGGCCGGAACGCTCACCACCGCGGCATCGATCGCCAGCATCCGCCCCAGCGCGAGGTCGCCGGCGCCCCGGGTGCGGGCGAGCGCTGCCTCGTCGACGCGGCGGTCGGCGATCATCCGGGTCGCCAGCAGCACGAGCGCGGCGCACAGGGCCGCGATCGAGACGATGCCGAAGGCGACCACCCCCTCGGCAGCGGCCCGACGCTCGGTGTAGGTGCTGAGCAGGTCGGTCAGCCCGCTGCGCCAGTCCGAGCCGGTGGCGATCCGGCGCAGGTCGGCCGCGACGGCGTCGACCTCGTCGGCCCGCGCCAGCGAGGCGTCGACAGGAACGTGCCACTCGCCGTCGAGGTAGATGTCGGTGGCGGCGATCCACGGCAGCAGGAGGTCGGGGTCGCTGAGCAGCGTGCCGGAGGTGACCCGCGGCTCCTCGCCGGGTGAGCCGAGGTCGGGGGCGATGGCGGTGGTGGCGTCGGCCCAGGCCGGGTCGTCGGGATCGACCGGCTCGACCAGGCCGGTCAGCCGGGCACCCACGGGCTGGCGCCCTCCGACGACCGCGCTGATGGCCGTCGCCTCGCGGCTCTTGTGCTCGAACATGACGACGTCGCCCACGGCCAGCTTCAGGGCCTCGGCGACCTCGGGGGTGGTGACCACGTCGATGATCGTGAAGACGTCGACCTCGGGCACCGGGAGAGTGGCGAGGGCGGCGGGAGGGGTGACGGACTCGACCGTGGCCGGCATCGCGCCGTCGACCAGCCGGACCCGGGCGGCGAGGTCGTCGGGCACCCGGAGCGCGGCCTGCCGGGGGAACTGGCCGTCGTCGGTGGCGACGTCGTTCTGCATGAGGATCTGGCCGGACGTCGTCGACACCGCCCAGCGGCCTTCGCCGAGCAGGCGCTCGAGTTCGGTGCCGGCGTCAGCGCGCAGTGCGGGCAGGACCGCGTTGACCTGGTTCGGATCCGGGACCAGAGCGGAGCGGGCCGACAGCTCGGCGCGCGAGCCGGCCGAGCTGACCACCTCGCGCAGGGTCTGGTCGAGATGGTCGCTGGACCAGCGCGGCGCGGCGGCGCCGAGGAAGGCCCCTACCGCGATCACCGCGGCCAGCAACAGCGCGGCGCCGCGATGGGTGCGCAGCGCCCTCCGGACGAGGGTCCAGACGCTCACCCCACCCGTAGCCGCGTTCGAGCGCGCTCTCACGTGTCCTCCCCGGCGCGCAGGACTCCCGGCACGTCGATCGCCCGGGTCATCCGGGTCTGGATGACGATCAGCGCCGCCGTGAGCACGATGATCGCCGCCGCGAGGGCTGCCACGACGTCCCACGGCACCTCGAGGACGAGCGGCGGGACCTCGGGCAGCCCGGCCAGCCCGCCGACGGTGTGGGGCACCACCAGCCACGCGACCAGCAACCCGAGGGCGAGACCGGCCAGGGTGGAGAACCCGAGCAGCACGCTCTGCTCGACGCTGACGGAGCCGGCGATGCCTCGCCGGCCGAGCCCGATCGCGCGCACCACCGCGTACTCGCCGACCCGGGCCTGGAAGGACGTGACGGTGTGGACGACCACCCCGATCAGGACGAACACCGCCGCGAAGACCAGCCCGGCGGTCAGCCCGGCAACGACACCCGCGGCCGAGGGATCGTCGGCGCTGCGCTGGGCGGCCTCGGCGTGGGTGGTGACGGCACCGACGGCGGGTAGCGCGGCAGCCGCCTCCGCAGCCGTTGCCGCGGTCGCCGGGTCGTCGCCGTCGCTGGTCGCGACCCACCACTCGTCGGGAATCTCGCGGTCGAGGCGGAGGGCCAGAGCGGTTCTGTTGGTCAGCATGGCCGACGCCTCGGAGGACCCCGGGACGGCGTCGACGAGACCGGCGACCTCGAAGACCGCGGAGGCGCCGGGCAGGGCGAGGGTGGCCTGGTCGCCGACGGCGAGGCCGAGCCGGTCGGCCATCGCGGGGGTGACCAGCACCGGGAGCGGCTCGGAGAAGCCCGGATCGGCGATGGAGCGCAGCGCTCCGGAGATGTCGCCGCGCGCGGAGCGTTCGTCCCATCGCATCGTCGCGGCGAGGTCCGGGTCGATTCCGACGACGGCGATGCTCACGTCGCCCTCGGAGTAGGTCGAGCGCGTCACCGGCATGACGGCGTCGACGCCAGGGAGGTCCGCCAGGGCGGCGGCGGTCTGCTCGGCGGTGTCCGGGTCGCTGGTCGCCGAGCGCACCCGGACGTCGGCCGGTTCGGCGAGGTCGACGGTGTCGCTGCTGAAGCGACTCCACGAGCTCTGGGTGCTGGCGGCGAACACCGAGACGGTGATGGCGAGCACCACCAGCACGCACGCGGCGACGTGGCGCACCGACCGGCGGGAGGTCTCGTTGGCGCCGAGCATCGCCGCCGCGCCCGGCCGGGCGTTGGCGATGGTGGCGACCGCGCCGGCGACCCACGGCAGAGCTCGGACGAGGACCACGGTGCCCGCGAGGACCACCAGAGACGGCGCGATGACCAGCACGACCTCGGACGCGGTGTCGGGCGGGCGGCGCAGCTGCTGCAGCGCCAGCACTCCCAGTGCGACCAGGAGGAGGTCGAGTCCGACCCGTTGCGCGGCGGCGCGCCGGGGTCGCGCGCCCGCCGCCGCCACCCCGGCCATCGAACGTCCGGCGCTACGGTCGGCGGCGACCATGAGTACCAGCCACACCAGCGCGACGACGGCCGAGACCGCCCAGCCGGAGCCCGCGAGCGCGGAGGTGTCGACCGCGCCGCCGAGGGCGCCCTGATCGCGCAACGGCCGCAGCGCCAGCTCGGCGAGGGGTGGCGCTGCCAGGGCGACGGCGACGGCGGGTCCGAGGGTTCCGGCCAGCGACCAGCGCAGGACGCGCCCTTCGTCGGCGCCGCGCGCCCGCAGCAGCGCCGTGGTGGGCGCGCGGCGGGTCGCCACCAGGCGTGCGGTGAACGCCAGAGCCCACACGCCGAGCACGGCGAGCATCACGACGATCACGAGGAGCAGGGCCCGCGCCGCCGAGGCCGCTTCGCGGGCCTGGTCGACCAGCTCGACGGTGCCGCCGGAGACCGCCATCTGCTGGCCGCGCTCGCCGGCTCGGAGGTCGCCGATCTCGGTGGACAGCGCGGCGAGATCGTCGCCGACGGTGGGCGCGGTGTCGAGCCGGACGTCGTCGACGGCGAGCGGGAGTCGCCAGCCGGCGGTGGCGGTGGTGGGCGCGATCGTGCCGAGCAGGTCGGCGTCGTCGAACAGGAGCGGCCCGACCACGCGCAAGTCGCTCTGCTCGGCGCCGCCGAAGCCGCTGCCGTTGCCGCGCCAGATCGGGTCGTCCGGGGCAAGAGGGAGGTAGGAGCCGACGACGGTGACCTGGGTGGGCGGCGCCGAGCCGGTCAGGGGGGTGACCGTGAGGGTGTCGCCCACGACGATGCCGGCGGCTTCCAGGGCGGCGGCGTGCATCGCGGCCTCGGTCACCGCGGCGCCAGGCTCGGGCAGACGTCCCTCGACGGGTTCGGCCCACCGCTCCGCGCCCCCGAACGACGCGATGGCCAACCGGTCGTCCGCGCCGAGGCCGGTGGCGGTGTAGGCGGTGCTCCACATGGTGGCGGTGACCTGGTCGATCAGCCCGGGCCTGGCGTCGACGGCGGCTCGGACGCCCTGGTTGAGCTGGCTCCACTCGTCGTCGAGCCCGGTGGAGGCGGTGAGGGTGGTGTCGTCGACGTCGGCGTTGTGGAGAGTGCGCTGCAAGGCGCTCTCAGCGACCCCGGGCGCCAGGACTGTGGCCGAGACGAGCAGGACCGCGGCGACGAGCGCCGTCAGGGTGGCCGTGAGGAGCACTCCGAGATGACCGGTGGCACGTCGCGTGACAAACCGGGCGCTACCGATCAAAGCTGCCCCTCCGCAGATCGATTTCGGGGAACCCTACTCCTCGAACGAATTGACCATGGAATGGGCGGCTCGTTCCAGATAGTCCCAGAGTGTCGCGCGGTAGATCGGCGGCAGGTCGAGCTCGTCGACGGCGACCTTCATGTGGTGCAGCCAGCGGTCGCGAGCCGTGGGGCTCACCGTGAACGGCGCGTGCCGCATCCGGAGACGGGGATGTCCGCGCTGCTCGGAGTAGGTGGTGGGTCCGCCCCAGTACTGCTCGAGGAACATCAGCAGCCGCTCTTCGGCCGGGCCGAGGTCCTCCTCGGGGTACATCGGGCGCAGCAGGGGGTCGTCGGCGACACCCTCGTAGAAGCGGTGCACCAGGCGGGCGAAGGTCTCGCGGCCCCCGACGGCATCGTAGAAATTGTCCACACGCGTGCTCACAGGTCCCATTGTCGCAGGACCGGCGGCCGGAGCGGTCCAGGGCGCCGTCGTGAGGGTCGTACGGGCACGGCAGGATGACGGCTGACAGCACTGTTCCGGAGAGGACTTCCATGGCCACCACCCGCAACGCCACGACCCACTGGGAAGGCTCGCTGTTCGAGGGCGCCGGCCGGGTCACGCTCGAGTCGTCGGGGCTCGGCACGTATGACGTCACCTGGGCCGCGCGCACCGAGGAGCCCGGCGGCAGGACGTCGCCGGAGGAGCTCATCGCCGCCGCGCACTCGTCGTGCTTCTCGATGGCGTTCTCCAACGGCCTCGCCAAGGCCGGCACGCCGCCGACGTCGCTCGACACCACGGCCGACGTCACGTTCCAGCCCGGCGAGGGCATCACCGACATCAAGCTCACCGTGCGCGGTGTGGTGCCGGGCATCTCGGCGGAGGACTTCGCCGCCGCCGCCGAGGACGCCAAGCAGAACTGCCCGGTGAGCAAGGCCCTGACCGGCACCACCATCACGCTGGAGGCGTCGCTGGTCGAGGGCTGACCAGCTCGCACGCTCGAGCGCATGGACGAGCCTCCTGTCGGGCGCGGGTTGATCCGTGGTTCTGACAGGAGGCTGGCTCATGCGGCTATACGGGCGCTACACGATTCAGCCCGGTGGTGGGGCGGGGGCGGGTGGGGGAGCGGGTGAGGGCGGAGCGGGGATGTTGACCCCCTCAGTGTCGAAGGTGTCCTTGACCCGTTCGCGCAGCTCACGGGCGACTGGCCCTTGCTCCTGCGGCGCCGTCTTGATCATGACCCGTAGCACCACGGCATCGGCCGCCAGCGACTCGACGCCGGAGACCTCGGGCGGCTCGAGGACCTTGGGCTCCCAGTCGGGGTCGGCCGCCATCTCGTCGGCGGTGCGCTGGAGGATCTCGGTGACACGGTCGAGGTCCTCGCGGTAGGCGACGCGGACGTCGACGATGGCGCGTGACCAATCCTGGCTGGCATTGCCGACCCGGATGACCTCGCCGTTGCGGACGTACCAGACGGTGCCGTCGGTGGCCCGCAGCCGGGTGACGCGCATGCCGACCGCCTCGACCGTGCCGGTGGCCTCGCCCATGTCGATCACGTCGCCGACGCCGTACTGGTCCTCGAGCAGCATCGACAGCCCGGCCAGGAAGTCCTTGACGATGTTCTGGGCGCCGAAGCCGAGAGCGACGCCGAGGATGCCGGCCGAGGCCAGCAGCGGGCCGATCGAGTAGCCCAGGATCTCGAGGATCATCGCCACCACGACCGCGCCGACCACGGCGGTGACGATGCTCTTGAGCAGCGATCCGATGGTGCGCGCTCGCAGGGCGCGGCGCTCGGAGTAGGCGCCCGCGCTGGCGAACACGATGCGCGCGGCCCTCGAACCGAGGACGCGTGGGGGCGGCGAGGAGGTGGCCATCCTGGCCACGATCCGGTCGATCATCTTGTGGAGGAGGTAGCGGGCGAGCAGCCCCAACAGGACCAGCCCGATGATCCGCAGGGGGATGTCGAGCAGGACGTCGGTCCACCAGTCGCTGCTGAACCGCTCCGGAGCGTCGGGGTCGGGGGTGCTGGTGACGGGCGCTGGGGTAGGCGCCAGGCGGCCGGACAGCGGGATCGAGGTGGCGGCGATGAGGGCGAGCGTCATGAACGATCCAGATCGAGGTGGTGGGCGAGGAAGCCGAGCTGGTCGGAGGCGAGGTCGACCGTGCGCGAGACCGCCCGGGCTCCGTGGCCGACATCGCCCTCGGCACGGATGAGGACCGGGCGGGTGTGGGGTCGGCCGCCGGGATCATCGTGGTGGGTGGCCGCCTGGAGAGCGGCCGCCATCTTGCGGGCGTGCAGAGGATCGACCCTGGTGTCGCTGTCGAAGACGGTGAACAGCACGGCCGGGTACTCGACGCCGGAGTGGACATGGTGGTACGGCGAGTAGCCGAGCAGCCAGCCCAACTCGTCCGGGCGTTCGACGGTGCCGTACTCGTCGGTCCAGGTGGGGCCCAGGCCGAAGCGTTCGTAGCGCACCATGTCGAGCAGCGGCGCCGAGCAGACGACGGCCCGGTAGAGCTCGGGCCGCTGGGTGAGGGCGGCACCCACCAGCAGGCCGCCGTTGGATCCGCCGTAGATGCCCAGCTGATCGGGGGTGGTCCAGCCGCGGTCGACGAGATGGGCCGCTGCCGCGTGGAAGTCGTCGAAGACGTTCTGCTTCTGGGCTCGCATGCCGGCCCGGTGCCACTGCTCGCCTTCCTCGGAACCTCCGCGCAGGCCCGCGACCGCCCACACGCCGCCAGCCTCGACCCAGGCCAGGATGCTCGCGGAGTAGGCAGGCGTGAGCGCGACGTTGAAGCCGCCGTACCCGTAGAGGACGGCGGGCCGCGGAACGGCGGGGCCGGCATCAGCGCTGGTCGGAGACCCGCCGTCGGCCGGTGAGACGATCACCATGCGGACCTCGGTGCCGTCGAGCGAGCGGTACGTGACCTGCTCGGATCGCACGGCGGGCACGCTCACGGTGCCCGGGCTCTCGGCCCAGGTGTCGAGGGTGTGGGTGCGGGCGTCGTAGTGGAGGACCTTCGGCGGCGTCGTGTGGTCGGTGTAGACGAACCACGACTCGTGGCCGCCCTCGGGGCGCTCGCGGAGCCCGCCGATGCTGCCGAGCCCGGGAAGGGCGACGGTGTCGAGGACGTCGCCGGTGCCGAGGTCGTGGACGCTGACCTCGGAGATCGCGTGGCGGGTGCGGGCCACCAACAGGACCGGATCGGCGAGCTCGGGCCCGTCGAGGAACGCGTAGTCCTCGAGCACCGCGTCAGTGTCCTCGGGAAGGAGATCGCGCCAGGCCTCGGGCGGCCCCGGGTCGGTCGGATCGGTGACGGCCAGCCGGCCCCGCGGAGCGTCGAGATCGGTCCACAGGTAAAGGCGGGCATCGCGTCCGACGTGGGCGTACACCCGGGAGTCGGAACCGACGAGAAGGGGGCGGAGCCGAGGACGGGCGTGGTCGCCCGCGCTGAGGTCGGCGATCCACGAGTCGTTGCGCGGGGCGGTGCCGAGTGACGAGGTGAGGATCAGCCAGCGTCCGTCACGGCTCACCGAGAGGCCGAAGTAGGCGGTCTTCTCCTGCCCGTCGCCGAAGATCTCGGCGTCGGTGTCGGGGTCGGTGCCGATCCGGTGGAGGTAGACCCGGCGGTGGAACTGGTCGTCGCCCTCGGGCACGGCCTCCGGCGGCAGGCGTCGCACGTAGTAGAACGCCTCGCCGTCGGGCAGCCACGCGACGGGGGAGTAGCGGGCGCGGTCGATCGGGCCGTCGACCGGGGCGCCGGTGGCGACGTCGAGAACCCGCAGGACCGACTCCTCGGTGCCGCCTTCGGACAGCTGATAGGCGAGCAGACGGCCGTCCTTGGAGGGCTGCCAGGCGTCGAGGGTGGTGCTGCCGGACGGG
>DATCVR010000418.1:0-3354 GCA_036566745.1 Jiangellaceae bacterium | reverse complement strand
CAGCACGAAGTAGGGCTGGACCGTCCGCTTGATCGTCTCCTCGATCTCCGGGTCGGCGTCGTGGATGATCTCGCGCAGATCGCGGCAGATGTCGCGCTGCCACTCCGGCAGACCGTCGAGGTAGCTGTCGACGCCGGCATGCGTGCGGATGGTCACGGTCGCAATGTACGCCTCGACCGCGCGCATCCGACAAGCCAATAAATCGACAAATCTGCCCACCGGGCGGCGGCTTTCGCGTCAGCCGAGCCCGGCGTTGAGCGCGATGACTGCCAGCTGGGTGCGGTCGCGTGCGTGGAGCTTGGCGAGGATCCGGCTGACATAGGTGCGAGCCGTAGCGGGACTGATGTGTAGCTGGGCCGCGATCTCGGCGTTGGTCTCGCCGAGGGCGACCCGCTGAAGCACTGCGAGCTCACGCTCGGTGAGTTCGGCGAGGCCTGGATCCGGCGGCTCCTGTGCAGGCACAGATGCGAGGTGCTCCATCACCCTGCGCGTGATGTCAGGTGAGAGCAGGTTGCCACCGTCCGCGACGGTGTGTACCGCTCGGCGAAGGTCGTCGGATGCCGTGTCCTTGAGGAGATAGCCCGCGGCGCCGAGCCGGATCGCCTCCAGAACATCCTCGTCGTCGTCGAAAGTGGTGAGGATCAGAACACGTACGTCGACAAGATCCGGGTCCATCCGGATCCGCCGCGTTGCCTCGATGCCGCCCGACCTCGGCATCCGTACGTCCATCAGCACGACATCAGGCCGGAGCTCCCGGCAGCGCGCTACGGCCTCGTCGCCGTCCCCGGCTTCCCCGACGACGTCGAGGTCGGGGTCGTTGCCGAGCAGCATCCGAAGCCCGGCGCGTACGAGGTCCTGGTCGTCGGCAAGCAGGACGCGAATCATGACACCTCCTCGACGGGCAGCGTCGCCCGGACGCGAAACCCGCCTTCGTGTCGACCTGCCTCCAAGGTTCCGCCGAGGGCGGTGGCTCGCTCTCGCATTCCGGTCAGCCCGTGACCGCCGCCCGCGGGTTCGGGAAGCTCCTGCGGCCGGCCGTCGTCCGACACCTCGACCTCGAGCATGTCGCCGCGGTCGAGCACGGTGATCGCCACGTGGCCGGCGGTGGAATGTTTGACGATGTTGGTCACCGCCTCCTGGATGATTCGGTACGCAGCGGCGTCGACGGTCGTCGGGAGCTGTCGCGAGACCCGCACATCGGTGGTGACGGTGATACCGGGTGCGGCGGCTGCCAGCGCATCGACGTCGTCCAGAGCGACGGCCGAGCGGGCTGGTCGGCCTGTGGTGCGAAGCAGTCCGACGGTACGGCGCAGCTCGGTCATGCTCGTGGTCGTCGTTTCCTTGATCGTGCGCAACGCGGCGCTGGCGGATTCCTGGTCGCCGCGTTCGATCGCCTCACGAGCGACGTCGGCATGCATCGAGACGACCGAGGTCGCGTGCCCGAGCGAGTCATGGAGATCCCGGGCGATCGCGACCCGTTCCTCGCGCCGGGCCGCGTCGGCCTGGTGCTTCGTCCGTTCCGTGGTGAGGGCAACGATGTGCCGGGTGCTCTCGGCGGCCATGCGGCGGGACCTGAGACTGTCGCCCAGAGCGATGGCCGCCGACATGAGCAGCACGTGACCCGCGAGGTCGTATCCCACGACGTAGGAGAGATCTTCTCCGTCGGCCAGCCGGAAGCCCACGCTCGTGACCAGGGTCAGGACAGCGGCGACGACTGCCCAAGCCAGCCGACCGAACTCGGCGGCCGACAGCAGTGCGGCCGCCACCGGGACCGCCACGCCGATCGCGGGGTAGCCGGCGATGTAGTAGGAGAAGAGTCCGAGCACCGAGATCGCGAGCACGAGAAGCGGGTGGCGCCTCCTGGCGAGCAACAGACCGCCCAGACCGACCGCCCAGAGGTAGGCGAAAGTGTCCGGCTCGTTGCGGCCGCCCTGGTCGGCACTGATGACGACCGCCAGCGTGACGGCTACTGCCGAACCCAGCAGCACGTCGACCGCCCGGGCACCGAGTCGGAGAGGCGAGTCATCCTCGGCACCGGACGTCATGTCCTCAAACGTAGGCGATCACACCGGCCACGTCAGTCGCCTGGAGTCGACACCGGGTGTCGTACAGCGGCGTACTCGAATCGAGAGCGTAGGCGGATGGCCGGTGGCTCGGGGGTCTCTAACGTCGTGTTCATGTCCGAACCGCACCCCATGCCCACCCGAACACCACGACGCGCGGCACTCGGCCTGCCGTTGATCGCGCTCATCGGGCTCGCTCTCCTGGCGGCACCGCGGGTGCCGCTGCACGACCTCGGGATCATCGAGGAGGGGTCCTTCGTCAACTCGCTCCTCGTCTTCGTGCCGCCGGTGATCTGGGTCGCCGTCGCTGTGCTGAAGCAAGTGCCGAACCCGCTGTTGACCCTGCTGACGATCGGGTTCTTCTACGGAGTCTTCCTCGCGCTCGGTCATCAGATCCTCTGGACCGAGAGCTTCGGAGACGACCCGCCGCAGCTCGGCGGGAACCTCGCCGGTCTCGACCCGACCCTCGAAGCGGTGATCATCCGTTCCTTTGCCGCGGTCTCGAGCATCTTCACCGGGTTGATCGTCGGCGCGATCTCCGGCTTGGTCGCCTGGGGACTCAGCAGTTACCTGGAGCGGTCGCGAACCTGATCCGGCAGTGGTCGTCGCGAGCTCGTAGCTTCCTTTGACTTCAAGTACTTGAAGTTCTTAGCGTCTTTGGTGTGACTGCATCAACGACTCGGACATACACGATCCGAGAGGTGGCGACGCTGACCGGACTGCCGGCCAGCACCTTGCGCTACTACGAGACGATCGGGCTGATCTCGCCGGTCAGCCGCGGCGCCAGCAGCGGCCACCGGGTCTATGACGAGACCGACCTGGACCAGCTGACCGGCGTCGCCTGCCTGGCCGCGATCGGCCTCTCGATCGACGACATGAGGGCGTACGTCACCAACAGTCGCCGCGGCAGCGAAGGCGCCGCCGAGCAGATCGACATGCTCACCGAGCACGCCGCTCATCTCGCCCGCGAGGCCGAGAACCTCGAGCTGCGACGGGCGTACGTCGGTCTCAAGACCGACTACTGGCGAGCCGTCGCGGCCGGCGACGAGGCGCGCGCCGAGGAGATCGGCGACCAGGCACACACGCTGGCCGGTCAGATCCGCAGCCGCGAGAACCACTGATCCACCACCCATCTCAGACTCAGGAGACACCCATGCGCGTCAACGCGTACGCAGCACCTTCCGCCGGCGAGCCGCTGGCCCCGATCACCATCGAGCGCCGTGAGGTGGGCGCCAACGACGTCCTCATCGCGATCGAGTACGCCGGCATCTGCCACTCCGACATCCACACC
>DATCVR010000417.1:0-8872 GCA_036566745.1 Jiangellaceae bacterium | reverse complement strand
GTCCGCGAGACCACCGAGGGCCCGGTCTACACCGTCACCGGTCAGGACTGGGACGACGTGGTCGGCGCGGCCGCGGCCGGCGAGGAACGCGTCGTGGTCAACATGGGTCCCCAGCACCCGTCCACCCACGGCGTGCTCCGGCTCATCCTCGAGCTCGACGGCGAGACGATCACCGAGGCCCGCTGCGGCATCGGTTACCTCCACACGGGCATCGAGAAGAACATGGAGTACCGGACGTGGACGCAGGGCGTCACGTTCGTCACCCGCATGGACTACCTCGCGCCGTTCTTCAACGAGACGGCCTACGTGCTCGGCGTCGAGAAGCTCCTCGGTATCACCGACCAGATCCCCGAGCGGGCGAACGTCATCCGGGTCATGATGATGGAGCTCAACCGCATCTCCTCGCACCTCGTGTGCATCGCCACTGGCGGCATGGAGATCGGCGCGCTCACCGTCATGACCATCGGGTTCCGTGAGCGCGAGCGCACCCTCGACCTGTTCGAGCTGATCAGCGGCCTGCGGATGAACAGCGCGTACGTGCGTCCCGGCGGCGTGGCCCAGGACCTCCCGCCCGGTGCCGTCGAGAGTGTGCGCGAGTACCTCCGCTGGATGTGGGACCACATCGGCGAGTACGAGGCTTTCTGCAACGAGAACCCGATCTTCAAGGGCCGCACCGTCGACGTCGGGTACCTCGACCTGGCCGGCTGCATGGCCCTGGGGATGACCGGCCCGGTGCTGCGCGCCACCGGGCTCCCGCACGACCTCCGCAAGTCGCAGCCCTATTGCGGATACGAGACCTACGAGTTCGACGTCCCCACGCGCGACTCCGCCGACGCCTACGGCCGGTTCCGCGTCCGGGTCGACGAGATGAAGGAATCGCTGAAGATCATCGAGCAGTGCCTCGACCGGCTCGAGCCCGGCCCGGTGATGGTCGCCGACAAGAAGATCGCCTGGCCGGCCCAGCTGGCCATCGGCGGCGACGGCATGGGCAACTCCCTCGACCACATCCGCCACATCATGGGCGAGTCGATGGAGGCGCTGATCCACCACTTCAAGCTCGTCACCGAGGGGTTCCGGGTGCCCGCCGGGCAGGTCTACCAGGCCATCGAGTCCCCGCGCGGCGAGCTGGGGGCCCATGTGGTCTCCGACGGCGGCACCCGGCCGTGGCGCGTCCACTTCCGCGAGCCGTCGTTCAACAACCTCCAGGCCGTGCCGGCCATGTGCGAGGGCAGTATGGTCGCCGACGTCATCGTCGCGGTGGCCAGCATCGACCCGGTGATGGGAGGCTGCGACCGTTGAGCGAGCCGAGCAACGACACGACGAACATGCGACCAGACGAATCGGATGACGGCACCGTGACCACGCAACTCGACGACCACGCTCGGGCCGAGATGCTCGAGATCGTGGCGCGCTATCCGCAGGCACGTTCGGCCCTGCTGCCGATGCTGCACCTCGTGCAGTCCTACGAGGGGTACGTCACCCCGGCCGGCATCGAGATGTGCGCCGACGTCCTCGGCATCACCGAGGCCGAGGTCTCCGCGGTCGCGACGTTCTACACGATGTACAAGCGCCGCCCGGTCGGCGAGTACCACGTCGGCGTCTGTACCAACACACTCTGCGCGATCATGGGCGGCGACGCGATCTGGGACGAGCTCTCCGGACACCTCGAGGTCGGCCACGACGAGACCACCGACGACGGCCGGGTCTCCCTCGAGCGGGTCGAGTGCAACGCCGCGTGCGACTTCGCGCCGGTCGTGATGGTCAACTGGGAGTTCGTCGACAACCAGACCCCCGCCTCGGCTCGCGAGCTCGTCGACAAGCTCCGCGCCGGCGAGGAGGTCACGTCCACGCGTGGCCCGCGGGTGTGCGGCTGGAAGCAGGCCGAGCGGGTACTCGCCGGGTTCCCCGACGGCCTGGCCACCGAGGGTGAGCAGGCCGGCCCGGCGTCGTTGGCCGGCTTGCAGCTCGCTCACCAGCAAGGATGGACAGCGCCCGAGGGCGGCCGTCCGGAGATCGGCGGCAGCGCGACCGGAGGCGACGCCAGGTGACCGCATCGGAGAACACCACCGGCAAGCACGCCTCGGCGGCCGAGGGTACGGCCCCGCTGACGCCGGTGCTGACCGCGCGCTGGCACCAGCCCGACGCCTTCACCCGACGCGGGTACGAGCGCGAGGGCGGCTACCGCGCCCTGCGCCAGGCCCTGCAGCACAAGCCCTCCTCGATCACCGAGATGGTCAAGGACTCCGGGCTGCGCGGGCGGGGCGGCGCGGGCTTCCCCACGGGCATGAAGTGGAGCTTCATCCCCAAGGACAACCCCAACCCCACCTACCTCGTGGTGAACGCCGACGAGTCCGAGCCGGGCACCTGCAAGGACATCCCGCTCATGCTCGCCGACCCCCACCTGCTGGTCGAGGGCGTGATCATCTCCGCCTACGCCATCGGGGCCAACCGCGCGTTCATCTACGTGCGTGGTGAGGTGCTGCACGTGCTGCGGCGGCTCCAGCACGCCGTGGCCGAGGCGTACGAGGCCGGGTACCTGGGCTCGAACATCCTGGGCTCCGGATTCGACCTCGAGCTCGTGGTCCACGCCGGCGCCGGCGCCTACATCTGCGGCGAGGAGACGGCGCTGCTCGACTCGCTCGAGGGCCGGCGCGGCCAGCCCCGGCTCAAGCCGCCGTTCCCGGCCGTGGCGGGCCTGTACGCCTCGCCCACCGTCATCAACAACGTCGAGACCATCGCCTCGGTCCCCTCGATCGTCGAGAACGGCTCGGGCTGGTTCCGCTCGATGGGTACCGAGAAGTCGCCCGGCTTCGGCATCTACTCGCTGTCCGGCCACGTCACTCACCCCGGCCAGTACGAAGCCCCGCTGGGCATCACCCTGCGCGACCTGCTCGAGATGGCGGGCGGCATCCGGGCCGGTCACGAGCTCAAGTTCTGGACGCCCGGCGGATCCTCCACGCCGCTGTTCACCGCCGAGCACCTCGATGTCCCGCTCGACTTCGAGGGCGTGGCGGCCGCGGGCTCCATCCTCGGCACCCGCGCCCTGCAGATCTTCGACGACACCACCTGCGTCGTGCGAGCCACGGCGCGCTGGGTCGAGTTCTACAAGCACGAGTCCTGCGGCAAGTGCACGCCCTGCCGCGAGGGTTTCTGGTGGCTCGTGCAGATCCTCGACCGGATGGAGGAAGGGCACGGCACCGACGCCGATCTCGACAAGCTGCTCGACCTCTCGGACAACATCGCCGGGCGGTCGTTCTGCGCGCTCGCCGACGGCGGCGTCGCGCCGGTCACCTCGTCGATCCAGTACTTCCGCGACGAGTACATCGCCCACTTCGAGCACGGCGGCTGCCCGTTCGACCCGGCCGCGTCCACCGTGTTCGCCCAGGAAGCGGGGACACGCGCCTGATGACCATCACGACGAACTCCGCGGCGGGCAGCTCCGGTGACGAGCTCGAGCCCCAGGCGAACCTCGTCACGCTGACCATCGACGGCTTCGAGGTCAGCGTTCCGGCTGGGACGCTGCTGATCCGGGCGGCCGAGCTGATCGGCGTGCAGATCCCGCGGTTCTGCGATCACCCCCTGCTCGAGCCGGCCGGTGCCTGCCGGCAGTGTCTGGTCGAGGTGGTCGACGCCGGCAACGGGCGCGGCATGCCCAAGCCCCAGGCGTCGTGCACGCTCACCGTCTCGCCCGGCATGGTGGTGAAGACGCAGCTGACCTCACCCGTGGCCGACAAGGCCCAGCAGGGGATCATGGAGTTCCTGCTGATCAACCACCCGCTCGACTGCCCGGTCTGCGACAAGGGCGGCGAGTGCCCGCTGCAGAACCAGGCCATGAGCAACGGCCGCGGCGAGTCGCGCTACGAGGGCAACAAGCGCACCTACCCCAAGCCGATCAACATCTCGGCCCAGGTGCTCCTCGACCGTGAACGCTGCGTGCTCTGTGCCCGGTGCACCCGGTTCTCGAAGGAGATCGCCGGCGACCCGTTCATCGAGCTGCTCGAACGCGGCTCGCTGCAACAGGTCGGCATCTACGAGAAGGAGCCGTTCGAGAGCTACTTCTCCGGCAACACGATCCAGATCTGCCCGGTGGGGGCGCTCACGTCGGCGGCCTACCGGTTCCGCTCGCGCCCGTTCGACCTGGTCTCGGTTCCCTCGGTCGCCGAGCACGACGCCTGCGGCAGCGCGATCCGGGTCGACCACCGCCGCGGCACCGTGATGCGCCGCCTGGCCGGCGACGACCCCGAGGTCAACGAGGAGTGGATCACCGACAAGGACCGCTTCGCGTTCCGGTCCACCACCCTCGACGACCGCCTGACCCACCCGCTGGTGCGCGACGAGGAGTCCGGCGAGCTGGTCACGGCGTCGTGGCCGGAGGCGCTCACGCTGGCCGCACGTGGCCTGGCCCAGGCGCGCGACACCGGCGGCGTCGGCGTGCTCACCGGCGGCCGCGTCACCGTCGAGGACGCCTACGCCTACGCCAAGTTCGCGCGGGTCGTGCTGGACACCAACGACGTCGACTTCCGTGCCCGTAGCCACTCCGCCGAGGAGGCCCAGTTCCTGGCCGGGGTGGCCGGCACCGGGCTCGGGGTCACCTACCGCGACCTCGAAGCGGCTCCCACGGTGCTGCTCGCGGGCCTCGAGCCCGAGGAGGAGGCCGGAGCGATCTTCCTGCGGCTGCGCAAGGCGGTCCGCGCGGGCGGCACGGCCGTCCACTCCATCGCCCCGTTCGCCACCCGCGGCCTCGACAAGCTCTCGGGCTCGCTGATCCCGGCCGCGCCGGGCACCGAGCCGGAGATCCTCGACGCGATCGCCGCTGGCGACGACCGCGTGGCCGTCCTGGGTACCGAGATCAGGCAGTCCGGCTCGATCATCCTGGCCGGAGGCCGGCTCGCCGCCGTCCCCGGTGCTCTGTCCGCGGTGCTCCGGCTGGCGCGGGCCACCGGTGCGCGGGTGGCATGGGTGCCGCGTCGCGCAGGTGAGCGGGGTGCCGTCGAGGCGGGTGCGCTGCCGACGTTGCTGCCGGGCGGGCGCCCGGTCGCCGATGCCGAGGCGCGGGTCGACGTCGCCACCGTGTGGGGCGTCGAGCACGTCTCCGGCCTGCCCGGCCGCGACACCTCGGGGATCCTCGATTCGCTGGCCGCCGGTGCGCTGTCCGGTGTGGTGGTCGGTGGCGTCGAGCTGGGTGACCTCCCCGACCCGGTCGCGGCCCGTGCGGCGCTGACCGCGGCGGGTTTCGTCGTCAGCCTCGAGGTGCGCCGCAGCGAGATCACCGACCTGGCCGACATCGTCCTGCCCGTCGCGCCCACAGTCGAGAAGGCCGGCACGTTCGTGAACTGGGAGGGCCGCGAGCGGCCGTTCCCGGTCGTCCTCGACGACACCGCCGCGCTGTCCGACGCCGGCGTCCTCGACGCCGTGGCCGACGAGCTCGACGTGCGGCTGGCCACCCGCGACGTCGCGACGATCCGCGCCGAGCTGGCCGACATCGGCGCCTGGGACGGCGTGCGAGTGAGCGCACCCGACGTGCCACCGGCCGATCCTCCCCACGCGGCCGAGGGCGAGGCGGTGCTGGCCACCTGGCGGCTCCTGCTCGACTCCGGGCGTGGTCAGGACGGTGAGCCGCATCTCGCGGCCACGGCGCGCACGCCGGTGGCCCGGGTCTCGCCTGCCACCGCGGCCGAGGCCGGGGTGGCCGACGGCGACCTCCTGACGTTGCGCTCGGCCGCCGGTGCCATCACCGTGCCGGTCGCGATCACGACCATGCCCGACCAGGTGGTCTGGGTACCGCAGAACTCGCCGGGATCGAGGGTCCACACCGACCTCGGCCTCGACGCCGGTTCGATCGTCACCCTCGCCGGAGGTGCGGCATGACCGCAGCACCGACCACCGTGAGCGCGGCCGAGCAGATCGACGGCTTCGGCGGCGACGTGTGGTGGATCATCGCCATCAAGGTGCTGGCGATCTTCGTCCTGCTCGTGGGCCTGACCATCTTCAGCATCGTCTTCGAGCGCAAGGCCGTGGCGAAGATGCAGCACCGGGTGGGGCCGAACCGCACCGGCCCGGGCGGCTGGCTGCAGAGCCTCGCCGACGGCACCAAGCTGATGCTCAAGGAGGACATCATCCCGAAGGCGGCCGACAAGGTCGTCTACGTCCTCGCCCCGATCATCTCGGTCATCCCGGCATTCCTGATCTTCGCGGTCGTGCCGATGGGTCCCGAGGTCTCGATGTTCGGGCAGACCACTCGGCTGCAGCTCACCGACATGCCGGTGGCGGTGCTGTACATGCTCGCCGTCGCCTCGATCGGCGTCTACGGCATCATGCTGGCCGGCTGGTCGAGCGGATCGACGTATCCGCTGCTGGGCGGCCTGCGCTCGACCGCCCAGGTGATCTCCTACGAGCTGGCCATGGGCATGTCGTTCGTGGCGGTGTTCCTGTTCGCGGGCACCATGTCCACCTCGGGCATCGTCGAGGGCCAGGAGCGGCTCTGGTACGGCATCATCCTGTTGCCGTCCTTCGTCGTGTACCTGATCTCGATGGTCGGCGAGACCAACCGCGCGCCGTTCGACCTCCCCGAGGCCGAGGGCGAGCTGGTGGCCGGGTTCGGCACCGAGTACTCCTCGTTCAAGTACGCGATGTTCTACATGGCCGAGTACATCAACATGGTCAACGTCTCGGCGATCGCCACCACGCTGTTCCTCGGCGGCTGGCGGGCTCCGTGGCCGCTCTCGGCGGTCAACGACGGCATGTTCAACACCGGGTACTGGCCGATCCTGTGGTTCCTCGGCAAGATCCTCGCGATCATCTTCGTCTTCGTGTGGCTACGCGGCACGCTCCCGCGGCTGCGCTACGACCAGTTCATGAAGCTGGGCTGGAAGGTCCTCATCCCGGTCTCGCTGGTCTGGATCGTGGCGGTGGCCGGGATGCGCCTGGCCTTCAACGAAGGCATCGAGCGCAGCCAGCTGCTGACCTACGGCGGTATCGCGGTCGCGGTGCTGCTGGTGGCCAGCCTGCTCATCCCCGAGCGCAAGCCCGCGGCCGAGTCGGAGGTGCAGGACGAGCCGTTCGACGCCTTCGCCGGCGGCCATCCGGTGCCACCACTGCCCGGACAACACCTGGAGCCACCGGTGACGGCCACGGTGGGCGCGCCGGCCGATGGGCCCGACCAGACCACTGACAGTTCCAGCCCTGGGGAGGGCCGCGGTGCCTAAGTTCCTCGATCCCGTCGCCGGTTTCGGCGTCACCTTCCGGACGATGTTCCGGAAGACCGTCACCGAGCAGTACCCGGAGCAGCGCCACCCCGTGGCACCCCGCTTCCACGGGCGCCACCAGCTCAACCGTCACCCGGACGGGCTGGAGAAGTGCGTGGGCTGCGAGCTGTGCGCCTGGGCCTGCCCGGCCGACGCCATCTTCGTCGAGGGCGCGTCCAACTCCGATGCGCCCGACGGAGAGGGCCGCTTCTCTCCCGGTGAGCGTTACGGCCGCGTCTACCAGATCAACTACCTGCGCTGCATCCTGTGCGGGCTGTGCATCGAGGCCTGCCCCACTCGCGCACTGACGATGACCAACGAGTACGAGCTGGCCGACGACAGCCGCGAGAGCCTGATCTACGAGAAGCAGGACCTCCTCGCGCCGCTGCTGCCCGGCATGGAGGCTCCGCCGCACCCGATGCGCCTCGGCGACGACGAGCGCGACTACTACCTCGGCGCCGGGCTGGCCCCGACGCCCACCGGGGAGGGTGCACGGTGAGCTCCCTGGTCGCCCTGGCCACCCAGGTCAGCGAGTCCTCGGGCGGCAACGCCGGCGAGACCGTGCTGTTCTGGATCATCGCGCCGCTGGCCGTCGTGGGCGCGCTGGGCCTGGTCTTCTCCCGCAAGGCCGTCCACGGCGCGCTCTTCCTGGCCGTGACGATGATCGGCCTGGCGGTTCTGTACATCGCCCTGGAGGCGCCGTTCCTCGGCGTGGTCCAGGTGGTCGTCTACACCGGCGCGATCATGATGCTGTTCCTGTTCGTCATCATGCTCGTGGGCGTCGACGCCTCCGACTCGCGGGTCGAGACCATCCGCGGCCAGCGAGTCTCGGCCGTGGTCGCGGTGATCGGGGTGGTCCTGCTGTTCACCGCGATCGTCGGTCAGGCCGCGTTGCCCGATCCCACCGGGACCGAGGCGGCCACCCCCGACGGCAACGTCGTGGCGATCGCCGACCTTCTGTTCGGCCGGTACGTCCTGGTGTTCGAGATCGTCGCGGCGCTGCTCATCACGGCGGCCGTCGGCGCCATGGCACTGACCCACCGCGAGCGGATCTTCCACCGCCCCACCCAGCGCCAGCTGTCCGAGCAGCGGTTCCGGGAGGGACGGCCCGAGGACGCGGCGGGTCTGCCGGTCCCCGGCGTCTACGCCCGGCACAATGCCGTCGACACCCCGGCCCTGCTGCCCGACGGCACGCCGAGCGAGGCCTCGGTGTCGCGGGTGCTCGTGGCCCGTGGTGTGGCCCGGCCGGCTGAGGAGTTCTCCGACGACGTCGTCGAACTCGCCGACCACGGCGACGGCGTCATCCGCACCGACGCGGACGCCGACGCAGGCTCCGGCGACAGCTCCGGCCACCACGAGACCGAGACGGGAGGCGAGCGGCGATGAACCCCACGCCCTACCTCGTGCTGTCGACGATCCTGTTCACCATCGGCGGTGCCGGTGTGCTGCTGCGCCGCAACGCGCTGGTGGCGTTCATGAGCGTCGAGCTCATGCTCAACGCCGCCAACCTGGCGTTCGTGACCTTCGCCCGCATGCACGGCAACCTCGACGGGCAGATCGTGGCGTTCTTCGTCATGGTCGTGGCCGCGGCCGAGGTCGTCATCGGCCTGGCGATCATCGTGACCATC
>DATCVR010000416.1:0-4630 GCA_036566745.1 Jiangellaceae bacterium | reverse complement strand
AGTTGGCGAACGTGCGTAGAGCCAAGATTGTGTGCACCCTCGGTCCCGCGACCGATTCCGCCGAACAGCTGCGGGCGGTGATCGATGCGGGCATGGACGTCGCCCGCTTCAACCTCAGCCACGGCAGCCATGCCGAACACGAAGAGCGCTACCGGCGCGTGCGCAAGGCGGCCATCGAGGCCCAGCGCAACGTCGGCGTTCTCGTCGACCTCCAGGGCCCCAAGATCCGCCTGGGCACGTTCGCCGAGGGCTCGGCCATTCTCGAGCCCGGCGCGACGTTCACCATCACCACCGACGACGTCCCCGGCGACGCCGATCGCAGCTCCACCACGTACGCCGGCCTGCCCGGCGACGTCCACCCGGGCGACCCGGTGCTGGTCGACGACGGCCGCCTCGCCCTCGAGGTCGAGAAGGTCGAGGGCACCGAGGTCGTCACCCGCGTCGTCCTCGGTGGCCGGGTCTCCAACAACAAGGGCCTCAACCTGCCGGGCACGGCCGTGAGCGTGCCTGCCATGTCCGAGAAGGACATCGAGGACCTCCGCTGGGGCCTGCGAGTCGGCGCCGACATGATCGCCCTGTCGTTCGTCCGCAGCGCCGCCGACATCGACCTCGTCCACAAGATCATGGACGAGGAAGGCGTCCGGCTGCCGGTCATCGCGAAGGTCGAGAAGCCCCAGGCGGTCGAGAACCTCGCCGAGATCGTCGACGCCTTCGACGGCGTGATGGTCGCCCGTGGCGACCTCGGCGTCGAGCTGCCGTTGTGGGACGTCCCGCTCGTGCAGAAGCAGGCCGTCGAGCTGTGCCGGCGCCGGGCCAAGCCGGTCATCGTCGCCACCCAGATGCTCGAGTCCATGATCAGCAACCCTCGCCCCACCCGCGCCGAGACCTCCGACGTCGCCAACGCCGTGCTCGACGGCACCGACGCCGTCATGCTCTCGGGCGAGACCAGCGTGGGCACCTACCCGGTCGAGACGGTGGCCACCATGGCCAAGATCGTCGAGACCGTCGAGGAGCACGGCCTCGACCGCATCCCGCCGCTGGGCACCAAGCCCCGCACCAAGGGCGGCGCGATCACCAAGGCCGCGGTCGAGACGGCTGAGCTGCTGGGGGCTAAGTACCTCATCGCCTTCACCCAGAGCGGCGACTCCGCCCGCCGGATGGCCCGGCTGCGGCCGGCCACGCCGTTGCTGGCGTTCAGCCCGCTCGAGGCGACCCGTCACCAGCTGGCGCTGTCGTGGGGCGTCGAGGTATTCCCGGCCGACTACGTCGACCACACCGACGAGATGGTCAAGCAGGTCGATCGCGTCCTGCTCCAGCTCGAACGCTGCAAGAAGGGCGACCTCGTGGTCATCGTCGCGGGCTCGCCTCCCGGCATCCCGGGCTCGACCAACGCCATGCGCGTCCACAAGATCGGCGACGCCGTGGGCAAGGTCGCGCCGGCCTACAGCTGACCCACCCCCACCCGGTGATCGCTGGAAGAATCGGGTCGCTCAGGCGGGCCAGTTCCTTCCAACGATCACCGGGTGGTCGGTCTATCACCGGGTGTCGGCGCTGCGCCGTTCGAGCAGGACGGTGTCGCGCCACTGTCCGTTCAGCCGGCCGATCCGTTCGCGCAGGCCCACGATGCGGAACCCGGCCGAACGATGCAGGGCGACGCTGGTGCGGTTCTCGGGGAAGATCGAGGTCTGCAGCGTCCACACGTCCGGATCGCCGTCGGCGGCGCTGACCTGCCGGCTCACCAGCGCCCGTCCGACGCCGCGGCCGCGGAAGTCCGCACCCACGTACACCGAGGTCTCGATCACGCCGGAGTACGCCGCCCGGGCGGACACCGCGGTGGCGCTCGCCCAGCCCGCCACCTGGTCGTCGACGACCGCCACCCAGCGATGGCCGTGGATCCATCGGGCGTCGAGCGAACGCGCCGGCGCCACCTCGGTCTCGAACGTCGCGTTGCCGGTGGCGATCCCCTCGGCGTAGATGCGGCGCACGTCGTCCCAGTCGGTGTCGGCGAGGGCCCGCACGGCCACGTCCGAGGGCGCGGGCGGGCAGCACGCAGCCGCCCCGAGCATGCCCATGACCGCGTCAGCGGCGTGGGGGAGACCGGTGCAGCACGCCTGGTTGACGTGGACGCGGGTGGTGGTGCCCTGCTTCTCGAGCACCACGAATCCGACCTCGGCCAGCTTGCGGACGTGGTGGGAGCAGGTCGACTGACTGATCCCGACCGAGGTCGCGAGCTCGCCCACCGTGATGCCGCCTGGTGAGGTCGCCACCGCGTGGAGGAGCCGGACGCGGGTCGGGTCGCCGAGGCTGGCGAACCAGTGCGCATAGGTGGCGGCGTCGTCCTGGTCGAGGCCAGGTCCGGAGGCCAGCCCGATCGGGCGTACCGGAGTGATGTCGAGAGCGGTGCTCGTCATGGCTTGATTATCGATGAACGACGATGGTTGCGTCTACCTATCGATGGTCGTAGATTAAGCATCGATCGAAGGTCATCGATAGATGTGGGAGGTCGCTGTGGGAACGTTGCCGGTGGTCGTGGTGGGAGCCGGTCCGGTCGGGCTGGCGTTGGCGGCTCAGCTGGTCGAGCGTGGGCTCGAACCGTTGGTTCTCGAGTCCGGCGACGAGGTCGGAGCCGCCGTGGCCGCCTGGGGCCACGTGCGGATCTTCTCGCCGTGGCGCTACGACGTCGATCCCGCCGCGCGGCGCCTGCTGGAACGCGCCGGATGGACCGCTCCGGACCCGGACGTCCTGCCCACGGGCGGCGAGCTCGTCGAGCGCTACCTGGTGCCGCTGGCGGCCACGCCGGAGCTCTCCGGGCGCATCCGCACGGGCACGCGTGTGCTCGCGATCTCGCGTCGCGGGATCGACAAGACGCGGAGCACCGGACGTGACGAGCAGCCGTTCGTGGTGCGGGTCGCGACGGCCTCGGGCGTCGAAGACCTGCTGGCCGGCGCGGTCGTCGACGCCTCCGGGACCTGGCAGACGCCCAACCCGCTGGGCGCCGGCGGGTTGCCGGCCATCGGGGAGAACGACGCGCGGGAGCACCTCACCCACGCCCTGCCCGACGTGCTGGGTACCGACCGGGCCCGGTTCGCCGGCCGCCACACCGTGGTGGTCGGGAACGGGCACTCCGCGTCGAACACTCTGCTCGCGCTGGCTCAGCTGGCCGGGGAGGCGCCCGGCACCCGGATGACCTGGGTGATCCGCGGGAGGTCGGCGGCCCGCACATACGGCGGCGGCGCGGACGACCAGCTGCCCGCGCGAGCCGCCCTCGGCACCCGGCTGCGGCACCTGGTGGAGTCCGGTGCGGTCGAGTTCGTGCCCGGCTTCCACGTCGAACGGGTCGATCGGGACGGCGCCGGCGTGGCACTCGGCGGGACGACAGCCGCCGGCGACCGCTCGATCCGGGCCGACGTGATCGTCAACGCGACCGGATTCCGGCCCGATCTCGACCTGATCCGCGAGCTGCGGATCGAGGTCGACCCGGTGACCGAGGCTCCGCCGAAGCTCGCGCCGCTGATCGACCCGAACGTGCACAGCTGCGGAACGGTCCCGCCCCACGGTGCCCGCGAGCTCGCCCAGCCCGAGCCCGGGTTCTTCGTGGTGGGGTCGAAGAGCTACGGCCGCGCGCCCACGTTCCTCATGCTCACCGGCTATGAGCAGGCGCGATCGGTGGCGGCCGCCCTGGCCGGCGACCACGCGGCCGCCGAGAGCGTGGAGCTCACGCTGCCCCAGACCGGCGTGTGCGGCGGGAGCTCCGCCGACGACGGCTGCTGCGACGTGGCCGCGGGTCCGCAGCTGATCAGCCTGTCGGCGGCACCGGCGCGGTCCTGACGGGCCGGATCGCCGCGGCGAGCACCAGGGCGATCCCGGCCCCGATGAGCGCCGCGGCGATCGTGTCGCTGAGCCAGTGCACCGACAGGTAGGTGCGGCTCCACATCATCGCCACGGTGACGATCGCCGCGACCGCCGCCCAGCCCGCCTGCCATCGGGTGGCCACGAGGACGAGCGAGGCCGTCAGGGCGGCAGCGATACCGGCGTGCCCGGACGGGAACGAGTACCCGGCCGCGTGGATCAACGGCTCGGGCGGCCGGGCGCGCTCGACGAGGAGCTTGAGCAGCGGAACCGTCACGATCGACGTCGCGACGCAACACAGCGCGACGTAGAGCGCGGGACGCCGCCCGCGGCCGGTCAGGAGCGCCACCACGGCGGCGGCCACGGTCAGGTACGCCCACGGCCAGGTGCCGACAGCGGCGAGGAGCCGGGCGAGGGCGGTGGCCACGTCGTCGCGGCTGCCCATCATCTGCTCGCGCCAGGCGGTGTCAGCGCCGGCGTAGAGCGGATCGGCGGGGTCGAGGAGCACCGGGACGGTCAGCACGGCCGCGAGCGCGAGGAGGGTGATCCCGGCCCACAACGACGGGCGGCGCCACCACGGTTCGGCCATGGGGCGATGGTCTCGCAGGGGGCGGGGAAGCGTGGACGGGGGAGCGTGGACGAGGGAGTAGCCCAGGTCGGAGTCGAACCGACATACACCGCATTTTGAGTGCGGCGGCTTTGCCAATTTGCCTACTGGGCCGAGCACGCCCGGAACCGCCCGAGCGAGACCACCACAGCCTACCGGGTTCGGCGGAGTGCG
>DATCVR010000415.1:0-32063 GCA_036566745.1 Jiangellaceae bacterium | reverse complement strand
ATTGTTCTGCCGGAGGGTCTCGTCCTGCTGCGCGACAGCCCGCCGTTCCCACCACGCCACTTCCGCGGCGGCCCGTTGCCGCCACTGCTCTTCCAGCTCGGCTCGGGCTCGGCGCCACGACTCGTCACTCCGCTCGTATTCATCCACGAGCACCATGATGTCGAGTTCTCCTGGCCGCCTAGTCCGCGCCCGCTAGGTCCTGAGCCGCATCTACCGAGGTCATGACGTCTGTCCTTAGGTCAGCTCTGTGCAATCGTGGTAAGTCTGCTGGTCAGCGTGATGCGCCGTGGGGCCAGATGACGGTGGCATCCAGCCCACGGGCGCGGCGAGGTCGACGACGTCGAGCGCCACCCCGTCCAGCGCGGCCAGCCCACGCCACGACGGAAGGCCGACGATGTTGCCGCGCGGCACCGATTACGTGCTGACCTGGGACGACCGATCCCACAGCTGGATCGCCCGGCCACTCGTTCGCGACGGCCAACGCATCATCAGCGTGGGACCGGAGAACACCTACATGGCGCTGGCAGCAACTATCGCAGGGCGGTCGGACTTCGAGCTTGACGAAATACCATAGGGGGGTATGGTGTAGCTCGACGAGCACGCGGCGGCCACCCCGACAGGGCCGCCCTCCAGGAGGGACCACCATGACGACCACCAACACCTACTCCGTCACCGGCATGACCTGCGCACATTGCGTCACCGCCGTGACCGGCGAGGTCGGCGCTCTCTCGGGCGTCCAGTCGGTCAGCGTGGACCTCGTCGCGGGGGGCACGTCGACCGTACGCATCACCAGCGACTTGCCGCTCGACCCCGACGCGGTCCGTGCCGCCGTCGACGAGGCCGGATACGTGGCGGTGGCCTCGTGAGTCCGGCGCGCTCCACGCTGCTGCGCGTCGGAGGCTTCGGCGTGGCCCTGGCAGTGCTGCTCACCGGCGGATACGCGGTGGGCTCGGCCGTGGGCCCGGTCACCGGCACCGGGTCGGACGCCGGGTCGGCCGCCGACGCCGGGTCGGGTGCGGACGCCGGGTCGGATGCGGACGCCGCGCACGACTCGGGCGGCCACGACGAGCCGGCCACAACCGACGCTTCCGACCTCGACCTTCCCGGAGGACTCCAAGTGTCCGATCGCGGCTACACCCTCGTTCCGGTCGACGTCCCTGCCACGCCAGGCCAGGAGCAGCCCCTGTCGTTACAGATCCTGGGCCCGGACGGCCACGCCGTCACCGAGTTCGAGACCACCCACGACAAGAAGCTGCACCTCATCGTCGTGCGGCGGGACCTGAGCGGCTTCCAGCACGTCCACCCGACGATGGCCCCCGACGGCACGTGGACCATCCCGTTCACCTTCCCCGAGGCCGGCACCTACCGTATGTTCGCCGACTTCGAGGCCACGGCGGCCGATCACGGCTCGACCCTCGGCACTGACGTCGACGTCGCAGGCGCGTTCACTCCGGTCGCACTCCCGGAGCCCGCCCAGGTCGCCGAGGTCGACGGTTACGAGGTCACCCTGGACGGTGAGCTCGTTCCCGGCACGGCCAGCCGGCTGACCCTGTCGATCGCGAAGGACGGCCGCCCGGTCACCGACCTCCAGCCCTACCTCGCCGCGTACGGTCATCTCGTGGCGCTCCGTGGCGGCGACCTCGCCTACCTGCACGTCCATCCCGACGGCGAACCAGGTGACGGCCGCACCGAGCCCGGGCCGGAGATCGTCTTCTACGCCGAGGTGCCCACGGAGGGCGACTACCGGCTCTTCCTCGACTTCCAGCACGACGGCGTGGTGCGCACGGCTGAGTTCACCGCCACCGCCCACGCTGCTCACGGCGAGCAGGGCGGCTCCGCCCCGAGCCACGGCCACGGGGAGGAGTGATGACCTCGACCACGCCCGCCGCCGCGACCGACACCGCGGCCCACGCCCCGGCCCAGGACGTCGAACTCACCATCGGCGGCATGACCTGCGCATCCTGTGCCGCCCGGATCGAGAAGAAGCTCAACCGGATGGAGGGTGTCACCGCCACGGTCAACTACGCCACCGAGAAGGCCCGCGTCCGCTTCGCCGACGACGTGAGCGTCGACGACCTGGTGAGCACCGTCGAGGCCACCGGCTACACGGCCACGCCGCCTCCGGAGCCGACCGCCTCCGACGCCTCCGGAGCCTCTGACCAGCCCGAGAACGACGACGACGCCCGGACGAACTCGCTGCGGACCCGGCTGTTCGTCAGCATCGCGCTCTCGGTGCCGGTGGTGCTGCTCTCGATGATCCCGGCCTGGCAGTTCACCAACTGGCAGTGGCTGGCGCTCACCCTGGCCGCGCCGGTGGTCGTCTGGGGTGCGCTGCCCTTCCACCGCACGGCGTGGACGAACCTCCGCCACGGCGCCGCGACCATGGACACGCTGGTGTCGATGGGCACCCTGGCGGCCTTCTCGTGGTCGCTGTACGCGCTGTTCCTCGGCACCGCGGGCGAGCCTGGCATGACCCACCCGTTCCGGTTCACGATCTCCCGCACGGACGGATCGGCGAACCTCTACCTCGAGGTCGCGGCCGGTGTCACCACGTTCATCCTGGCCGGGCGGTACTTCGAGGCCCGGTCGAAGCGACGCGCCGGTGCCGCGCTTCGGGCCTTGCTCGAGCTCGGCGCCAAGGACGTCGCCGTGATCCGTGGCGACGCCGAGGTCCGGATCCCGATCGAGCAGCTGGCCGTGGGCGACCGGTTCGTCGTCCGTCCGGGTGAGAAGGTCGCCACCGACGGCGTGGTCGTCGACGGCTCCTCCGCCGTGGACGTCTCCATGGTCACCGGCGAGTCCGTCCCGGTCGAAGTGGTCGAGGGCGACCCCGTCGTCGGCGCCACCGTCAACGCCGGTGGACGGCTGGTCGTCCGGGCCACCCGCATCGGCGCCGACACCCAACTGGCCCAGATGGCCCAGCTCGTCGAGGACGCCCAGTCCGGCAAGGCCGAGGTGCAGCGTCTGGCCGACCGCATCTCCGCGGTGTTCGTGCCGATCGTCATCGGCCTCGCCGTGGCCACGCTCGGGTTCTGGCTGGGCTCCGGTGACGGCGCGGGTGCGGTGGCGGCCGCCTTCACCGCCGCCGTCGCCGTGTTGATCATCGCCTGCCCCTGCGCGCTCGGGCTGGCCACGCCGACGGCGTTGCTGGTGGGTACCGGACGTGGGGCCCAGCTGGGCATCCTCATCAAGGGTCCGGAGGTGCTCGAGTCCACCCGTCGCGTCGACACGATCGTCCTCGACAAGACCGGGACGGTGACTACCGGGCGGATGACCGTGACCGGCGTCCATGCCGCCGAGGGCGAGGACGCCGACGAGCTGCTCCGGCTGGCCGGCGCGCTCGAGCACGCCAGCGAGCACCCGATCGCCTCCGCCGTCGCCCGGGCAGCCACGGAGCGGTTCGGCCGGCTGCCGACGGTCGAGGGATTCGCCAACGTCGAAGGATTGGGGGTCCAGGGCGTCGTCGACGGCCACGCCGTGCTGGTCGGACGCGAGCGGCTGCTGGCCGAGTGGAGCCAGCACCTGCCGGTCGACCTGCAGCGGGCCAGATCTGCCGCCGCGGCCGAGGGCAAGACGGCCGTCAGCGTCGGGTGGGACGGCCGCGCCCGGGGCGTCCTGGTGGTCGCCGACGTCGTCAAGCCCACGTCGGGCGAGGCGATCCGGCAGCTACGCGGCCTCGGGCTGACTCCGGTGCTGCTCACCGGCGACAACGAAGCCGTGGCCCACGAGGTCGCCCGCGAGGCGGGCATCGACGACGAGCACGTGTTCGCCGAGGTCCTGCCGCAGGACAAGGTCGACGTCGTCAAACGCCTCCAGGCCGACGGCCGGGTGGTGGCCATGGTCGGCGACGGCGTGAACGACGCCGCCGCGCTCGCCCAGGCCGACCTGGGGCTGTCGATGGGCACCGGTACCGACGTCGCGATCGAGGCGAGCGACCTCACGCTGGTCCGCGGCGACCTGCGGGTCGCGGCCGACGCGATCCGGCTGTCCCGGCGGACGCTGTCGATCATCAAGGGCAACTTGTTCTGGGCCTTCGGCTACAACGTCGCCGCCCTTCCGTTGGCCGCGGCAGGTCTGCTGAACCCGATGATCGCGGGGGCGGCGATGGCGTTCAGCTCGGTGTTCGTGGTCTCGAACAGCCTCCGGCTGCGACGCTTCGCGCCCGCCCAGACCACCACGTAACGGCCACGATCCACACATACGCACACGTCCGCGCGTACTGTGCTGATGTCTGGGTTCTTGGAACCGGCCTCGGGGGGAGCCGTCCATGAGTGCCTTGCTCGAGCGGCTCGGCCGGTCGTGCGCGCGCTGGCACTGGGCGGTCATCGCCGCGTGGATCGTGCTCGTCGCCGGCTTGGTCCTGGCCCGCAACGCCTTCGGCGGCGACTTCTCCGACGACTACTCGGTGCCGGGGAGCGACTCGCAGGAGGGCCTCGACACCCTCGCGTCGGCTTTCCCCGGCGCCGGCGGCTACGGCGGCCAGGTCGTCTTCGCCGCGCCGTCGGGTGCCGTCGTGACCTCCGACGAACATGCCGTGGACATCGCCGTCGCCAACCTCGCCGACCTGGACCATGTGCTCTCAGCGGTCGGGCCGTTCGCCGTCCCCGACTCGCCCCAGGTGTCCGCCGACAGCACGATCGCCTACGCGACCATCAACTTCGACGTTCCGACGAGTTCGCTCGACGAGGCCTACCTCGACGAGGTCCACGAGGCGACCGAGCCGGCCCGCGATGCCGGCCTCCAGGTCGAGTACGGCGGCGCGGCCGGCAAGATCGCCACGGGTACCAGCGACCGCACCTCCGAGGCGATCGGCCTGGCTTGTGCGCTGGTCCTGCTGCTGTTCATGTTCGGCTCGCTCGTGGCCGCGGCGATCCCGTTGCTGTCGGCGGTGTTCAGCGTGGTGGCCGGGCTGTCCCTCCTGGGCATCCTCGCCACGGCGGTCACCTTCCCCACCACCGCACCCACCGTGGCCACCCTGCTCGGGCTCGGGGTGGCGGTCGACTACGGGCTCTTTCTCGTCTCCCGCCATCGTGACCAGGTCGACGCCGGCATGCCGGTCGTGGAATCGGTGGGGCGTTCCAGCGCGACCTCGGGTTCGGCGATCGTGGTGGCCGGCACGACGGTGATCATCGCGATCCTGGGCCTCTACGTGTCCGGCGTGCCCTTCGTGGGCGGGCTCGGCCTGTCGGCGGCCGTCGTCGTGGCGGCGACGATGCTGGCGGCCCTGACCCTCGTGCCCGCGTTCCTCGGGGTCGCGCGCGGCAACGTACGTTCGTTGCGGGAGCGACTCGACGAGCGGCGCGAACGGCGCCACCGAGGAGACGCCGACACGGCCGACGCTTCTACGGCCGACGCGCCGTCACTCGCCGACCCGGTGTCCATCGCCGACGCGGATCACCAGGACAACGCCTTCGCCCGCTGGGGTGCGAAGGTCGCCGGCCGGCCCTGGCCGTGGGCCGTCGCCGGCACGGCACTCCTGCTGATCCTGGCCGTCCCGCTGCTCTCGATCCGGTTCGGCCAACTCGACGCGGGCACGGACCCGGCCGCCGACACCGACCGCCGGGCATACGACCTGATCAGCACGGGATTCGGGCCGGGCGCGAACGGCCCGTTGGTCGTCGTCGCTGTTCCCGACTCGGGCGCGGACGTGTCGACCACCCTGTCCTCGCTCGAGACGACCCTCGCCTCGACCCCGGGCGTGGCCACGGTGTCGCCACCACAGCTGAACGACGCGGGCACCACCGCGACCCTGACGGCAATCCCCACGACCAGCCCCCAGGACCAGGCCACGACCGACCTCGTGGACGATCTGCGCGACACGGTGCTGCCTGGTGCGACGGACGTGACCGCCTACGTGTCGGGGACGACCGCTGGCTACGTCGACTTCACCGAGAAGGTCATCTCCCGGCTGCCCGTGCTCATCGGAGTCGTGGTGCTGCTGTCCCTGGTGCTGCTCACCGCCGCGTTCCGTTCATTGGCGATCGGGCTGAAGGCCGCGGTGATGAACCTGCTGTCGGTGGCCGCCTCCTACGGCGTGGTGGTGGCGGTCTTCCAGTGGGGCTGGGGAGCCGGCCTGGTCGGTGTCGACGAGTCGGTCCCGATCCCGGCCTTCGTCCCGATGCTGATGTTCGCCATCATCTTCGGGTTGTCCATGGACTACGAGGTGTTCCTCATCTCCCGGGTCCACGAGGCCTACGTGCGCACCGGCGAGGCCCATCGCAGCGTCGCGATCGGCATCGGGGGCACCGCGCGGGTGATCACCACCGCGGCCGGGATCATGATCGTCGTCTTCACCAGCTTCGTGTTCGACCCCGATCCGACCATCAAGATGCTGGCCGTGGGAATGGCCTTCTCGGTGCTCATCGACTCCACCGTCGTGCGGCTGTGCCTCGTGCCGGCCGTGATGTCGCTGCTGGGCGACCGCGCCTGGTGGATCCCGCGCTGGCTGGACCGGATCCTGCCGACCGTGGACATCGAGGGCTCCGGCGGCGCGCGTCCGGCGGGCCGTCCCGGCGAGGTGCCCGCAGGGACCTCCTGACCGGCTCGGACGTGGTTGGATCGGGATGGCACGGTCGCTGAGGAGGTTCGGCGTGGTCGAGGCAGCGCAGGATCACGGGCCGCTCGGACGTAGCGTCGCCGGGTCCGATCTGGACGCCCGCGAGTTCGCCGACTCGCTGATGTCCTTCCTGGCCGCGGCGCGCCGCACCCGGGGCCGGATGCAGCCGCTGTTCGACGACATCACGATCCCCCAGCTGGTCCTCCTCGACGCCATCGAGGAGTGCGGAGGCGACGGTGTCGACGCCGTGGCGGCCATGACCGGAGTCACGCAGCCCACGGTCACCCGCGGGGCCGCCGCGCTCGAACGCGACGGCCTGGTCCGGCGCACCGCGCATCACGACGACGGCCGCCGCACGGTCCTCGAGATCACCGGTCGTGGCGCCGACGTGCTGGCCGCCAAGCGTGCCGTGGTCGCGGGCCATGTCGCCGCCGCGTGGACGAGCCTGAACACCGCCGAACAGGCCCTGGCCGCACCGTTGCTGCGCCACCTCGCCGAGCTCGTGGAGCAGTTGTTCTGACGAACTCGATGACGCCTGTGTTCCTGCTATGTAAATAGGCGTAACCTCGGGTTGACGGGCTCTTCACGGCCTTCCTGCCACACGCGGAGGTGCATCGGTCATGATCGGGCTGAGGCAGCTGATGATCTTCGCCGACGAGGTCGTCCGATACCTGTCGTGGTGGCTCGTCTCGGGCTTGGTCGGGGTCGGAGCGTCGTTCTACTGCGGCCACGAGGCCGTCGGCGCCTGGAAGGAGTCCCGTCCGGCAGTCCGTCGGCCGTCGCTGCGCACCCGGGTATCGCGGCCGGGAGACCAGGCCATCGCCCAGGAGGCGGCCGCCGGCATCGCCGAGATCGAGGCCTTCCTCGGCGGTCCGGTCCGGCCCCGCGACACCGCACCCTCCGACGGCGCCCGCGACCGCCACGGCCCACCCTCCGGACGCTCCTGAGCGGCCGCCGGACCCGCTGGGCCGGACCACTCATTCTCGCGGCATCTTCCCTGGTCAACGGCACATTACGGGAACAGTTCGGGCGCTGATCCCGACGGCGGGATTGAACTCTTCGGCCGGTCGTGGTTCGGTAGAGGGGTGGTTGAGCAGTAGCCACATCGCTCCGTTCCCGGAGAGGTGTCGGTCATGCCCACGCTCCCCATCACTGCTTTCGAGCCCGATTCCTTCGAGCACACCGACTCCACCACCGCAGCACAACGCCGTGACGACGACACCCATCGGCTGCTCGCCGGCGCCGCCAAGGCCACCGGCGCCGAACGCCGTCGCCTCCTCGACGAGGTCGTGCTGATCAACCTCGGGATCGCCGACACACTGGCGCACCGGTACGGCGGCCGCGGGCAGGAGCACGACGACCTCGTCCAGGTCGCCAGCGTCGGATTGGTCAAGGCCGTCCAGCGCTATGACCTCGACGCCGGGTCAGAGTTCCTCGCCTACGCGATTCCCACGATCACCGGCGAGATCAAGCGCCACTTCCGCGACCACGCCTGGGCGGTCCGGCCGCCGCGGCGGATCCAGAACCTCCAGGCCGTCATCCCGGTCACCACCGCCGAGCTCAGTCAGAAGCTGCACCGCTCCCCCACGCCGGCCGAGGTCGCCGAGCACGCGGGCGAGGACCTGAGTGACGTGATCGAGGCGATGTCGTCCCGGGGCTGCTACGCGCCGACCTCGCTCGACACCCCCGGTCACGACGACGACAGCGCCACCCTGACCGATCTGCTCGGCACGACCGACGAGGGCTTCGACCGCGCGGAGGCCGTGGCCCTCTTGGCACCCGTGTGCCGTGATCTCTGCGAGCGCGACCAGCGCATCCTGTACCTGCGGTTCTTCCGCGGCTGGACCCAGCGCGAGATCGCCGACGACCTCGGGGTCACCCAGATGCAGGTGTCACGACTGCTCTCGGCGATCGTCCGACGGCTGCGCCTCGCGCTCGGCGTCACCGCCACCGACGACCACCGGCCGCGGCGCACCCGTCGGGACCCGGACCCCCTCGGGGCCGCCGCCTGAGCGCCGGATCCGCCCCCGTACCGCGGAGATCTGCGACGATGGCATCTCGTAGCCGTTCAGCGCCGATGAGGTGGCCGAGAGCCGATGCCCACCGTGTTCGCCCCCATGGCGGCGACGCTGTCCGCCACCCTCCCGCCCGACGACGACAGGTGGGGCTACGAGATCAAGTGGGACGGCGTACGAGCCCTCGCGTTCGGCGGGCCCGGGCGGATTCGGCTCTACAGCCGCACCGAGCGTGACATCACGGTGCAGTATCCGGAGATCCAGCCGATCGAGCACCAGCTCGGCGACCACACCGTGGTCCTCGACGGGGAGCTCGTCGCGTTCGACGACGACGGCCGGCCGAGCTTCCAGCGACTTCAGCCCCGGATGCATGTCACCTCGGAGTCCGAGATCCGCACTCGTCAGCGCGAGGTCCCGGTCACCTACATCGTCTTCGACCTACTGCACCTGGACGGCCGGTCGCTCTTCGGCGAGCCGTACGAGGAGCGGCGTCGGCTCCTCGAGGAGCTCCGGCTCGACGGGCCGAACTGGCAGGCCCCGCCGTACCAGCGCGGCGACGGCGCGGCGCTGCTCGCGGCCACTCGCGCACAGCGCCTCGAGGGCGTGGTTGCCAAGCGTCTGACCAGCAAGTATCGGCCCGGCCGCCGGAGCACGGAGTGGCTGAAGATCAAGAACGTGCTCCGGCAGGAGGTCGTGATCGGTGGCTGGCTCCCGGGCCAGGGCCGCCTCGAGGGCGAGCTGGGGTCGTTGCTCGTCGGGTATCACGAGCCGGACGGCACCCTGGCCTTCGCCGGCAAGGTGGGCACCGGTTTCGACGACGCCACCCGCCGGATGCTCAAGGAGCGGCTGGCGCCGGTTCGGATCGACGCGAGCCCGTTCACCGGTCGCCAGCCTCAGCAGGAGGCGATCTTCGTCGAGCCCTCGCTCGTATGCGAGGTGGAGTTCGCCGAATGGACGAGCTCCGGCACGATGCGCCACCCGTCCTACCAGGGACTGCGCGAGGACAAGCCGGCCCGCGACGTCGTACGTGAGGTCCCGCGACCGGCCTGAGCCGCCACCAGCCGCTGCCGGGGCGAGCCACCAGGCGACTTGCGGCGACGGCCCGAGCCTTGATCGGATGATCGCTCCCGGGCGTATCCGTCCGTGACCCACGCCATCGAGAGGGCGCCACGTGGCCGATCTGCGCGCAATGCTCCAGGACGGGAATCCGATCCTCGGGACCGTCGTCACCGTCGACTCTCCGCAGGTCGCCGAGGCACTCGTGCTGGCGGGTGTGCAGTGGCTGTTCCTCGACTCCGAGCACTCGGCGGCGCTCGACCCGGGCGCGGTCCAGCGCATTGTGCAGGCCGTGGGCTCGCGCTGCCCTGCTGTCGTCCGGGTGCCCGCCAACGACGCCACGTGGATCCACCAGGCCCTCGACGCCGGGGCTGACGGCGTCATCGTCCCGCACGTGCGCAGCGCGGCCGACGCTCGCCAGGCCGTGTCGGCGGTGAAGTACCCACCCCTCGGGGCGCGGAGCGTGGGCATCGCGCGAGCGCACGGATACGGCCTGCGCTTCGCCGAGTACCTCCGATCGGCCAACGACCGCACGGCCCTGGTGGTGCAGATCGAGGACATCGACGCCGTGGAGGCGCTGCCCGAGATCCTCGCCGTTACCGGCGTCGACGCGGTGTTCGTCGGGCCGTACGACCTCTCGGGCAGCATGGGCCTGCTGGGCCAGGTCGATCACCCGTCCGTGCGGGCGGCCGTCGACGAGGTCCGGCGGGTGTGCGCGGAGGCCGGCATGCCTCTCGGCATCTTCACGGCCACCGCCGAGGCGGCTCGGGCGGAGGTGACGTCGGGGTCTCGGCTGATCGCCGTCGGGACCGATCTCGGCTTGATGACCTCGGCTGCCCAGGCGATCGCCGACCTGGTCTGATCCGAGGATCGGGGCCGGGCCGACGCCGGTCGGGTGCGAGCCCGGGCGCTCAGGCGGTGGCGTCCTGACGCGCGGGGTCGGTTCGTAGCCGCGCCTGGGCCTGATGGAGCATCGACCGGGTCCGCTCGAGGTGCCCGATCTGGGCGGCGAGGCGGGTGACGTGATCGGCCAGCGTGACCCGCACCGGATCGCAGCCGTCGAGAGTCCCGGCAGCGTCGAAGCACGGCAGCAAGCCCCGGATCTCGTCGAGATCGAGACCCACGTCCAGCAGCATCCGGATCCGGCCGACCGCCTCGACGGCGTCGTCACCGAAGTCGCGGTAACCGTTGGGCAGGCGGGCCGACGGAAGCAGCCCGGCGCGATCGTAGTGGCGGACCGATCGCGCGCTCACGCCGGTGCGCTCGGCGAGTTCGCCGACCCTCATGGCCCTGACCTCCGACAGTTGACCTTGACACCAGCGTACAGGTCTACGCTCCTGGAGCCCGGTCACCCACCCCTCCGAGAGGTTCACCGTGTACGTCCTGACGCATCAGGCCATCGACGTCCCCGCCGGCGATCCGGCCGCCCTCCAACGCATGCGCGACCACGCCGAGATCGTGGATGCGCTGTATCGGTTCGGCCTCGGCCAGGACCTCCGCAGGCAAGCCGGAGCCCGCGAGCTGTTCGCCTCGGCCTTCGCGGCCGACGCCGTCCTCGACTTCCGCCCGGCGGCCACCGCGTGTGGGCTCGACATCCCGGTGATGACCGGTCGCGACGTCATCGTCGACACGATCCTCGACCCGCGCACGCGGATCGACACGACCCACGTGGTGACGAACCCGCGCGTCGTGGTCGGCGTCGAGGGCGACGGCGACCGTGCGCACCTGACGGCCATCGTCGAGGCCCAGCACCTGCCCACCGACGATCACTCCCGGCACGCCCTGCTGAAGAACCTCTACGACGTCACCCTCGGCCGCGCGGGCGAGCGCTGGGTGATGCAGACGCTCGTCATCGACAACGTGTGGTTCACCGGCGATCCCCGCGTCATCGTGGGCGGCTGACCAGCACATGCCATAACTTTTCACTTACGCCGCACTTGATGACAATAAGTACGACAGTCAGTACGCTGCGGCGTATTGCGCACGGGGAGCCACCGTTCGAGCGATGGGGTTCCCGTGTCCACATCACTTCGCCGGTTAGCCGTCACGGTCGGTGCCGCGTTCGGCCTGGTCGCCGCGGCCACCACCGCCGGCGCGCAGTCGCCCAGCACCGAGGGGCCGCTCGGGCGGGCGTTCACGGCAGCCGCCGAGCGCTTCGACGTGCCACGCGACCTGCTGGTCACGCTGGCCTACGCGGTCACCCGCGTGGACGATCACGGCGACCGGCCGAGCGCCTCGGGCGGTCACGGCGTCATGCACCTGATCAGCAACCCGCGCACCGACACCCTGGGCGAGGCGAGCGAGCTGAGCGGCCACGCCGAGGCCGCGCTGCGCACCGACACCGCCGCGAACATCGACGGGGCCGCCGCCGTGCTGCGGGCCAGGGCCGACGCCGCGGGACTGGACGCCACCGACCGCGACGACCTCGGCGCCTGGTACGAGCCGGTGGCCCGGTACTCCGACTTCGCCGACGACGGCGTCGCTCGGCTCGAGGCCGACGCCGTCTTCGAGCTGCTCGACGACGGCCTGCGGCTGCGGATCGGCGACGAACGCCTCGTCGTCCGGCCGCACGACCTCGACGTCCGTCTCGGTGCGTTCGCCGGCGTTGCGACCCTGGACGAGCGGCTCGACCTCCAGAGCGACGACTACGGGCCGGCCCACTGGGTCCCGGCGAGTTCGAGCAACTACCGGGTGTCGAGCCGGCCCGGGAGTTACGCGATCGACCGGGTGGTCATCCACACCGCCCAGGGCTCCTACGCCGGCACGATCTCGTGGTTCCAGAACCCCAGCGCGAGTGTGTCGTCGCATTACGTGATCCGCTCGTCCGACGGCGACGTGACGCAGATGGTCCGGCACAAGGACGTGGCCTGGCACGCCGGCAACTGGAACAACCGCTCGATCGGCATCGAGCACGAGGGCTTCGTCGACAACGCGTCCTGGTACACCGAGTCGATGTACCGATCGTCGGCCGCGGTGACCCGGCACGCCGCCGACCAGTACGGCATCCCGCTCGATCGGACCCACGTCGTGGGACACAGCGAGGTCCCCGGCGCCACGCATACCGACCCGGGCCCGAACTGGGACTGGAACCGCTATATGAGCTACGTGCGCGGCGACGACCCCGGCGGGTGGAACGTCGTCGTCGACAACACCACCTCCGGAGCGTTCACCGCGAGCGGCAACTGGGCCGCGGCCTCCGCGCCGGGCCAGTACGGCAGCGATCATCGCCACGCCCAGCCGCTGCTGGCCAGCGACCCGGCGTGGTTCGGCGCCGAACTCCCCGAGGCCGGCCGCTACCGCGTGGAGGTCTGGTACCCGGCCGATCCGGCGAACAACGCCCGCACCCCGTACATCGTGTCCACCACCAGCGGGAACCAGACCGTATACGTCGACCAGCGCACCAACGGCGGACGATGGGTCGAGCTCGGCACTTTCGACCTCGACCAGGGTCGCTACAACGTGGTCGGCGTGAGCCGGTGGACGTCGAGCGCGGGCAGCATCGAGGCGGACGCGGTGCGGATCAGCGCGACGTGAGCACACGCGGTGACGCGAGTGCTCCGGTGGCTACCGGTCCGGCTCCTTCCCGAGCAACCATCGGTCTTCGAGCAGGACCACGATCACCACCTGGAAGGACACCCACATCCCTACCCAGCCGACGTAGCTCCACCGTTCGCCGGCCGTGGCGATTTCCCAGTAGGCGATCGGCCAGGCGATCAGCCCGCCGAGAGCGAGCACGGTGAGCGCAGCCAGCGCGGGAAGGTAGAACCCGACGATCGAGGCGACGAGGCAGATCACATAGGCGAGGACTGCGGCTTCGACCACGAACATGGCGCCGTCGAGCAGATCCGGGGTGGCACCTGCCGGCCGGAGATCGCGCTGCCAGATCGGTCGCACGAGCCCCCAGAACAGAGCCAGCGCGATGCCACCGAGTGTGATCCGCACCGCGACGGCTCGCCAGCCGACCAGGCTCATCCCGAGCCGAATCCCGGTCCGTCGGCTGCTGGAGCGGTCGTCCACCACGGCGTCGTAGATCGGCACCTCGCCATCCGGCTGGGCCGGCTCGCTATCGGGTTCGGCATCAGCGGAAACAGAGTCGACACCCGTCGCCCGCTCGCCGCCGGTGTACGAACGGTCGTACGCAGCCCGCCGGGCGGGGTCGCTCAGAATGTCGTACGCCTCCCGCACCAGCCCGAACATCCCGGCCGTTCCCCCGGCGTCCGGGTGGGCCAGCCGGGCAGCACGAGCGTACGCCGACCTGACCTCCGCCTGGGTGGCCCCAGGCGGGACACCGAGGATCTCGTACGGCGAGTAGTCAGGCATCAGGCAACTCGATTCGCTGGGCTCGGTTCCATGGTGATCGCGTCGCCGGGCCGGCCATGCTCCTTCAGTCGTCGCGGGCGAGCGGCGTGTTCGCCCAGGGGTCGTAGTCGACCTCAAGCGGTTCCTGCGGCGGACGGTCGGTCTCTGGGACGTGCTGGAGATTGACGCGGATGCGGTACCAGACCGAGCTCCGCCCCCGCATGCCGTCGACGAGGATGTCGGCGGGCTGGAGGCGCTCCACGACGTCCGGGTGGCGGACCTTCCACCGCTCCAGCCCGGCCAGCGCCTCGTCCTTCGTCTTGGCCCGGGCGATCTCGACGAGCGGCATCGTGGGCTGCCGGCGCCCGGTGCCCTTCGGGGGTTTCTCGGCCGGTCCCAGCCGCTTCGCCAGGTCGAGCAGCCCGTCCAGCGAGCCGGACGAGTCCTCGATGCCCGCCCAGGGGTCGCCGATGGCGCCGAACCGCTCGCGCACCGTCGCCAAGGTGAACTCCTCAGGGCGGCAGTCGGCGACTTCGTCCCAGGTCAGCGGCGTCGAGACGCGTGCATCGGGCGTCGGGCGGACCGAGTACGCGGAGGCGACGGTGCGGTCTTTGGCGTTCTGGTTGAAGTCGACGAAGACGCCCTCGCGTTCCTCCTTCCACCACTTGCTGGTGGCGAGGTCGGGAGCGCGGTTCTCGACCTCGCGCGCGACGGTCTCCGCCGCGAGCCGCACGTCGCGGAAGGACCAGCGCGGATGGATGCGGGCGTAGATGTGGAAGCCGCGCGACCCCGACGTCTTCGGCCAGCCGGCCAGCCCGTGATCGCCCAGCACCTCTCGGACCACGAGGGCGACGTCGACGATCTGCCGCCAGTCGACGCCAGGCACCGGGTCGAGGTCGATCCGGAGCTCGTCAGGATGGTCGAGGTCCTCGGCTTGCACCGGGTGGGGATTGAGGTCGATGCAGCCGAGATTCACCACCCACGCCAGCTCGGCGGGCGTGCGGACCACCACCTCCTCGGCGGAACGCCCGGAGGCGTAGTGGAGTTCGGCGACCTCCACCCACTCGGGCCGGCCCGTGGGCGCGCGCTTCTGGAAGAACGCCTCCTGGTCGATGCCCTTGACGAACCGCTTGAGGATCATCGGACGCCCCACGACGCCGCGCAATGCACCGTCGGCGACCGCGAGGTAGTACTGCACGAGGTCGAGCTTGGTGAACCCTCCGGCCACGAAGACGATCCGGTCCGGGTTGGTGATGGTCACCTCGTGACCGGCGACCTCGAGGATCCGCGCCTTCGCCTTCGCCATGTCGTCACGATAGACGTGGACCGCGTCGCCGGTGGGAGATCTTCACCGGCTACGTCAGGCTCCGGTAGTGCGCCCGTTGCGCTGGGTCGAGGTGCTCCATCGCGTAGGTCAGCATCGTTCGCGGCATCTCGTGGGCGTGGACGTCGAGGAAGGCCAGCAGCCTCGGACGCTCGCTCTTGCCCGCCGCGCGCAACCATCCGCCCACGGCCTTGTGGATGAGGTCCTCGTCGTCGTGCAGCAGGACCTCGGCGATGGCGAACGTGTCGTCGACCTGGCCCTGCCGGATGAAGTACGCGGTGCTGACGATGGCCGTGCGGCGCTCCCAGAGGTTCGCCGAGCGGGCCCATCGGTAGAGGACGTCGCGCGGCTTGTCGTCCAGGTACCCGCCGACCACGTACGGGGCCGCGAGGTCGACCAGGTCCCAGTTGTCGATCCGGTCGATCCGCCGCACGTACAGCTCGTAGAGCTCGGTCCGCCGCTGCGTCGTGGTCGACTTCCGCCGCGCCTGCTTGTCCATGACGCTCAGCGCGCCCGCCCGGACCTCGTGCACCGGGCTCGCGAGCAGCTTCTCGATCTCGGCCGGCGGCAGCTCGATGAACTCCTTGGCGAGGTCGAACACCTGCCCCATGCGAACGCCCATGAAGACGTCGCCCTCGCCGTACTCGCCCGGTCCGGACTTGAAGTAGCGCTGGATCTTCGCCAGCTCGTCGGCCGACCGATGGGCTTCGAGCCGTTCGACGAACGTGGCCGCGTCGATGTCCATGGCGGTCGGTCCGTTACGACCCGAGCAGCGGCGCGTCCGCCCGGGCGGAGATCTGCTGCACCGCCCAGGAGTTGCCGTCCGGGTCGTCGAAGTAGACGAACGAGACGTTGTCGGCAGGGGTGCCCGGACCGGGGTTCTCGCCCAGCACCTGGACCTCGCTCACCGGCACGCCGCGTTCGAGGAGCTGAGCCCGCGCCGCCTCGATGTCGGCCACGACCAGCTGCAGGCCCTTGAGTGAGCCCACGGGCATCTTCGCCACGCCCTTGCCCACCACGATCGAGCAGCCCGACCCCGGTGGCGTGAGCTGCACGACGCGCAGGTCGTCGCTGATCTTGGTGTCGTGATCGACGGCGAAGCCCAGCTGGTCGGCGTAGAACTCCTTGGCGCGGTCCACGTCGGACACGGGCACCACGACGACTTCGAGTGTCCAATCCATGATTATTCTCCAGTTCTCTGCAGGTCGGATCGATGAGGGCAGGTACTCACGGCGACGGGCGGAGCTCGGCGAGCAGGTCGGCCAGCCGGGTGAAGCTCTCCGTGGCACCGCGTTCCATCGGGGACTCGATGACGGCGTCGCGGACCGCCTGCGACGCGAACCGCAGCGTGGTCGTCATCGTGGTCGCGCCATCGTGCTCGACGAGCTCCGTCGTGGTCAGCGACTCGCCCTCGTACCACTGGTCGTCGAAGGTCTCGGTATAGACGATCCGCTCGGGCCGCACGACCTCGCGGTAGACGCCGCCGTGCCCCATCTCGGCGCCGCCGGGTCCGCGCGACACGAACCTCCACGCACCGCCCACCCGCAGGTCGATCTCGCACACGACGAGGTTCCAGCCGCGGGCACCGAACCAGCGGGTGAGCAGGGCCGGCTGGGTGAACGCGTCGAACACGAGGGGACGCGGGGCGTCGAAGGTGCGGGCCATCACGAGCTCGGTGTCGCTCGGCGCCGTCACCGTCAGAGTTCTGGTGGGATTCATCGGTTCCTCTCAGCTGCCGTCGTCGGCGGGCCGATGCAGGGTCTTGAGTTCGTCGAGCAGGACATCGAGGCTCTGAAAGCTCTCTTCCCAGTAGCTGCGGTAGTTCTCGAGCCAGTCCGTCGCGGCCTTCAGTGGCCGCGCCTCGAGCCGGCACGGACGCCGCTGGGCGTCGCGGCCGCGCGAGATGAGGCCGGCGCGTTCGAGGACCTTGAGGTGCTTGGACACGGCCGGCTGGCTCATGTGGAACGGCGCGGCCAGCTCGGTCACGGTTGCCTCGCCCGTCGCCAGCCGGGTCAGGATGGCGCGCCGGGTCGGATCGGCGAGCGCCGCGAACGTCACGTCGAGCTGGTCCAGAGTCACGTACATAACCTCCAAGTTACATAACCACTTGGATTTGTACTCTCGACTCGACCCGCTGTCAACCGTCCGGCCGGTATCGCCGACGCCGGCGGACTCACTCGAAGTCGTCGGCCAGCAGGTCCATGAGCAGGCCGTCGTGCCAACCCGTGCCGTCAGCATCGCGCTCGTACCTGCGCATCACGCCGACCGGGCGGAACCCGGCGGCCGTGTAGGCGCGGATGGCCGGCTCGTTGTCGGCCGCGGGGTCGATCACCAGCCGATGGTGTCCGCGATCGGCGAAGAGGTGCCGCGCCAGCGTGCGCACCGCGTCGCGGCCGATGCCCCGCCCGTGCACCGCCGGGTCGAGGAAGATGTCGATCGAGGCGTGGCGGTACATCGGGTCGGTCTCCTCGCCGTACTGCGCCATGCCGCACACCTCGCCGTCGTCGAGCACCGCGAACGGCACGACGTCGGGGTCGTCGAGCGGCCACCGGGGCGAGACGTCCTCGTCGCCCCACCGGGCCCGCACCTCCGGGGTGCGCAGGATCCGCTGCAGGTCGGCCACGTGCTCGGCCGTCACCGGGACCAGGACGACCAGCCGTCCGATCAGCTCTCCCCCGGCGTTCATCTACCCCTCCGAGACCGTGACCTCGACGTCGCGCAACCGTGGCCGCCGCCGCGCCACAGCCACGCCGACCAGGCACAACACACCGCCCAGCACCGCGAGCACAGGCGGCACCTCATCGAGCAGGAGCCAGCCCAGCGCGATGGTGATGGGCGGGACGAGATAGGTGGTGGCACCCATGTTCGCGGCGCTCATATGGGTCAGCGCGTAGGCCCAGGTCGTGAATGCGATGGCCGTGGGGAACACGCCGAGGTAGACGATCCACCACAGCGAGCTCGCCGGCGCCTCCTGGACGTCGTGGACGAGTGAGCCGGCGAAGGGCAGGCAGGCTACCGCTCCCACCGTGCAGGCGATCCAGGTGACCTCGAGCGCCGGCAGGCGGCCCAGCAGCGGCTTCTGCAGGATCACGCTGACCGAGTACACGACCGCCGCGACGAGGGTCAGCACCACGCCGAGGACGTCCTGGCCACCGCCGTCGTCCGAGCCCGCCAACGAGATCACCACGACGCCCACGAAGGCCAGGAGCAGCCCCGGCGCGAGGTAGGGCGACACCCGCTCGTGAAGCACGACGACGGCGAGCACCGCGATCAGAATCGGCGAGGTCTGGATCAGCATGCTGGCCGTGCCCGCGTCGATCCGCTGTTCGGCGGCGTTCAGCGAGACGTTGTAGATGCCGAACCAGAGCACGCCGATCGTGATCAGGGGCAGCCAGTCCCGCCGGGTCGGCCAGCGTCGGGTGCGGGTCGCCAGCAGGAGCCCGAGGACGAGCGAGCCCACGAGCAGCCGTCCGAGCGACAGCGCGCCCGGAGAGATCACCGGGCCGAGGTGGCGGATGGCCACGAACGCCGACGCCCACAGCACGAGCGTCACGCCCACCGCCGCGATCGGCAGCCACGACCTGGACGATCCGGATCTGGTCATGGCGGTCACCCTATGGGGGACACACCCGACACTCACCTGGATTTCAGGCCCGACCTCGGCGAACTCACGCCACTCCTGGATCCAGCTCGAACCGCCCGGCGTCGAGCCCTCGCCGCACGGCGACGGCCGTCGTCTCCGCGTCGAGGCCCGAGGAGTCGATCGCCTGTGGTTCGTATTGACCGAGGTCGGCGAACAGCTGGTGCAGCGACCGCACCGGCCCGGGATCGGTGAGCGCGCCCACCCCCCGGCCACCGGCCCGGCGCAGCGTGGTCTGCTCGTCGGGCCGCAGCACCACGTAGTGCAGGGCGACGGATCGAGCGCTGGCCGCCGCCCGGAACACGTCGAGGAACCACGGCCCGACGACCCCGTCGCAGACCACCTCGTAGCCACCCACGGCGTAGCCCGCGGCGGCGTCCGCGACCACACCCAGGACCACCTCGTTCTGCCGGTGCGACTCGGGGAGGAAGGGCGCGACCAGCCCTTGCCGGATGCAGAGGTAGAAGTCGTCGGAGTGCAGGTGGACGCTGACCGGCAACCCATCGGCGAGCAGCCGGGCCACCGTGGTCTTGCCCGCACCGGGCGGTCCGGAGACCACGATCACCCGCCCCGGCTGGTCCATCGGAGCGTTGTTCATGCCGTCATCCTCCGGTCTGGCATCGCGGCCACACATCCTCGCCTCGCCGACGTACGTTCGTGGACGTAGGCCGATGTCCGTTCCACGACGGATTCCCAACTCCGGCCGAGCGGGCACGCTCGACAGCACAGCCCATCGACACCGGAGAAGGTGACCATGAACGACATTCTGCTGAACTGGAACCCCGCCTGGCACGGCGACGGCGGCTGGGGCGGACCGTGGTGGGGCCTGAGCTTCCTGCTGATCCTGCTGGCCGTCGGCGCGGTCATGGTCGTGCTCGTGCGGCGCCAGACCGCGCCGACGCCCACGGTCCCGGCTGCCCACCGGGCGAGCGCGGAACAGCTGTTGGCCACCCGTTTCGCCCGCGGCGACATCGACGAGGACGAGTACCTGTCGCGCCTGTCGGTCCTGCGCGATCGCGGTCCCGACGCCTGATCGTTCGCTCGCGGGTGTCGATCCGGCCGGATGCCGTTCGTGTCGAAGGTGAGCGCCGGTACCGCGCCGGCCCCACCTTCGACGGAGGCACCCGAGATGAGCGAGATCGTCGTGGTCAACAGTCTGACGCTGGACGGCGTGATGCAAGGACCCGGCCGGCCCGACGAGGACACCCGTGGCGGCTTCGAGCACGGCGGCTGGGCGCAGCCCTACACCGACGCGGTGCTGGGCCAGCACATGGCCGAGGGCATGACGACGGCCGGGCCGATCCTGCTCGGTCGGCGGACCTACGAGGACTTCGCCGCGGTCTGGCCGCACATGCCCGCCGACAATCCGTACACCGAGGTGATCAACAACGCCACGAAGTACGTCGCGTCCACGACCCTCAAGGAGCCGCTGGCCTGGAACAACTCCACCCTCCTCGACGGCGAGGCCACGGACGCGGTGGCCGCGCTGAGAGAGCCGGCGGGCCCGGACATCGTCGTCCTCGGCAGCGGAGAGCTGGTCCGGTCGCTGGCCCGCGCGGGGCTGGTCGACCGGTACGTGCTGCTGATCCACCCGCTGGTCCTGGGCTCGGGCCGCCGGCTCTTCGACGCCGACGGCACGCTCGTGCCACTCCGCCTGGTCGACTCCGTGACCACGACCACCGGCGTGATCATCGCGACGTACCAGCCGGCCGTCGCGACGACCGGCTGAGCGCCCGATGCCAGCGGTAACGTCAGTTCGTCGAGGAGGTCGACCGATGAAGCGGTACTTGCTCAGCATCTATCAGCCCGACGGAGATCCGCCCCCGGCCGAGGTGCTCGAGCCGGTGATGCGCGACCTCGAAGCCCTCGAGCAGGAGCTCAAGGCCGCCGGCGCCTGGGTGTTCTCGGGTGGCTTGCATCCCCCGAGCACGGCCACCGTGCTCCGCCACGCCGACGGCGACGTGCTGATGACCGATGGCCCATACGCCGAGGGCAAGGAACACCTGGGCGGCTTCACCGTCATCGAGGCTCCGGACCTCGATGCGGCTCTCGCATGGGGCCGCAAGCTCGCCCGGGCGGTCGCCCTCCTGCCGGTCGAGGTCCGGCCGTTCCAGGGCGGGACCGACGACTGATGGCCGAGGTGCCGGACCTCCCGCCGGGCGAGATCGAGCGGATCTTCCGCGAGCAGTACGGTCGCGCGGTAGCCGTCCTGGTCCGGACCTTCGGCGACATCGACCTCGCCGAGGAAGGGGTCCAGGACGCCTTCGTCGCCGCCGTCCAGCGGTGGCCGTCGGCCGGGCTCCCGCCGAGCCCGGCCGGGTGGATCATCACCACCGCGCGCAACCGCACCGTGGACCGCCTCCGCCGCGAGGCCACCCGCGACCGCCGGCACGCTCAGGCCGCCTTGCAGTACGCCCACGACCAACCGGCCGAGGAGGGACCCGTGCGTGACGACCGGCTGCGCCTGATCTTCACCTGCTGCCACCCCGCCCTCGGCACCGCCGCCCAGGTCGCCCTGACGTTGCGGCTCCTGGGCGGACTGACCACGGCCGAGATCGCCCGCGCGTTCCTGGTGTCCGAGCCGACCATGGCGCAACGGCTGGTCCGCGCCAAGGGCAAGATCCGCGACGCCGGCATCCCGTACCGGATCCCCCACGAGACCGACCTCCCGGAGCGGCTACGGTCCGTGCTCGCGGTCGTCTACCTCGTCTTCAACGAGGGGTACACCGCGAGCTCGGGCGACCAGCTCCTGCGCCAGGACCTCAGCGCCGAAGCCATCCGGCTCGGGCGGATCCTCGCCGAGCTGATGCCCGACGAACCGGAGGTCCAGGGCCTGCTCGCACTCATGCTGCTCGTGGAGTCGCGCCGGACCACCCGCACCACCCCCGACGGCGACCTCGTGCTCCTCGCCGACCAGGACCGCGGCCGCTGGGATCGCGACCTGATCGCCGAGGGGCAGGCCATCGTCCGTCACTGCCTGCGACGCAACCGACCAGGGCCCTACCAGCTCCAGGCCGCGATCAACGCCGTCCACAGCGACGCGGCGACAGCGTCCGACACCGACTGGTGGCAGATCCTGCAGCTGTACGACCAGCTCCTGGCCCTGGCGCCGAGCCCGGTGGTGGCCCTCAACCGGGCCGTAGCCGTGGCCGAGGTCGACGGACCGGGCGCGGCGCTCTCCCTCGTCGACGATCTCGACCTGAGCGGATTCCAGCTGTTCCACGCGGTCCGCGCCGTCCTCCTCCGGCGCCTGGGCCGCGAGGTCGAGGCCGCCGAGGCGTACCGAGCGGCGATCGCGCGCACCGACAACGCCGCCGAGCGAGCCTTCCTCCGACGCCGGCTGCACGCCCTCGGCCCGCGCAGCACCTGACCCCCGGCCGGTCTCGGAGGGAAACCTGGTTGCCGTCGTGGCGGTGGTTCTGGTCGGCTGCGCTCATGGACCGACACGCGGCACTCGAAGCCTTCAACGTGCAGCTCCGCCGGCGCCCCGACTCCGGCACCCCGGACGGCGTCGTCGAACGCGACGACGCCGTGGTGCGGATCATGTCGCCCGGCGACGGATGGACCGGCGTGGTGTGGTCCGGCCTCGACGACGCCACCGCCGATGCGGTCATCGCCGCTCAGGTCGGCCGGTTCGCTGAGCAGGCCAGGCCCTGGGAGTGGAAGCACTACTCCTACGACCGGCCCGCGGACCTGCCGGCCCGGCTGGTCGCCGCCGGGTTCGCTCCCCAGCCCAGCGAGACCGTGCTCGTCGCCGAGATCGCCGAGCTCGACCTCGACGTACCGCCGCCCCCGGGCATCGACCTGGTGGAGGTCGTCGACGCGGCGGGCGCCGAGGCGCTCGTGTCGGTCCACGACGCGGTCTTCGGCGGGAACCACTCCGGTATCGGCCGCGCCGTGCTGGCCGGGCTGGCTCGCCGACCCGCCACCGTGGCCGCGGTGGTCGCCATGGCCGGCGACACGCCGATCTCCGGCGGGCGGGTCGAGTTCCATCTCGGCACCGACTTCGCGAGCATCTGGGGCGGCGGCACGCTGGCGGCCTGGCGCGGGCGTGGGGCGTTCCGCTCGCTCGTGGCGCACCGGGCGGCACAGGCGTCGGCTCGGGGATACCGCTACCTGCAGGTCGACGCCACCGAGGACAGCCGGCCGATCCTGCAGCGGCTGGGCTTCGTCGACCTCGCCTCCACCACGCCGTTCCTGCACCCGGGTCGCGATCAACTCACCCTTCGTCGACCTTGATCGCTCCCGTCTGCTCGACCTCCGCCCCCAGCACCGCCGTCACGTCGGCGGGGCCCCGTGGGGGGCGAAGATCCGCGGCCCAGGAGTCAGGATTCCCGCCGGGTCGAACCGTCGCTTCGCGCTCGTGACCTCCTCGAACGTCGCACCGTAGTGGTGCTGCCAGTCCTCGGGTCCGAAGTCCAGCGAGCCGATCGGGTACCGCACGCCGCCGACGGCGCGGGCGCGGTCCCACAGCCCGTGGTTGCGGCGCAGCATCCGGCGGACGAAGTCCGGACCACTGGTCCTGGGCGCGACGTTGAGGATGTCGAACAGCCACACCAGCTCGCTGTCGGGCAGCCGCAGCCGGGGCCTGCCGAACGCCGCGCGCCGATGGGGGAAGAACAGCACGAACCCGCCACCGTCGGGCAGGGACCAGTCGTCGGCGTCGAGCGTGGGCACGACCTCGGTGACGTAGGACTCCACGGACTCGTCGGGCAGGAACACGTCGAACCACGGCTTGGCGCGGCGGTCCCAGTCGCCCTGGCGGAGCCGTTCGATCGCCTCGTCGTAGACGGAGACGTGGACGAGGTACGGCAGGTCGAACTGCTCCTGTGCGGCCGCGGGGACACGCTCGGGCAGGTCGCGCAGGAGGGCGTCGTCCTGGGGCGGCGCCGCTGTGGCGTAGTAGCGGCTCGCGTGGACGAGATAGACGGCGGGCGAGTCGGGTCCGGGCGGCAGGACCATGCAGTACAGCTCGTCGAGCTCGTCGCGGCCGATCAGGCTTCGCATGGCCGCGAAGGCGTCGGCGACGTCGACGAACGGCAGCCGCCACGTGCGCACCGCCTCCGGCCTGGCCACGAGGTCCACCACCGCGCGAGTGATGACGCCGACCTGGCCCAGCCCGCCCAGCGCTGCCTCGAACAGTGCCGGGTTCTCCTCCGGCGAGCACCACTCCACCCGGCCGGCCCCGGTCACCACCTGGAGTTTGCGGACCTGGTCGAGTTGCGCGCCCTCGCGGTAGGCCGGGCTGATGCCGCCGACCGACAGCGTGCCGCCGACCGTGAGCTTGAGGTAACCGGTCAGGTTGACCGCCCGCAGACCCTCGGCCGCGGCCCGCGCGACGAGGTCGGACCACAGGACCCCGGCGTCCACGTCGGCGCCGTCCGCGTCGATCGCATGGATGGTGTTCAGCACCGTCATGTCGATGACCAGGCCGCCCTCGACCAGGCCCTGGCCATGGGTCGTGTGGGCCTCGCCCCGGGGCGCCACCGGGATGCCTCGCTGCCAGCAGAAGCCGACCATGGCGGCGATGTCGTCGACCGAACCGGGCCGGAGCACCGCACCCGGGCGCGCGGACACGATGCGGCCCAGGTCGCGCGAGTTCTCCGCCAGGAGGTCACTTCCGAGGATCAGCCGCCCGTCCAGCTCCGGGACCTGGTCCGGTGTGGTGACCCCGTCGCCCACGATCCAGCTCCTGGAGCCGGCGTCCCACCCGATGCGTGAGGTGGTGTCGGGTGTCCTCGTGTCGGTCATCGGCGCTCCGGATCTCGATGGCGGCTGGATGGGGAGACGTCGGCCGAACGGGCGGGAGCCGGACGGGTTGTCGATCTGGTGTGCCTGGGGGTTCGGGGGCCCGGCCCAGGCACACCAGATCGTTCGCCGCGTCGCGATCCGCTGAGCCGAGCGGGTGCCGACGTCGGAGGGTTCGCGACCACTCCCGGTCGTCCGGGGGCGATGCCCAGCCTGGTCGCGACCGGCCCGGGGCCGCATCGGGGACATCCACACGGCTGCGGCGCGCGCTACCTGGTGGCCGCCGCCCAGTACTCAGGGCGGGCCGCGCTCACGGCTGCGGAGGGCTCAGGTGGCCGGCCGGTTCACCTGCTCGGCCACCCAGGCCGCGACCTGGGCGCGGTTGTGGACGCCGAGCCGGGCGAAGATGCCCGCGATGTGGTTCTCCACGGTCCGGACGGAGAGGTGCAGCTCGGTCGCGATCTGGCGATTCTCCAGGCCTCGCGAGATCAGCGCCGCGATCTGGCGCTGCCGCCCGGACAGGCTGTCGAGGGTGACGGCCGCCATGGCTGCCGGATCGGTGGCTGTGGCATCGGGCGAGCGCAACGCGAGCGCGTACACCTGGTCGGTGGTGAGCTCACGGCCCCGGCGGTAAGCGTCGTCGTAGGCGCGCTTGCCGAGGAGCCGTTCGACCCGCGCCGTGGCCTCGTCACGGGCCTGTCCGAAGGGCAGCAGGCCGGCGATCGCGACGCCGGTGGCCTCCTGCAACCTGATCGCTCCGCCCAGCAACGTGGCCGCGGGCACCGGGAGGTCGAGCGCGGCGATCCCCCAGGCGATCGCCTCGGCGGACCACGTCGTGCCCCACCGGTCGCCGAGCTCGATCTGGGTCCGCAACGACCGCTGCATGAGCTCGATCGCCTCCAGCGGTCTGCCGTGGCGCAGCGGCACCAGGGCCTTGGCCCACAGCGCCCAGCTGATCGCCCATTCGGCGCCGTGCGCCTCGGCGACCGCCAGGCAGTAGGCGCTCGCCTCGGCTCCGGCCCGCTCGTCGGCGAGGAAGCCGGCCGCCATCCCGAATATCAGGTCCACCAGGGACTGGTCGCCGGCGTAGGCCTCCCCCATCTCCCCGAACCGTGCATGAGCCTTGGCCAGGAGGTCGAGCGCGATCGGATCGTGCTCGGCCAGCAGGGCGTAGGTGCCCTCGAGGAAAGCGACCGGCGCGGGGTCCTCGCCGTCGCTGCCGACGAGGTCATGGCAGTGGTCGAGCTGGGTTCGCGCGTCGGCCTGCGATCCCTGGCACAGCCGGATCCATCCCAGCAGGGCCGACGCCCCGATCCGCACCGGCGACGGCTCGACCGGCACCTGCGCGAGCAGCCGCCCGAGCCAGTGGCTGAACTCGCCGAGCAGGCCGGAGAAGAACGGCGTCCGCAGGCGGGCCAGATCGACGGCCATGGCGAGCCCCGCCTCGGCCTTGCCCGGGGTGACCGCGCAGTAGTTCAGCGCGACCCGGAGGTTGGGCAGTTCGCGATCGGCCCACGACAACCAGTGGACCTCGGCCGAGCTGAACCATCGTTGGGCGGCTTCGGCGGCGAGGCCCTGGTAATACGCGCAGTGGGCCTCCTGCAGGAGAGACCGCTCGCCGAGTGCGTCGAGCCGGCGGGCGCCGTACTCGCGCAGCGGCTGGAGCTGGTCGTAACGTCCGTCCGGACCGCTGGTGAGCAGCGACTGCTGGACGAGCCCCTCAAGCAGGTCGACCACCTCGGCGGCGGCGATGTCGGCGTCGGAGCAGACCTGCTCGGCGGCGGCGAGATCGAACCCGCCGGCGAACACGCTGATCCGGGCCCACAACCAGCGCTCACCCTCCGAGCACAGGTCGTACGACCAGTCGAGCACTTGCTGGAGCGTCTTGTGGTGGGGCTGCATGCGCCGGGTGCCGCGGGCGGTCAGCATGCGCCCGCTGTCGAGCCGGTCGAGGATGGACCGAGGAGCAGTCCCGCCTCCGAGCCGCACGGCGATGAGCTCCAGCACCAGCGGTAGCCCACCAGAGCGGTGGACCAGCTCGACCAGGGCGTCCCAGTCGTCGTCGTCCGTGATGACCCGGCCGGCCGCGGACGCGCGGTCGAGCAGCAGCCTCGTGGAGTCGGACCGGTCCGCAGGCTCACGCTGGTCCACTCCGTCGGTGGGCAACGACAGCGGCGGCACCTGGAGGACGTGCTCACCGGCCACCTCGAGGTACCGGCGGCTGGTCGCCAGCCCCCGCAGCTCGTGGATCTCCGGGAGGAGCACGGCCAGCAGGTCGCCCACCGCATCCCAGAGGTGCTCGCAGTTGTCGAGCACGAGCAGCGCCTGCTGATCGCGCAGGTGGTCGATCAGGACGTCGATCGGGGCCTTGCTCGACTGGTCGACGATGCCCAGAGCGCCGATGACCGCGCGCTCCAGCCCCTCCGGCGTGGTGACGTCGGCGAGATGGGCGGTCCCGACCACCATGCCCTCGTCGCGGCATCGGCGCGCGACCTCCATGGCCAGCCGGGTCTTGCCGACCCCGCCCGGCCCGGCGAGCGTCACCAGCCGGGCGCGCTCCAACTGCCGCCGGGTCTCGTCCACGAGCAGCTCGCGCCCGACCAGGCTGGTCAGCTCGGTGGGCGGAGCGAGGCGTGCACGGCCTTCGTTCATCTTGCGTCCCTCGCGTGACAGATGCAGGGATGATCCCCTGATTCACTCCTGGACACAATGGCCGGTCACGACGCCGGTGGGCCCGGGCCCGCGGGGAGACTCGTCAGCGCCGGCGCCGCCGGCTGATCGCGACGCCCAGCAGGCACAGCGCGCCGCCGATCATCCCCAGCACGGTCGGCAGTTCGCCGAGTAGCAACCAGGACAGCACGATGGCGATCGCGGGCGCCGTGAGCGTCGTCGCCGTCAGCCGTCCGGCGTCGGTCCGGGCCAGCGCATAGGCCCAGGTGTTGAACGCGATCGCGGTGGGGAACACGCCGAGGTAGACGACGGCCGCCACCGCCCCGCCGGGCGCCGCCGCGGTCTGCTCGACGAACTGCGGCGCGAACGGCAGCAGGACCACGGCGCCGGTGGCACAGCCGAGGAACGTCGCGGAGAACGCGTCGACCCGGCGCAGCGCGACCTTCTGCATCAACACGCTGCCGGCGTAGAGCAGTGCGGCGAGCAACCCGAGCATGATCCCGATGCCGCTGGTCACCGACTCGCCGCCGGAGCCACCCAGCCCGATCAGCACGACGCCCGCGAACGCGATCACGATGCCGACCACTAGCGGCCGCGGGAACCCCTCGCCGAAGAACAGCCCGGCCGCCACGGCGACCACAATGGGCGCGACGTGGACCAGCAGCGCGGCCGTGCCGGCGTCGAGATGGCGTTCGGCCAGGTTGAGCACGACCGTGTACCCGGCGAACCACGCCACACCGTAGGCGATCACCAGGCCCAGTGCCCGGCCACGAGGCAGCGGGCGCCGGTATCGCAGCGCGATGGCGCCCAGCACCAGCGTGCCCACGCCGATGCGCCCGAAGGCCAGCGCTCCGGGCGAGTACGCGTCGCCGATCATCCGGATCCCGACGAAGGCCGATGCCCACAGCACCACGGTGACCACCGCTGCGGGCACGACGAAGGGCGAGGTCGCGCGCGCGGGCGCCGGGGCCGGGACGGTCGTGGTCATCCGGACATCCTCGCCACGACACATCCATCAGTACAAGCGAATGTTTCTATACGACAATTCAGCGACGCTGTACAGTCAGGTCATGCTCGACGTCCATCGCCTCCGTGTCTTCAGGGCTGTCGTCGCGTCCGGCTCGGTCAACCAGGCCGCCGCGAACCTCGGCTACACCCCGTCGGCGATCAGCCAGCACGTCGCCGCCCTCCAGCGCGAGACCGGCTTGCGGCTGATCGAACGCAACGGTCGCGGCATCCAACCCACCACCACCGGGCGGTTGCTGGCCGCCGAGGCGGCGGACGTGCTCGAACGGCTGGCCGCCCTCGACTCGATGGTCACCGACCTGCGCAAGGGCCGCGCCGGAAGCCTGTCGGTCAACTACTTCGCCTCGGCCGGAGCTGCGTGGATCCCGCCGATCGTCGCCACCCTGACCACCGAGTTCCCCGAGCTCCGCGTCGACCTCCGGCTCAACGAGCTGGCCTGGGAGGGTCAAGCCGTCGACCCCGACGTCGAGGTCTTCGTCGAGGGCGCACCCACCGGCTCGGTGCACGGCTACGACGTCCACCCGTTACTCGAGGAGCCCTACGTCGCGGTTCTTCCCGGGACCCACCGGCTCGCCGGGCGGACATCCATCCCGCTTCGCGAGCTCGCCGACGAGCCGTGGGTGGACAACGACGTCGCCCGCGGACCTTGCCGGCAGGTGGTGCTCGACGCATGCTCGTCGGTGGGCTTCAGCCCCGGGTTCCACGTCGAGACCCACGACTACCCCACCGCCATCTCCTTCGTGGCCGCCGGGGTCGGCATCACCGTGCTGCCGCAGCTGGGGGTCGGGGCGATGCTCCCGCCCGGGCTGGTGGCCGTGCCGGTCGTCGATCCGGTCCCGATGCGCCGGGTCGCCGTGCGGGTCCGCGAGTCGCTCCGTGAGAACGCCGCGGCGCGCCGGATCGTCGAACTGCTGCACGACCGCGTCGGCCGGACTGTGCCGGACCTCAGCTGACGGGCGGGATGGCGTCCGGGGTCGCCCAGCGCTGTGTGAAGAGGTCGCCCGTGGGCGGCGCCCCGGGCAGTGGTCGCCATGCCGGGGCGCGCAGGCCGTCCAGGGCGATGGCGGTGAGCCGACGTCGGGCGTTCAGCGCTGCCTCGGCGAGGTCGTCGTGACCCTGACTGGTGAGCTGTTCCACTAGCGGCGACTTGCTGAGCTGCTCGATCAGCAACGAGAGATCGATCGCCGTGGCGTCGGGGCGGAGCACTCCCGCGGCGTGTGCCCGGGAGACCAGCGCATCGACGGCCTCGTCCGACCGGATCGCCTTCGCCGCCATCTCCTCGGTGACCTCGATCGTGCCGGCGATCGGGGCGAGCGAGCCGGGGCCGACATCGATGCTCGACTCGACATAGTGGACGAGCCCGTCCCAGGGATCGTGGTGGGCCAGGCCTTGCTCGGCGAATTCGAGCCATTGGTCGAGCGCCACCGCGCAGAGGTGCTGGAACAGTTCTTCCTTCGAGCGGTAGCGCCGGTAGAGGCTGCCGATTCCGACACCGGCCCGGGCAGCGATCGCCGCGACCGATGCGTGTGCGCCGTCGGTCGCGAGCACCTCTCTCGCCGCCCGCAGCAGCGCACGGTCGTTGTTCTCGGCTTCTGCCCGGCGCGGTCCCCTGTGACTCACGTCGCCCAGCCTAGAGGTTGCGGAGCGATTCGCTCCGGTTTAGTCTCGAATCTAAACGGAGCCTATCGCTCCGATTGGCGAGGAAGGACCCACGCATGACCGATGAACAGGACATCGCCGCCATCGAGCAGGTCGTCGCGGACACCGAGAGGTTCCAGAACGACACCGAGGGCTTCACCCGGTTGCTCACCGAGAACGCCGCCCTCGTCAACTACGCGGGCCGCCGAGTCCTCGGCCGGAGCGCCATCCACGCGGCGATGACGAAGGCCCTGGAGACACCGCTCGCCTCCGTGTACACCAAGAACGAGATCGTCGACATCAGGCTCCTGCGACCCGACGTCGCACTGGTCAGCTGCATCAAGCACATCAGCGACGAGCGCGACCCGTCCGCGCGCGATGCCGCGGCGCCACTTCTGGAGCAGACCAGCCTGACCTTCGTGATGGTGAAGGAGGTGGGCACCTGGCTCGTGGCCTCGGCGCAGACCACGCCCATCCGAAGCTGACGTCAGGGTCGTGGCCACGGCACCCCCTCTAGACTGCTCCGGCGGTGGGACTGGTCCCGCTGCCGGCACCACCGACCCCCGGGCCGGCACGACGCGACGAAGGGACCGGCGTTGGCGGCCAGCTGCATCCTCCTGCACGGACAGCCGGACCGGGACGAGTACCACGATTCCCGGTTCCCGTCGGCCAGCAACTCCCACTGGTTCCCCTGGATGCAGAAGAACCTGCTGATCCACGGCATCGCCGCGCACACGCCGGAGATCCCCGACTCGTGGAATCCGCACTACCCCACCTGGGCCACCGAGTTCGAGCGCTACGAGCTCACGCCGGAGACATCGCTGGTCGGCCACAGCTGTGGCGGGGGTTTCCTGCTGCGCTGGCTCAGCGAGCATCCGGACGTGGAGGTCGGGAGGGTGGTGCTGGTCGCGCCCTGGCTGGACCCCCGGCGCGAGGAGACCACGGACTTCTTCGACTTCACGATCGATCCGCTCGTGCCGACCCGTACGGCACGCCTCACGGTGTTCCACTCCGACGACGACGCTGACGACATCCAGGAGAGCGTCGGGATGATCCTTGCGGCGGTCGAGGGCGTCGCGGCTCGCGAGTTCCACGGATACGGCCACTTCTGCCGGGGCGATCTGGGCAGCGATGAATTCCCCGAGCTGCTCGACCTCCTGCTCGGCTGAGGTTCGCGACCCGTCAGCCGTTGAACCGGCCGAGCCAAGGCAACCGTTGATCGGCTGGATTCGGGGAATCTACAATCGCTGCGATTCCGAGAACAAGGGGTTCTGTGAGCGCCGACCACGTCACCTTGGGTATGCACGACGTCGACAGCAGGCCTGATGCGGACATCTCCCTTTTCGCCGCCAAACTGTCCGCGATGCGGGAGCTGGAATCGTTCGCCAGCTACAAACGTGACGTCGTCAAACGGCTCGCCCTCGGGCCAGGCGACGCGGTGCTGGATGTCGGCTGCGGGCTCGGTCACGACGTAGCGGACCTCGCTGCCGTCGTGGGGCGCGATGGCCGGGCTGTCGGAGTGGACACGAGCGAGGCCTTCCTGCATCACGCCGCCTCGTCGGAGCTGCCTCACCTGAAGTTCGTGCTGGCTGACGGCGAACGGCTCCCGTTCGAGTCCAACAGCTTCGACGCCGCGAAGATCGACCGCACCCTGCAGCACGCAGCCCATCCCGAGGCGATCGTCGACGAACTGCATCGCGTGGTCAGGCCTGGTGGCCGGGTGGTCTGCGTCGAGCCGGACTGGGAGACGCTGACGATCACGGTGGACGACCACGCCACCACTCGCGTGATCGCGAATCACTGGAGCGACCACTACCGCAACGGTTGGATCGGACGCCGACTGGAGGCACTGGTCCATGCCGCAGGATCGGGCGCCATCGAGGTCACGGGGCACGTCCTCAGGGCGACTGGGCATGCCGACGTGGAAACCGCGTTCTTCTGGGACGTCGCGGGCATGATCGACAACGTGAAGCGGCAATCTCCGGTGCCGGACGAGATTGATGCCTGGCTGGACAAGTACCATCGCGCCGATGCCGAAGGAACGCTCGCAGGCACGCTGACTCTCTTCATGGTGAGCGGGATCAACCGAGA
>DATCVR010000414.1:0-2897 GCA_036566745.1 Jiangellaceae bacterium | reverse complement strand
GCCAGGGCGGTGGCCCGCACGAGCGGCGTGCACTTCGGCGTCGCCGCGAGCAGCACCCCGGCCAGCAGGGGCATGAGCGTGGCCTTGGTGGCCGTCGAGAGCAGCCGGTGGTCGCCGAACTCGAGCAGGACGTTGGCCACGGCCATCGTCGTGTAGATCAGGAGGACGATGCGTCCCGTCGCCGGGAGTTGTCGGTACACGTCCTGCTTCCTCCGCTTCTGCGTGGGTGGTCGGAGCGCGTGCCGGAGCCTGTGGACGGCGGACCGGAGAGCCCTTCGTCGCTGGTACCCTAGACGCGGCCCGGTTTCGTGCGGCAAGTGCACGAGCGCCGGGCCACTCGCTAGAACACAGACGTACTAGCCCTCCTGCCACGGAGAGACCGTGGCCGCAAAGACCACAGGAGGTGAACCGGCATGCGTCGTTACGAGGTCATGGTGATCCTGGACCCGGAGTCCGAGGAGCGCACCGTAGCCCCCAGCCTCGAGCAGTACCTCGGGGTCGTGCGTGAGTCCGGTGGCTCGGTCGAGAAGGTCGACATCTGGGGCCGCCGCAAGCTCGCCTACGAGATCAACAAGAAGGGCGAGGGCATCTACGCGGTGCTCGACGTCACTTGCGAGCCTGCCACCGTGGCAGAGCTCGACCGCCAGCTCGGCCTCTCCGAGTCCGTGCTGCGCACCAAGGTCGTCCGGCCCGACGCGCACTGAGCGCGTCCCGCTCGCACCCAATCGAATCCGCGCCCTGACGAAAGGGAGCATCCATGGCAGGCGAGACCGTCATCACTGTCGTCGGCAACCTGACCGACGACCCCGAGTTGCGCTTCACCCCGAGCGGTGCGGCCGTCGCGAACTTCACGATCGCGTCCACGCCGCGCACGTTCGATCGGCAGACGAACGAATGGAAGGACGGCGACGCGCTGTTCCTCCGTTGCTCGATCTGGCGGCAGGCGGCTGAGAACATCGCCGAGTCGCTGCAGCGTGGCATGCGGGTCGTGGCCCAGGGCCGGCTCCGCCAGCGGTCGTACGAAACCCGCGAGGGTGAGAAGCGCACGGTGGTCGAGCTCGAGGTCGACGAGATCGGTCCGAGCCTGCGGTACGCCACGGCCAAGGTCACCAAGACCCAGCGCTCCGGCGGTGGTGGTGGTTTCGGTGGCGGTGCCCCCGGTGGTGGCGGCAACGACCCGTGGTCCACGCCGGCCGGCGGTGGCCAGCAGGGTGGCGGCCAGCAAGGTGGAAACGACCCGTGGGCCGGTGGCGGCGGAGCCCCGCCCGCCGACGAGCCCCCGTTCTAACGTCCGAATCAACCATCCCGGTCAGCCGCAGCCAGCGAGGCGACCGGGCTCCGAAGGAGGAGCACCACGATGGCAAAGCCCGCTGTGCGCAAGCCGAAGAAGAAGGTTTGCGTGTTCTGCAAGGAAAAGATCACCTACGTCGACTACAAGGACACGGCCCTGCTGCGGAAGTACATTTCCGACCGCGGCAAGATCCGTGCCCGTCGCGTCACCGGTTGCTGCACGCGGCACCAGCGCGACATCGCCACGGCGATCAAGAACGCTCGCGAGGTGGCGCTTCTGCCGTACACCTCCACGGCCCGCTGAGGAAGGTGAGGACACGATGAAGCTCATCCTCACTCAAGAGGTCCCGGAGCTCGGCGCCGCCGGCGACATCGTCGAGGTCAAGGACGGCTACGGCCGCAACTACCTCGTCCCGCGCGGGTTCGCCATCGCGTGGACCAAGGGTGGCCAGAAGCAGATCGACTCCATCCGGCGGGCACGGTCCAGCCGGGAGATCGCCGATCTCGACACCGCTCGTGAGATCAAGGGCCGGCTCGAGTCGTCCCCGGTCCGGCTGGCCGTCAAGGCCGGCGACACCGGGCGGCTGTTCGGCTCCATCACGCCGTCCGACATCGCCGCCGCGGTCACCGATGCCGGTGGCCCCGACGTCGACAAGCGCCGGATCGAGGTCGGTAACCCGATCAAGACCGTCGGCACGCACGCCGTGACGGTCCGCCTCCACCCGGAGGTCGCCGCGACCGTTCAGCTGAACGTCGTCAGCGCCTGACGTCACGTCGTACGACGGCCCGGCACCCCCGATCTCCGGGATGGTGCCGGGCCGTTCGTCGTTGTGCTCGCTGTCGTTTGGGTCGCCTTCTGGAGGGATAACCACCCTTCGGGTGCGCTCGATGCGTGGATAACCCTCCAGAAGACGTGAGAGCGTGCCGTCATGCCCGGTGAGGTGCCTGAGCTGCTCGTTCCCGATGCCGAGGCGTGGCGGTCCTGGCTGGACGAGCACCACGCCGATTCGCCTGGCGTGTGGCTCGTGCTGCACAAGAAGGGCGGCCACGTCACGACGCTGACCTACGACGACGCCCTCGACGAGGCGCTGTGTGTCGGATGGATCGACGCCCAGGGCCGGCGCCGCGACGATGGCAGCACCTTCGTGCGCTTCACCCCGCGCCGCCCGAGGAGTTCCTGGTCGGCGCGCAACGTCGGCATCGTCACGCGGCTGATCGCCGAGGGCCGGATGCGGCCCGCCGGCCAGGCCGCGATCGATGCGGCGAAGGCCGGCGGGCGCTGGGACGTGACCTGACCGAGCCGGTGGCCGTTCGTGGGTGGCCGTCGTGCACGTCGCCTTCTGGAGGGTTAGCCACCCTTCGAAGGCACCTCAGGCGTGGATATCCCTCCAGAAGGCGACGATAGACATCAGGACTCCGCGCCGACTGCGCTCACCGCGGCCGCCGGTGCGGGGGGCGCAGCGTTCTCCGCCTCCGTGACCGGCGCCGACCGCAGCGGAACCTCGCGGATGAACCATGCCGCCACGACCGCCACCACCGCCACGACCGCGCCCGCCAGGAACATGCTCTGCATCGCGTCGACGACGGCCTGTAGGTACGCCGCATGC
>DATCVR010000413.1:0-13501 GCA_036566745.1 Jiangellaceae bacterium | reverse complement strand
ACCCGCTTCGGCTATCGACTGCCCGAGCTGTTCAGCGGTTTCGACCGCGCGGAATTCGACGCGCCGGTGCCGTATCCGACCTCCTGCTCACCGCAGGCGTGGGCGTCGGCGGCGCCGCTGCTCTTCATGCGGAGTATGTTGCGGTTGGAGCCGGGCAGCGGGTCGGCCTCGGTCGCGCCCGCGGTGCCGGATCGGTACCTGCCGCTGCGGGTGAGCGGGGTGCGGGTGGGGTCGGATGTGCTCACCGTCACCGTGGACAATGGGGGTTGGCAGCTCAGCGGATTGGCTGGAAAGCTGCGTCGATCCGACTCCTGACCTGGACCGATGACCGGGGAACCCGGCGTGCGACGAAACTTGTCGGTGGGTCGGCCTAGCATGGCGCTGGGGGTATCACGTCTGTTGGACCGACACGATCGAGAAGGGACACCTGGTGGCGGAACGCCTCACTGTGCGCGGAGCTCGGGAGCACAATCTCAAGAGCATCGACCTCGATCTGCCCCGCGACAGTCTCATCGTGTTCACCGGTCTATCCGGTTCGGGCAAGTCCAGCCTCGCCTTCGACACGATCTTCGCCGAGGGGCAGCGCCGCTATGTCGAGTCGCTCTCGGCGTACGCGCGCCAGTTCCTCGGCCAGATGGACAAACCCGATGTCGACTTCATCGAGGGCCTCTCGCCGGCGGTGTCGATCGACCAGAAGTCCACCTCGCGCAACCCTCGCTCCACGGTCGGCACCATCACCGAGGTCTACGACTACCTGCGCCTCCTCTACGCCCGCGCGGGCCGGCCCCACTGCCCCCAGTGCGGGCGCCCCATCGGCCGGCAGACTCCCCAGTCCATCGTCGACCACATCCTCGGACTCGACGAAGGCGCGCGGTTCCAGGTGCTCGCGCCGGTCGTGCGGGCGCGCAAGGGCGAGTACACCGACCTGTTCCGCACCCTCCAGGGCCAGGGCTATGCCCGGGCGCGGGTCGACGGCGTGGTCCACCAGCTCACCGATCCGCCGAAGCTGAAGAAGCAGGAGAAGCACACCATCGAGGTGGTGGTCGACCGCCTCTCGGTCAAGGAGTCCGCCAAGCGCCGCCTCACCGACTCCGTCGAGACCGCGCTGCGCCTGTCCGGTGGCCTGGTCACCCTCGAGTTCGTCGACCTCCCGGAGGACGACCCCCACAGCGAGCGGGTGTTCTCCGAGCACCTGTACTGCCCGTACGACGAGATCTCCTTCGAGGAGCTCGAGCCGCGCTCGTTCTCGTTCAACTCGCCGTTCGGCGCGTGTCCGGAGTGCACCGGCCTCGGCACCCGGATGGAGGTCGACCCCGAGCTGATCGTGCCCGATCCCGAGGCCAGCCTCGAGGACGGCGCGCTCGCCCCGTGGGGCAACGCCGGCACCACCGAGTACTTCATCCGCATCGTCGCGGCGCTGGCCGACACCATCGGCTTCCGCATGGACGCCCCGTTCGAGACGCTGCCGGCCAAGGCGCGCGACGCCGTCCTCAACGGCTACCCCGACCAGATCCACGTGCGCTACAGCAACCGCTACGGCCGCGAGCGGTCGTACTACACCACCTACGAGGGGGTCATCCCCTGGGTGCGCCGGCGTCATGCCGAGGCCGAGTCCGACACCAGCCGCGAGCGCCTCGAAGGGTTCATGCGCGAGGTGCCCTGCCCGGCGTGCCAGGGTAGTCGGCTCAAGCCGGTCAGCCTCGCCGTCACGGTCGGCGGGCGCAGCATCGCCGACGTCGCCGCTCTGCCCATCGGCGAATGCGCCATTCTGCTGCGCGACCTCCAGCTCTCCGACCGCGAACAGCAGATCGCTGCCCGCGTGCTCAAGGAGGTCAACGAACGGTTGCAGTTCCTGGTCGACGTCGGCCTCGACTACCTCAGCCTCGATCGCGCCTCGGCCACCCTGGCCGGCGGCGAGGCCCAGCGCATCCGGCTCGCGACCCAGATCGGGTCGGGGCTGGTGGGCGTGCTGTACGTGCTCGACGAGCCGTCGATCGGTCTCCACCAGCGCGACAACCACCGCCTGATCGAGACCCTCGTGCGGCTGCGCGACCTCGGCAACACCCTCATCGTGGTCGAGCACGACGAAGACACCATCCGCACCGCCGACTGGGTCGTCGACATCGGCCCCGGCGCGGGCGAACACGGCGGGCAGGTCGTCGTGAGCGGCACTGTCGACGATCTCCTGAGCTCCGAGGAGTCCCTGACCGGCGCGTATCTCTCGCGCAAGCGGTCCATCGAGGTGCCCACGGTGCGCCGCAAGCCCGACACCGACCGCCAGGTCACCGTGGTGGGGGCCCGCGAGCACAATCTCAAGGACGTCACGGTGAGCTTCCCGCTCGGGCTGTTCGTGGCCGTCACCGGCGTCAGCGGTTCGGGCAAGTCCACGCTGGTCAACGACATCCTCTACACGTCCCTGGCCAAGCACGTCTACAGTGCCCGCACCGTCCCCGGCCGCCACCGCCGCATCGACGGCATGGACCAGATCGACAAGGTCGTCCACGTCGACCAGTCACCCATCGGCCGCACCCCGCGCAGCAACCCCGCCACCTACACCGGTGTGTTCGACCACGTCCGCAAGCTCTTCGCCGAGACCCAGGAGGCCAAGGTCCGGGGTTACCAGCCCGGCCGGTTCTCGTTCAACGTCAAGGGCGGGCGCTGCGAGGCGTGCAGCGGCGACGGCACCATCAAGATCGAGATGAACTTCCTCCCCGACGTCTACGTCCCCTGCGAGGTGTGCCACGGCGCGCGGTACAACCGCGAGACGCTCGAGGTCCACTACAAGGGCAAGACGATCTCCGAGGTCCTCGAGATGCCGATCGAGGAGGCCGTCGAGTTCTTCGCGCCGGTCGAGCGGATCGCCCGCCACCTCCGCACGCTCGTCGACGTCGGGCTCGGGTACGTCCGGCTGGGGCAGCCGGCGCCCACGCTGTCCGGGGGAGAGGCCCAGCGCGTCAAGCTCGCCTCCGAGCTCCAGCGCCGGTCCACCGGTCGCACCATCTACGTTCTCGACGAGCCCACCACTGGCCTGCACTTCGAGGACATCCGCAAGCTGATCGGGGTCCTGCAGGGGTTGGTCGACAAGGGCAACACGGTTGTAGTCATCGAGCACAATCTCGACGTCGTCAAGACCGCCGACTGGGTCGTCGACATGGGGCCCGAGGGCGGCACCGGCGGAGGCACCGTCGTCGCCACCGGGACGCCGGAGGAGATCGCCGGGGTCGAGGCATCCCACACCGGTTCGTTCCTTCGCGAGATCCTGGGCGTGACTGCGCGGTGAGACGCCGCACAGTCACCCTGCGCAGCGGCGACTAAGGCGGAACGAATCAGTGGATCTTGATCAGGCGAACCCTCAACACCTCCGGCGGACGATCGCCACGTTGAGATCGGGGTTGCTGCGTGCCACGCGTCAGTTCGACGCGTTCGCGGCGGCCGATGCGGCGCACGTCGCCAGGATTGCCGAGATGCTAGGCGCGCCCTCGGCACCCCTCCACGCCGACATCGCACGGATCGGCGAACACCGACGGGGTGCGCTCCAGCGTGCCTGCGAGGGCATCGTCGACGCGATCGCCGGCACGATCAAGGAACTGGGCGAACACGCGGACAACTCCGTGCCACTGGTAGCTGACCTGGTGCCCCGCCATGCGGCACAGCCAGAGCCAGCTGACCCCCCGACCGTGCGACTGCGGCGCATCGACTCCCACCGGCTCCCCACAAGCTGGTCAAGGCGACCGGCAGCATGTTCGTCGGCACCGCTCACATCACTGATCCGGACGACGATCGGTCCGTCGAGCTGAGGCGTCACGTGCACGCCTGGCTCGAGGAGACGCAAGGAACAGAGCGGATGCTTCTCGTCGAGGGCCGCAGGCGTCGCCTGACGGTGGCCACCGAGCGGGAAGCGATGTCGTCCGAAGGTGGGGAGATGATCTGGGTGACCTGGGTGGCCGACGAGCGCGAAGTCCCGGTGGCCTCACTCGAGGAGGATCAGCGCGCCCAGGTAGCGGCGCTGCTCGGGGAACACGACCGGGACTGCGTGTTCGCCTATTACGTACTACGGCAGATCCCGCAAGGGCTGCGCGCACAGGCAGGTCATCGACCCGATCAACGAGCGCACCTCCGCAGGGTCGTCGATCACTTCAGTTTCATGGTCCCCGGCTCGGTCGACGCCCTCGACCACTTCGCCGACGTCTATGAGAGTCTCTATCCGGAGCGGCCGTTCTCCGGTGCCTTCGGGCCGCGCGATGAAGATTTCCTCTTGCGGGAGACCACGGACGTGATCTCAGGTGTGCCGGTGTTGAGCGACGTGCAGCAGGTGGCGGAGGCGTCCAACCGCCGTCGCGACGCGCACGCCGCGTTCCTCATCCGAGAGAACATTGCCGAGGGGCGGAACGTGTGCGCGCTGCTCGGCGCACCCCATTTCGAGAAGGTTGTCGCCGAGGTGCCGGCATTCGGTGGCCAGGACGTGCTCGAACTGCGACCGGCTGGGGCCTGGACGCCGCCGCCGCCAGGCCCCACCGTGCGCTCGCTCGGTAGAGATGTCAGTAGGTGTCCGGCTCGGGAGGCTCAGTGGTGGGTGGGTCCGTTCGGTACGTTCCCGGATCCGATGTCCCCGCGCCGTAGGTACCCGTCTCGCCACCGGCTGTGCCGCCCGGCGCCCACGCCTCGTCGACGTTGCGCGGCGACAGCTTGGCCCACCACTGCTTCGCGGTGTCGATGCCCCCGATGCCGAAGGCGATCGTGGCGGCCACGAGCACCGAGAGCGGGAGGTACTGCAACAGCGTGTTCTCGATCTTCGACGTCACCGACGGCGCGAAGTTGAGCGTGTCGAGGACAGCGAGCACTCCGACCACGATGATGCCCACGCGCACGAGCGTGGACACCCAGCCGACGCCCCGGCTCTCGGCGAATGGCCGCACCACGCGCGCGGCCCAGTTCGCGATGGCCACAGCGACGAACAGCACCAGCAGAGCCACCAGCACCAACGGCAGGTAGGCGATCAATTGGTTGAGCATCGTCGTGAGCTGGTCGATACCGAGCACCTCGGCCGCGATCTGGATGAAGATCAGGAGAATCAGGAAATAGGCCACCTGACCGAGGATCGCCACCCCCGACGTTCCGGCCTGGCGAAGCGTCCCCTCCAAACCGGCCGCTTCGGTGAGCCGGCCGGCCCCGAGCTTGGTCAGACCAGCGGTGAGCAGCCGCCGGACCCACTTCGCAATCCAGTGGCCCACCAGCAGCAACAGCAAGGCGACGATCAACTTGGGCAGGAATCGGCCGATGTCGCTGCCCCATTGGGCGAACGAATCGACCAGCTGGTCGACGAAATCAACATTGCGCGGCATCACGGGTAATCGGCCTCCTGTTCTCGGCGATTTATGATGATCGAACGTAGCAGCGAAGATCGGCCCGCACTGTTGTTTCGGATCGTGCGGCGATCATTGGCTATTCGCTTTCCATGACCTGTCGGATATCTTCCTCAATGCGTCGGCTCAGGTGAGAGTCCGGCTGCTGACAGAAATGTCATGACATGTCATCGAGGTCTGACCGGAAGCATCGGCGGCGCCGGCCGGCCGACCCGTCGATCGGTGTCGGTGTCCCCGCATAGGCTGGACAGGTGCCCGATCCCTCGACCTATCGTCCAGCTCCCGGGTCGATCCCGGTCTCGCCGGGCGTCTACCGGTTCAGCGATCCCGACGGCCGGGTGATCTATGTCGGCAAGGCCAAGAGCCTGCGCTCGCGCCTGTCGTCGTACTTCCAGGACATCTCGGCCCTCCACCCGCGCACCCTCGCCATGGTCACCACGGCGGCCAAGGTCGAGTGGACGGTCGTGCGCACCGAGGTTGAGGCGCTCCAGCTCGAGTACTCCTGGATCAAGGAGTTCGACCCGCGGTTCAACGTGCGTTACCGCGACGACAAGTCCTACCCCTACCTCGCTGTCACGTTGAACGAGGAGTACCCCCGCGTGTTGGTCATGCGCGGTGCCAAGAAGCGCGGCGTGCGGTACTTCGGGCCTTACGCTCATGCGTGGGCGATCCGCGAGACTCTCGACCAGCTGCTCCGCGTCTTCCCGGTTCGCAGCTGCTCCAAGGGCGTGTTCAACCGCTCGCACCAGATCGGGCGGCCCTGCCTGCTCGGGTACATCGGCAAGTGCTCGGCGCCGTGCGTCGGTCGGGTCGACGCCGACGAGCACCGCGCGATCGTCGACGATCTCGTGGCCTTCCTCGACGGCAAGACCACCACCTACGTGCGCCGGCTCGAGCGGGAGATGAAGGCCGCGGCGGCCGAACTCGACTTCGAGCGGGCGGCCCGGCTGCGGGACGACATCGCTGCGCTCGAACGCGCCATGGAGTCCAACGCGGTGGTGCTCGGCGACGGCACCGACGCCGACGTCATCGCGGTCGCCGAGGACCCTCTCGAGGTCGCGGTCCAGATCTTCTACGTCCGCGGCGGCCGGGTCCGTGGCCAGCGCGGATGGGTGGCCGACAAGGCCGACGAGATCTCCACCGGCGAGCTGGTCGAGCGGTTCCTGCTGCAGCTCTACGGCGACACCGGCGCCGACTCCGTGCCGCGCGAGGTGCTGGTCCCGGCACTGCCGGACGATCCCGGCGAGGCCGCGGCGCTGCACGACCTCCTGGCCGAGCTGCGTGGCGGCAGCCTCGACCTCCGGGTGCCCCAGCGCGGCGACAAACGCACCCTCCTCGACACCGTCGCCCGCAATGCCCAGCAGGCGCTGAAGCTGCACAAGACCAAGCGCGCCAGCGATCTCACCACCCGCAGCCGCGCCCTCGAGGAGATCCAGGAGGCGCTGGCCCTCGACGAGCCGCCGCTGCGGATCGAGTGCTACGACATCTCCAACCTCGGCGCCACCGAGGTCGTGGCCTCGATGGTGGTGTTCGAGGACGGCCTGGCGCGCAAGAGCGAGTACCGCAAGTTCCGGGTCCGCGGCATCGACGGGTCCGACGACGTGTCGTCCATCCGTGAGGTGCTCGGCCGGCGGTTCCGCCGGCTGCGCGAGGGCGAGCCCGGACAGCCGGACGGCACCACCCCCGTGTCGGACGGCCCCGCGGCGTCGCCTCTCGATCCCGACACCGGGCGTCCGCGCAAGTTCGCCTACACGCCGGGCCTCGTGGTGGTCGACGGCGGCCAGCCACAGGTCAACGCCGCCCGCGTGGTCATGGACGAGCTCGGGGTGGCCGACATCCCGGTGGTCGGGCTGGCCAAGCGGCTCGAGGAGGTATGGCAGCCCGACTCCGACGAGCCGGTCATCATGCCCCGCACCAGCGAGGGCCTGTACCTCTTGCAGCGGGTTCGCGACGAAGCCCACCGTTTCGCCATCACCTTCCACCGCCAGCGCCGCTCGGTGTCGATGGTCGACAGCCTGCTCGACGGCGTACCGGGTCTCGGGCCGTCGCGGCGCAAGGCGGTGCTGGCCCACTTCGGTTCGCTGAAGAAGCTGCGAGCCGCCAGCGCTGACGACATCGCGGAGGTCAAGGGCATCGGCCGGGCCACGGCCGAGGCCATCGTCGCGGCGGTCGCCACCGATCATGTGGCCCCGGCGGTCAACACCGCCACCGGCGAGATCATCGAGCCCTGAGATCTCCCGATCGCACGGCGCGCGCAGCACGTCTCGGCCGTTGCTGGAATCATGTGCGCCATGAGTGCTGAACGCGACCTGCCATGACCCAGCAGAGCCCTGCCGCCGACGTCGAATTGCCCGAGTTGTTGCTGGTCACCGGGATGTCCGGAGCTGGCAAGACGGCCGCGACGGCCGCTCTCGACGACCTCGGCTGGTTCGTCGTCGACAATCTCCCGCCATCGCTGCTGATGGACCTCGTCACCACCGTCAGCCAACGCCCCGAGATCGGTCGGATCGCTGTGGTGGCCGACGTCCGCGGCGGCGTGTTCTTCGGCGAGCTGCGTGGCGCCCTCGACCAGCTCGACGAGCGTGGCGTGCGGCCCACGGTGCTCTTCCTCGAAGCTGGCGACGAAGCCCTCGTGCGACGGTTCGAGTCCGCGCGCCGGCCACACCCGCTCCAGGGCGGCGGCCGGGTGGTCGAGGCCATCGCCCGCGAGCGCGAGCAGCTGGCGTCCCTGCGCGTGGCGGCCGACCTGGTCATCGACACCTCCGTGCTCAACGTCCACGAGCTCGCCGGGCGGATCCGCAAGGCGTTCGCCGGTCCCGAGGTCGGGCTCCGGGTGATCCTGGTGTCGTTCGGCTTCAAGTACGGCCTGCCGGTCGACGCCGACCTCGTCGCCGACATGCGGTTCCTGCCCAACCCACACTGGATCGCCGAGTTGCGGCCCCAGACCGGGCGGGACGCCGCCGTGTCCGAGTACGTGCTGTCACAGCCGGGAGCCGCCGACTTCCTCGAGCGGTACGAAGGCCTGCTCGAGCTGGTCTCCGAGGGCTATCTCCGCGAGGGCAAGCGATTCGTCACGGTCGGCATCGGCTGTACGGGCGGCAAGCACCGCAGCGTCGCGATGAGCGAGGCGCTGTCGGCCAGGCTCTCGGCGAAGGGCGTGGAGACCCTCGTGGTCCACCGCGACCTCGGCCGGGAATGACGTAGGGGAGTGATACCCGACGCGAGGCCGGCTCCCGGCCGGACCTCGCCGCAGGTGTGGTGACTGGAATGACGGACGACGCAGAGACGCCGGCCGGCCCCGACCCGGAGCTCGGCCGGGTCAGCGAGCCGGCCGTCGATCCGGCAGGTGAGGCGCGCCTGGCCGGGCCGAAGGTCGTGGCGCTGGGCGGTGGACACGGTCTGGCGGCGTCTCTGGCCGCCCTGCGACGAGTGGCCGGCCGGCTCACCGCGGTGGTCACCGTCGCCGACGACGGCGGGTCGAGCGGGCGGCTGCGGCGCGAGTTCGGCGTGCTGCCACCCGGCGACCTCCGGATGGCGCTGGCCGCGCTGTGTGGCGACGACGACTGGGGCCGCACCTGGGCTCGTGTCCTCCAGCATCGATTCGCGGGCGACGGCGAGCTGCACGACCACGCCGTCGGCAACGTCCTGATCGTCGCCCTCTGGGAGCTGCTCGGGGGCCACGTCGAGGGCCTCGACTGGGTGGGGCGCCTGCTCGGTGCCCAGGGCCGGGTGCTGCCGATGTCGCAGGTCCCGATGGACATCGAGGCGCTCGTGGGCTCCTCCGCCCGCGACCACACCGGCGCGCGACACATCATGACCGTCTCGGGCCAACACTCCGTCGCCACGGTCGAGGGCGACGTCATCGCGGTCTCGCTGGTGCCGCCCGATCCACCGGCGTGCCCCGAGGCACTCGAGGCCATCACCGACGCCGACTGGGTCGTGCTCGGCCCCGGCAGCTGGTTCAGCAGTGTCATCCCGCACCTGCTGGTGCCGGAGCTGCATGAGGCGTTGGTCACCACGTCGGCCCGGCGCGCCGTCACCCTCAACCTGACACCCGAGGGCGGCGAGACCACCGGCTTCGGGCCCGAGACCCACCTCGAGGTTCTCGGTGCGTACGCCCCCGACCTGCGTCTCGACATCGTCATCGCCGATCGGGCCTCGGTCCCCGACGAACCGTTGCTGCGACGGGTGGCCGCCGACATGGGCGCGGAGCTGGCGATCGCCGACGTCGCGTCCGCCGACGGCAGCCCGAGCCACGACCCCGACCTCCTCGGTGAGGTGTACGCGCATACCCTCGGCCGTGGCAGGATCGGGCCATGGCGATGACCGCATCCGTCAAGGACGAGCTGGCTCGCCTCGATGTGACCAAGACCTGCTGCCGTAAGGCCGAGGTGTCGTCCCTGCTGCGTTTCGGCGGCGGGTTGCACATCGTGAGCGGAAAGATCGTCATCGAGGCTGAGCTCGACACCGGCGTGGCCGCACGACGGCTGCGCCGTGACATAGCCGAGGTCTTCGGCCACGAGAGCGACCTGGCCGTGGTGGCCCCTGGCGGGCTCCGCAAGGGCAGCCGTTACGTCGTCCGGGTGGTCAACGACGGCGAGCGGCTGGCCCGCCAGACGGGCTTGATCGACGGCAGCGGGCGTCCGGTGCGTGGGCTGCCGCCCCAGGTCGTCAACGGCGCCACGTGCGACGCCGAAGCAGCCTGGCGGGGGGCGTTCCTGGCTCACGGGTCGCTCACCGAGCCGGGCCGATCCTCGGCGCTCGAGATCACCTGCCCCGGCCCGGAGGCGGCTCTCGCGCTGGTGGGGGCGGCTCGGCGGCTCGACGTCTCGGCCAAGGCGCGCGACGTCCGCGGCACTGATCGCGTGGTGGTCCGCGACGGCGACGCCATCGGGGCGATGCTCACCCGGCTCGGCGCCCACGACAGCGTGCTGGCCTGGGAAGAGCGCCGGATGCGCCGCGAGGTGCGGGCCACGGCCAACCGGCTCGCCAACTTCGACGACGCGAACCTCCGGCGCTCCGCCCGGGCTGCCGTGGCGGCGGGCGCGCGGGTCGAGCGAGCGCTCGAGATCCTCGGCGAGGACGTTCCCGACCACCTCCGGGTCGCCGGCATGTTGCGCCTCGAGCACAAGCAGGCCAGCCTCGAGGAGCTCGGTCAGCTCTCCGAGCCGCCGATGACCAAGGACGCCGTGGCGGGCCGCATCCGGCGGCTGCTGGCGATGGCCGACCGCAAGGCCACCGACGAGGGCATGCCCGGTACCGAGGCGAACCTCACCCCGGACATGCTCGCCCCCTGATCAACCACTCTCGGCTCCGACCGGGCCACTCAGCCGGCTCCGAAATGATCACGTTCAGCAGGGAATCGGGTGCTCCACTAGGCCTGTAAGCCTCGTGATGCACCCGATTCCCTGCTGAACGTGATCATTCGGCCGGACGTCAGCTCGTCGGCTCGTGATCAGCCACGGCCTCGGCCCCGTTGGACCCGTTTGAACCGGCGCCCAGGCCCAGCTTGCCGAACGCACCGGACGCGGCGCTCTTGATCAGTGCGTCCAGGTCGAGGCCGGTGGTGTTCTTCAGCAGCTCGAGAGTCTGGACGAGGTTGTCGGTGACCTGACGGGGCAGGCTTCCCGCGCCGTCGCTGGAGATGACGGTCAGCTTGTCGATGGCGCTGATCGGGGCCGCCACCTCACGCGCGACGCTCGGCAGTACCTCGACCAGCATCTGCAGCACGGCGGCGTCGTTGTACCGCGCGAAGGCGTCGGCGCGCTTGTCCATCGCCTCCGCCTCGGCCTGTCCCTTGGCCAGGATCGCCGACGCCTCGGCCTCGCCCTCGCCGCGCACGGCGTCGGCCTCCGCGAGCCGGCGAGCCTTCTCCGCCTCACCGCGCTTGGCGCCCTCGATCGCCTCGGCCTCGGCCAGCGCCGCACGCCGGGCCTTCTCGGACTCACCGTTGAGCCGGGCCTCCTCGGCCCGGCCCTGCGCCGCCGCGATCGCCGCGGCCTTGCGGGCCTCGGCCTCGGCGATGTCGGCGTTGCGCTTGCTCTCGGCCACCTGCTCGACGCGGTAGCGCTCGGCGTCGGCCGGCTTGCGTACCTGGGTGTCCAGCTGACGTTCGGTCAGTGCGGCCTGGCGGACGGCGACCTTCTCCTGCTCGGCGAGGATCGCCTGGTCGCGATCGGCCTGGGCCAGTGGTCCGGCCGCGGCGGCGGTCGCCGAAGCGGCGTCGGTCTCGGCCTTGATCTGGGCCTGGCGCAGGGCCAGGGCGCGCTGAGAGACCGCGATCTCCTCCTCGGCCTGGATACGGGCCTGCTCGGCGGCACGCCGGGCGATGGCCTCGGCGATCGCGGCCTCCTGGCCGATCCGGGCCGACTCGGGCCGGCCGAGGTCGGAGAGGTAGCTGCCGTCGTCGGTGATGTCCTGGATCTGGAACGTGTCGAGCACCAGTCCCTGCCCGGTCAGCGAGTTCTCGGACTCGTCGGCGACCCGCTGGGCGAACGCGGCCCGGTCACGGATGATCTGCTCGACCGAGAGGCCGCCCACGATCGAGCGCAGCGCGCCTGCGAGCACCTCCTGGGTGAATGTCTCGACCTCGTCCTGCTGGGTGAGGAAGCGCTGGGCGGCCGCGCGGATCTGGTCCTCGTTGCCGCCGACCTTGACGATCGCCACGCCCTCGACGTTGAGCTTGACGCCCTGTCCGGACACCGCGCCGCGGATCTGGACCGAGAGCCGGCGGCTGGACAGGTCGAGGATGTGCAGCTTCTGCACGAACGGGATCACGAACGTCCCGCCTCCCATGACCACCCGCTGGCCGGAGAGGTCGGTGGAGATCCGGCCGGTGTTCGGGTTGGTGACGGCCTTGCCGCGCCGTCCGGTGACGATGTAGGCCTCGTTCGGCCCGGCCACCTTGTAGCGGCTGGTGATGAGCAGGACGAGGAGGACTAGCAGGACGAGCAGGCCGATGACGGCGATGAGCGTCGGGCTCATGAAAGGGACTCCCGGGGTGTTCGAGACGATCCGGACAGGTCGTGGGATCAGCGGGACGAGAGATCAGCGGTGAGACTCAGAGCGGGGAGGTGAGGCTGGGCAGCGGTCAGAGCGGAGCCACGGACACGGCCGTAGGTGACAGGACACCCACCACCGTGACCGCCGCACCCGCGGATACCGGCTCGGAACACCGGGCGTTGAACCGGGTGAGGTGCCCGCCCAGGCTCACGGTGATCACGCCGAAGCCGTCGGTGGGGATGCTCGACACGACCGTGCCGTCGTAGCCGATCACGTCGCCGGTGCGCGGGGTGTCGTCCGTGGCGCCGCCGCGCAGCAGCCGGGTCAGCCACGTCGCGAAGCCGCCCACCAGCACGCCCGCACCCACGCCGAGGCCGACACTGACGGGGGTCGGGCTGCCGTTGGCGTCGAACAGGGCCGCACAGAACCCGAAGGCCGCCAGGAACCCGGCCAGCGCGGCGCCGGAGAACCAGTCGGCCCCGAGCCCGTCGAACACCCCGTCGAGCAGCTCGCCGCCCACCAGGGTCACCACGAGCAGGATCAGGCCGATGGCCCCGATGACGACGTAGATGGTCACCGATGTTCCCTTCGGTAGGCGCGAACGCCGCAGACTGTACCGGCCCGGGCGGCAGCTCAGTTCACGGCGGCGATGCCCATGCTCTAGGGTCGGACGCGGGTCACCACGACGGGGTGGAACGACCACTTTCAGCAATCACCCTGAAACGTGAAGGGGATAGATCCGCCATGACTGTCCGCGTAGGAATCAACGGGTTCGGGCGCATCGGTCGCAACTTCGCCCGTGCGGTGCTGGCCCAGGGCCGTGACGACATCGAGATCGTCGGCGTCAACGACCTCACCGACAACAAGACCCTCGCTCACCTGCTCAAGTACGACACGATCCTCGGTGTCCTGGCCGACGAGGTCAGCTACGGCGAGGACACCATCTCGGTGGGCGGGCGCAGCTTCAAGGCACTCGAGGAGCGCGACCCCGCGGCGCTGCCGTGGAAGGAGCTCGGCGCCGACATCGTGCTCGAGTCCACCGGCATCTTCACCGACGCCACCAAGGCCAAGGCCCACATCGACGGCGGCGCCCAGAAGGTCATCATCTCCGCGCCGGCGAAGAACGAGGACGTCAC
>DATCVR010000412.1:0-13594 GCA_036566745.1 Jiangellaceae bacterium | reverse complement strand
AACGTCGCGAGTATGACGACAGTATCCACGGTGTCGCCCGCGCCGCCCTCCCACGTTCGGGTCTCATGTGGTCAAGACAACGGACAATTCCTGCGGAGCAAACCACATCAGTTCGAACTCATCCACTTCGTCAGGACATTCGCCGCCATGGCGGACGATGTCCGCCGCCCGATGGATGGCTTCGACGGCATCGTCGTCGTCGATGTGGACCGAGGCGATCTGGTCGAGGCGGAGCTCGTCGCCTGGGTCGTCGACGGCGATCACGACCCGTCGGCGAGCGGCCTCGGGGTCGGCCGCGACGAGCTCGACCGACCCGCGCGCCGCCTCGGCCATCGCGAGGTACTCGAGCTCTTCGGCGTCGGTGACCTCGGGATGCTGGGACCGGAACGCGTCGGTGACGGCGACCCGGGCGGTGACCGGCAGCGAGCCGTGGGCGTGCAGGCGGGCCAGGAGCGGCATCGTCGCCGGGACGAAGACGCGCATCACCCGGCGTCCGCGCGCTGCCGGCCGCGAGCCAGCGTCTGGGCGGTGGTCCGCATCGAGGTCTCGAGCACGTCGAGCCGCCGACCGACGGCCATGACGTTGGCGCCCATGATCGCGAGGTCGTCGGCCACCGGGCCGAGAATGCACACGTCGGTGCCCTGGGCCTGCAGCTTCGTCACCTCGTGCATGCATCGGCGGGTGACCCGCACCCGCCATCGGCGCTCGAGCCGCGAGACCAGCGACCGCGGATGATCGAACTCGAAGGACACCATCGGCGCCACGACGTACACCTCGTCGAGGCCGAGCCCGGCGAGCAGGTCGGCCGACGTGGCCGAACAGGCTCCGCCGTCGATGTAGCGGTCCTCGCCCACGGTGACCGGCGCGAACCATCCCGGGATGGCGCACGAGGCCATGACCGCCTCGGACAGGCTCGCCTCCGGGTCGCCGGGGCGGCCGAACGCCACCCGTCGGCCGGTGCCGTAGTCCATTGCCACGATCCAGACCCCGCCGTGCGGCGACCACGACCCCTCGGGAGTCACGGCTCCGACCAGCTCGCCCACACCGTCCAGCGAACCCCTGCCTTCGGGGACGAAACCCGACAGCACGGCGGTGGGAGGCATCCGGCGCAGCCTGCGGACGTTGCGGGCGACCATCGCGGGCGAGCCCACGCTCAGCCGTGGCAACCGCGGCTTCGACCCGCCAGTCGCGGTGTCGTAGTCCCAGCCCTGGGCGGCCAGCGGACCCGTGCGGGCCCGACCGAGCTGGTGATCGCGCTGGTCGGCGACGCTGACGCCGGCTCCCAGCAGGGCCGCCACCACGGCACCGGCTGACGTGCCGACGATGTGGTCGAAGGTGCGGACGTCGAGGCCGGTGGACTCCTCGAGAGCGCCGAGCGCGCCGATCATCCAGGCCGCGCCGAGGACGCCGCCGCCACCCAGCACCAGACCCCGGCGAGGTTCTCGCGAGCGGTCCGATCGGCTGACGTGCTCCATCCGACCAGTGTGGATCACAGTGACCCCGAACGCACGCCCATCGGCCGCGTCGTGTGGTAGGCGCCGCCTCAGCCGGCAGGCACCAGCCGGCGCCAGCGAACCCGGGCCGGCCGCTGCACCGGGACTCCGGTGAGCTTGCCGGCCAGCCCGATCAGCGCCTGCCGGGCCGGTGAACCTGGTGCGACCTCGACCAGGCTCAGGCCACCGCGCACCGCGGCGTCGAGGGCCGCGGGATCGTCGGGTATGAACGCCGCGGGAGCGACGCCGGCGTAACGGCTCATGGCGCCGGCGATCTCCCGCTCGGGCTCGGGTCCGGCGACAGAGCTGCGCACCCTGTTGATCACGACCGAGATAGGCACGCCCGGAACGATCTCGCGGAGGTCGCCCAGGCCACGCACCAGCCGGGCCAGGCCGATCGGGTCTCCCGCGCCCACCGCGAGGACGTGATCGGCATGTTCGAGGGCACTGATGGTGGCGCCGTTACGCCGGGGAGCCGCGATGTCGAAGCTGATCTCGTCGTCGCGCTCGAGGCAGAACCCGGCGTCGACGACCGTGACGTCGGCGGCGTGTCGGACCGCCGCCCAGACGGCCTCGAGGGACGACGGCCGGAGCTCGGGCCAGCGTCCTGACCGGGAGATGCCCGTGAGGACCCGCAGCCCGGACACGACCTCGCGAGCGTGGCGGGCGAGCACGTCGGCGTCGACCCGGCCGTTGTTGGCCGCGCGGCTGACCCCAGCCAGGCCTGGCGCCTCGTCGAGCAGACCGAGGTGCTGGGCGACGGAGGAACCGTAGGTGTCGGCGTCGATGAGCAGCACCGAGAGTCCGGTCTGGGCGAGCTCGGCGGCGAGGTTGACGGCCACGGTGGTCCGCCCGGGCGCGCCGACCGGACCCCACACGGCGATCACACCGCCGTCGCCGGGGCCTCGGTCGGCGTGCCCGGAGTCGTCGAGGTCGGTGTCGTGGTCGGCGCGGGTGGCGACCTCTGGCTCACCCACGGCCTCGACGGCGGTCACGACCACCCCGGCCAGCTCGTCGGGCCCGACGTCAGCGCCGACGACGTGGGCGACGCCCAGCTCGTGCAGGCGGGTGGCGGCTCCGTCGACGCCCGGGGGCACGACTCCGACCACGGCGAGACCCGCCGACCGCAGCCGGCTGAGCACCTCGCGGTCGAGGCGCCGCAGGTCGGCCGAGAGCAGCACGACCCGCCCGTGCCCGGCGCTCGCCGTCGCCAGCAGATCGGCGACGTCGACGCAGCGGCGGGCCACGTACAGCCCGCCGGGAGCGCTCTCGAGGGTGGTGACCAGCTGGGGCTCCCAGCCGGCGCCACTGACGGCGGTGAGCACCGCGATATCGGCCACGGCTCAGTCCCCCACGCCTACACCCGGGACTCGCGTCAGGTAGAGCCGGCCGTCGCGACCGGCGGTGAGCACCTGGCCGGTGAGCGAGACGAGCGCGGCGGCAGGGTCCTCGTCGGCGTCGACGGGTGGTGCGGTGAGGGCGATCGTCACACTGCGAACGCTGCCGTCGACGCCCAGCGCACCAGTGTCGCTCACGCTGGTGACCGGCAGCGCCGTGGCGAGCTGGCGAGCGCGATGGGGCTCGGCGCCCTCGATCGGCGTGAGCCAGACGTCGACGGCGTCGCCGGCCGACAGCCCGGCCGGGACCTCGGCCGCGGGCACCGGGATGGTGACGTTGCGCATGGCGTCCGGCCCGGTGCTCAGCTGGCCGGCCGGCACGACCGCGGAGCGCGGCACCAGCTCGCCGGCCCGCAGCGGCTGGATCACCACGAGCCCTTCGCCGATGTCGCCGGTGAAATAGAGGTCGTACCCGCCGTCGATGAGAACGTCGCGGGACTCGACCATGTCGGTGGTGAGCGGCTGACCCGGGCCGATGTCGGAGGCGGCCACCAGCACCGGCACGGTGTCGTCGGCAGCGGCGACCACGCGCGCGCCGACGACGACCGAGACGGCCACGACGAGGACGCCGATGATCAGCTGGGGGCTGCGCCATCGGGCCCGTCGGAGCCGCCTCGACGGCGGCGAGGAGACCGGAGGCGGCGCGAACGGGCGGCCGCCATCGGCGTTGTCGGTGATCACCATCCGCGAACAATAGCCATCCGAGCCTGTGGACGGCAGGACTCGTCCACAGGCAAATGAGTGGCACACTAAGCAAACCGACGTGGACCGAGCGTGACGAATGAGGAAGAAATGACCCAAGGGCCCCGATTTCTCCAATTGGCCGATGTCGCCGAAATCCTCAACATCTCCTCGGCCCAGGTGTATGCGCTCGTGCGTGGCGGAGACCTGCCGGCCATCAAGATCGGCGGACGGGGTCAGTGGCGGGTCGAGGCCAGTGTGCTCGAGGACTACATCCAGCGCCTCTACGCCGACACCCGCGAGTTCGTCGAGACCCACCCGCTGGGCCGCGGCGAGAGCTGACGGCGGTCGGCTCAGCGGCTGCTGTGCACCACGGCCAGCCCGGAGAACATCACGTCGGACACCCCGCGCGCGGGAGAGCGGCGCTTCGCAGCATCGGATGCCACCAGCGCGAAATGATCCGCGCCGACCCGGTCCACGATGCCCGACAACGACGCGCCGTCGACCAACCTGACCGTCACCTCCGCCTGGTCTCGAGCGAGTCCGCGCAGGCAGTGACCGATGCGCAGCCGCGCCACCGCCGTGCGCTCGGACGACATCGACACCTTGCGGGTCAGCCCTGACACCGTGAGAACGGACCTGATCGGGACGAGCGCCTCTCCCCCGGTCGGTTCGGTGAGTACGAACCAGTCGACGCCGACCATGCTCGGGACGCCGCGGACCGCCCCCGCCCCGAGGACGTGAACGTCGACCGTCGAGCCGCGGCTCGCACCGAGCCGGTGACGCAGCTCGACGCGCAGGAGCTCGCCGCTGATCCGGTCGGCGAGCTCGGCATCGTCGTCGCGTCGCCGGGCCTCCTCCAGCTGGTGCTCGAGGTCGGCGAAGAGGTTCTCCCACCGCACCCGGCCGACCGTACACGGGCTCACGACCCTCCGGGCGGGTGGCCGACGTTGTCCACAGTTGCGGTTGACGTATGCCTCGGACACGGGCTTCGATACGTGAACACAAGCAAACGCAAGCACTCGACAGCGATCGGAGGTCTACGGCGATGTCTAGCAGAGTCCGGCCCCATCTTCTGATCGGCCTGCTCGGCGCGGCCGGCTCCGTGGCCGGAGTGGCGGGGTGGGGCGCGGCTGACGCGCTCACCTCCGCCCGTGCCGGCGCGGCCTCCTTCGAGGAGCTGGTCGTCATCAGCTGCGCGGCGCTGGCCTGGGCCGGCTGCGTCTGGATCGCGTCGGTTGTCGCACTCGTGGCCGTCACGGCCGCGCCCGGAGTTGCGGGCCGGATCGCGGCACGATGGTCGGCGGCCCTCGTCCCTGGCCTCGCTCGACACGCGGTCCGCTCGGCCCTCGGATTTGCCGCTCTCGCCGCTCCGATCGCCGCCTCCGCTCCGATGGCAGCCTCGACGCCCGTCGCCGCCGCATCGCCGGTCGCGGCCGTGCCCGTCTCGGCCATGCATATCGCGGGCGCACACGCTGTCGCCACGGGAGAGTCGTCGCCGCGTCCGCTCCCCGACGTCGGACGACCGCCGGTCCGTCCACCCGGCGACGCCGCCCAAGTGACCGACCCGCCGGACCATGCCCCGGCCGGTGACACCGCGGTCCTGATCACAGTCGAGCCCGGCGACTCGCTGTGGGCCATCGCCGAACACCACCTCGGGCCCCGCGCCACCGACCACCGGATCGCGGCCGAGTGGCCGCGCTGGTTCGCCGCGAACCGTGACGAGATCGGACCGGACCCCGACCACATCGTCCCGGGAACGATGCTCCGCGCTCCCCCGGCCCACGACGCCCCGGCCTGAACACGTCCGTGAGAGGAGAACGTCGATGGTCACGTCCGTTCCCGCGCTCAGGCGCCTCCCGCTGCCCGCCAGCGAGCCGCCGTACGACGACGAAGCCGGTCCGGCCCACCCGCCCCGGCGCCGCGACTCCGACCGCACACAGGGCGCTCTGGCACTGTCGTTCGTGCTGCCCGGTGGGGTGCCGGCCACGCCTCAGCTGCGCGCACCCCTTCGGCTGATCGGCGAGGTCAACCCGCCCCACAGCGTGCTGCCGGATCCTCGGCGGTGGTGCGCGAAGCTGGCGCAGGCCGTCCTCGAGAGCCTGTACGGCCCGCGCCCGCTACAACAGCTGTTGCGCTGGACCGACGAACGGGTCTACCGCAGCCTCGCCCAGCGCGCCTCCGACCGACCCGGCCGGGTGCCCACCGTGCGCGCCGTTCGCCTGTGCCGGCCGTCGGAGTCGGTCGCCGAGGCGGGCGTCGTCATCCAGACCGGCCATCGGGTCCGCTCAGCCGCAGTCCGCATCGAGGCCCGGGAGGCTCGGTGGCTGTGCACCGCGTTCGAGTTGATCTGACCCCGGCCGGTTCAGCCTTCCGGCCCGTGACCACGCCGAGTGTCCCCCCGCGACGGCTGTCCGTCACGTGACAGCCGTCCCGCGCGTGAGGTGTGCCGGACATGCCCGGCGCAGTCGCGGCTCAGCCGGCGGCCCACTGCTGCTCGAAAGCGCGAGCGTAGCCCGCCTGCCCGGCGTCGTTGGGGTGGAAGGAGTCGCGAACGAATTTCGCCGTCACCTCCCACTTCAGGTCGTAGGCCGACGCCAGCGGCTCACCGCCCGGCCCCGATGCCGCCGCGCCCTGCGGGCCGGAACCCCACGGCCACGACAGCTTCAGCCCCCACAACCAGTCCTGCGAACTGTTGTCGCAGGCCTCGTGTCCGTCGAAGCCGAGCTCGAGCGCCGAGGCCGCCGACCGGACGCCGGCCCGCGCGGCCGCCTTGTCGATGGCCTCGTTGAGCGCGGCACCCACCCTCCGGATCATCTGCCGTTCCGCCTTGGCGAGAAGGCCCGTGAGAGCCGAACAACTGCTGCGCTCCGCCGGATCGGGCACGAGGTACGGATAGCCGCCCACGATCACCTCGTCGCCGGGAGCCGCCGCTTGGATGTCGTCGTACAGCGCCGCCAGCGGGTCCTCCAGAGCCTCGGCTTCGGCCACCAGCGCCGCTTCGCGCCCGGCGCACGAGCGGAACGAGACCAGGCAGTTGGTCAGCTCGTCGGCGAAGCCGAGGTCGTTGCCACCTACCGTTACGGTGATCAACCGCCCTCCGGCGGAGTCGGAGAGTCCCTCCAGAGCGGCGACCTGGGCCGGCATGTCCGCCAGCGCCGCACCCGAACATGCCAGCAGGGTTCGGTCGGTCACCTCGGAGCCGAAGATCAGCTGACCCCACGCGCGCTCGGTGCGGTCGCACGAGTCCGTGTAATCGCCAGTGCCGAGCCCCGACGAGTACGAGTCGCCGAGCGACACGACGGCCGTGGGTACGGACTCGGCGCGCGGCGAGAGGGTCTGCACGTCCGGCCCGCCGCCGTTGACGACTCCGTTGGCCACTGCGCTGACGACTCCGGCGCCGACCCCACCCGCGGGCGCCGCCGCCGCGAGCACCGACGTCGAGAAGGCCGCCGTGGCCGCTATCAGCGTGATCGCCACCCGGGCGCCATGACCTGAGAAGACTCGCATGGGCACATGTGCGGCCCGAGGGCCGCTCCTCCGTCCACCGAACCTGGCGCCCGCCATGCTGCGGGACAGCACTGGGAGAAAGGTCGTTCGTCACGGACCGTAGTGGACGGAGATCACCCAGGGGAAGGGCCACACAAGGATCGGCTCGGCCGGCGCCTAACGATCACCCGGCGGCGCCTAACGATCAGCTCGGCCGAGCGGCCGGCGCCGCGGATACGGAACCCACGCGCCTGCCGGGATCAGGCCTCGGTGAGACGGTTCTTCGGGTCGCCGTGGCAGCGCTTGAACTTCTTGCCGGAACCGCACGGGCACAGCGCATTGCGAGCGACGTTGGAGAAGTCAATCTCGTCGGTGTCGGTGGGCGCGGCGTGGCTGCCTCGTGCGCCGCCTTCGCCGGAGGCCACCGGCGCGACCCGCGGAGCCTTCTCGACCCGCCGCTGCACGGTGGCGTCGCCGTCGACCGTGGGCGCGGTGTACTGCAGCTGCGCCGGACGCTGAGCCGGAGTGAGGCCCTTCGCCACGAGATCGGGCGCCGCGGCACCGTCGCCGCCGATGGCTCCGGACGCGACGGCACCCGCGGCACCGGCCTCAGCGCCCTCGGCCGCCTTGGCCCTGACCTGCACCTCGAGGTGGAAGAGCAGCCCGACGGACTCTTCCTTGATGCCGTCCATCATCGCGGCGAACAGGTCGAAGCCCTCTCGCTGGTACTCGACCAGCGGCTGCTTCTGAGCGAAGGCTCGCAGCCCGATGCCCTCGCGCAGGTAGTCCATCTCGTACAGGTGCTCGCGCCACTTGCGGTCGAGGACGGTGAGCAGCACGCGACGCTCGAACTCGCGCATCGCCTCGGACCCCAGCTCGCCCTCACGCCGTTGGTACGCCGCGCGGGCGTCGGTCACCAGCTTGTCGACGAGGAAGTCGGCGGACAGGCCGTCGCGGCCTCCGGCCTCCTCCTCGAGCTGGGCCACCTCGAGCGAGACCGGGTAGAGGGTACGCAGCGCGGTCCAGAGCTGGTCGAGGTCCCACGACTCCGGGTATCCCTCGGACGTGGCCCCACGCACGTACGCCTCGACGGCGTCGTCGATCATGCCCGCGATCTGCAGGTGGAGGTCCTCGCCCTCGAGGACGCGGCGGCGCTCGTCGTAGATGACGTGGCGCTGGCGGTTGAGGACGTCGTCGTACTTGAGGACGTCCTTGCGCATCTCGAAGTTCTGCGCCTCACGCTGGGTCTGGGCGCTCTTGACCGCGCCACTGACCCGCTTGTGCTCGATCGGGACGTCCTCGGGCTGGTTGAGCGTGCGCAGGATCATGTCGACCCACTCGCTCTTGAACAGCCGCATGAGGTCGTCCTGGAGCGAGAGGTAGAACCGCGACTCGCCCGGGTCGCCCTGACGGCCGGAGCGGCCACGCAGCTGGTTGTCGATCCGTCGCGACTCGTGCCGTTCGGTGCCGAGGACGTAGAGCCCACCGACGCCACGCACCTCGTCGCGCTCGGCCGACACCTGGGCGTCGAGCTTCGCCAGCGTGGGCCCCTCGGCGGCGGAGTACTCCTCGGGGTTCTCGACCGGGTCGAGGCCGCGCTGCTTGAGCTCGGCCTGCGCCATGAACTCGTGGTTGCCGCCGAGCATGATGTCGGTACCGCGCCCGGCCATGTTGGTGGCGACGGTGACCGCGCCGCGGCGTCCGGCCTGGGCCACGATGGCGGCCTCACGCTCGTGCTGCTTGGCGTTGAGGACCTCGTGCGGGACGCCGCGCTTGCGCAGCATCTGCGAGAGCCGCTCGGACTTCTCGACGCTGGTGGTGCCGACCAGCACCGGCTGGCCCTTCTCGTGCCGCTGGACGAGATCGTCGACGACCGCCTCGAACTTGGCGTCCTCGGTGCGGAAGATCAGGTCGTCGCGGTCCAACCGGGCCAGCGGACGGTTCGGCGGGATGGGGACTACACCGAGGTTGTAGATCTTGTCGAACTCGCTGGCCTCGGTCATGGCCGTACCGGTCATGCCGGAGAGCGTGTCGTAGAGGCGGAAGAAGTTCTGCAGGGTGATGGTGGCCAGGGTCTGGTTCTCCTGCTTGATCTCCACCCCCTCCTTGGCCTCGACGGCCTGGTGCATGCCCTCGTTGTACCGCCGGCCGGACAGGATGCGACCGGTGTGCTCGTCGACGATCAGGACCTCGCCCTCCACCACGACGTACTCCTTGTCGCGGCGGTAGAGCTCCTTGGCCTTGATGGAGTTGTTGAGGAACTGGATGAGCGGGGTGTTGGCGCTCTCGTAGAGGTTGTCGATGCCCAGCCAGTCCTCGACCCGCTCGATGCCGGGCTCGAGCACGCCCACCGTGCGCTTCTTCTCGTCGACCTCGTAGTCGGTGTCGCGACGAAGCCGCTGGGCGACCTTGGCGAACTCGGTGTACCAGCGCGTGGGCTGGTCGGCGGGCCCGGAGATGATCAGCGGGGTACGAGCCTCGTCGATGAGGATGGAGTCGACCTCGTCGACGATGGCGAAGTTGTGGCCGCGCTGCACCATGTCTTCGACCCGCTGGGCCATGTTGTCGCGCAGGTAGTCGAAGCCGAACTCGTTGTTGGTGCCGTAGGTGATGTCGGCGGCGTAGGCCTCCCGCCGCTGGGCTGGGGTGAGCCCGTTGAGGATGACGCCGACCTCGAGGCCCAGGAAGCGGTGGACCCGGCCCATCCACTCGGCGTGGTAGCGCGCGAGGTAGTCGTTCACTGTGACGACGTGAACGCCCTTGCCGGACAGCGCGTTGAGGTACGCCGGCAGGGTCGCGACCAGCGTCTTTCCCTCACCGGTCTTCATCTCGGCGATGTTGCCGAGGTGCAGCGCCGCGCCGCCCATGATCTGGACGTCGAAGTGACGCTGGCCGAGCGTTCGCCGGGCGGCCTCGCGCACCGTCGCGAACGCCTCGGGCAGGAGGTCGTCGAGGGTCTCGCCATCGTCGAGCCGCTTGCGGAACTCGTCTGTCTGGGCCCGCAGCTCGGCATCGGTGAAGTCGGAGATCTCGGCCTCGATGCTGTTGACCTGCGTCACGATCGCCTCGAGGCGCTTGATGATCTTGCCTTCTCCGGCGCGGAGGATCTTGTCGAGCAGAGCGGGCACGCGGGTCAACTCCTAGGCAGCGGCTGGTGCGACGCAGTGGTCGGGCGGTACACGACGCGGTGGGGCGCGTGGATGAACGCGGCTCCGACGCACCATGGTACGTCGGTGTCGCAGAACGGCCACAGAACGCTCAACGGTTCGACCTCGACCGTCGTGCCCGGAAGTATGCACCCATGCAGCCGTTCGAACTCCGCGGCGATGGCATCGTGCTGGCCGTGCCGACCGCCGACGACATCGACCGGGTCACCGCGATCTGCCAGGACGCCGAGATCCAGCGCTGGCTCACGGCGGTCAATCCGCCGTTCACCCGCGAGCAGGCGGCACACTTCGTCACCGAGGTCGTCCCGGCCAGCTGGGCCGACGGCAGCGAGCTGATCTGGGCGGTCCGCGACCAGGAGGACCGTCGCGTGATCGGCATGATCGGCGTGGGTCCGATCACCGGCGGCAAGGCCGAGATCGGGTTCTGGCTGGCCCCCGAGGCGCGCGGTTCGGGCGTCATGGCGGGTGCGGTCCGCGTCGTCGCCGACTACGCCTTCGACCCCGAGGGCCTGGCCCTGACCCACCTGGGCTGGAAGGCCATCGTGGGCAACTGGGCGTCGCGCCGGGTGGCGTGGGCGACCGGGTTCCGGTTCGAGGGCACCATCCGTGGCGATCTCGTCAAACAGGGCCGGCGACACGACGCCTGGGTGGCCAGCCTCTGTGCGGGCGAGCCGATGGAGCCGGCCGGCCGCTGGCTCGACGTGCCCGTGCTCCGGAGTGAGCGCGTCGTGCTGCGGCCCTTCGCCGAGACCGACGCCGACGCCATCGTCGAGGCGTGCAACGACCCGGTGTCACAGCACTGGCTGGCCGGGCTGCCGTCGCCCTACACCCGCGAGATCGCGCTGACCTACGTCCACGACCGGCGCGAGCAGGCGGCGACCGGCAGCGGCGTGCACTGGGCCGCGGCCCTGCCCGATGGCGGACCCGCGGTGGGGTCGTTCTCACTGATGGGCGTGAGCTCGCGCGACGGCGGCGCCGAGGTGGGTTACTGGGTCCACCCGAGAGTCCGCGGCACCGGCGTCGCCACCGCAGCGGTGGCCCTGATGACCGAGCACGCCTTCGCCGACCAGGACGCGGGCGGGCTGGGGTTGCGCCGCCTGGTCGTGGCCCACGTGACGGGCAACGACGCATCGCGCACGGTGATCGAGCGCTCGGGGTTCCGCCCGATCGGCCTCGAACGGGCCGGCCAGCACCTCCGTGGCGGCGCGATCGTGGACCTGCACTGGTACGACCTGCTCCTCGACGACGACCCGCCCGCTGGCGAGCAGCCCGGCGACGAGCAGCCCGGCACCCGCTGAACACGAGGCGGTGGTCACGGCCCGTGACGATCACAGCATCCGGACCGCTTCGGCGAGCGCGTCGGCGAGATCGCCCCGGCCGTTGACGACGACGTCGGAGAGATCCATCCAGACGGCCATGGTGAGCAATTCGGCTGCCAGCTCCTCGGCGGTCTCGGCCGGGGCGCCCGGCTCGACCCACGCCGCCTGGACCCGCAGGACGCGGGCCTGGCGGTCGGCCTTGAGGTCGACGCGGGCCACAAGGCTGTCGCCGAGCAGGAACGGCAGCACGTAGTAGCCGTGCACGCGCTTGGCCGCCGGTACGTAGATCTCGAGGCGGTAGCGGAAGTCGAACAGCGCCTCGGTGCGGGTGCGTTCCCACACCAGGGAGTCGAACGGGCTGAGCAGGGCCCGGGCATTGACCCGGCGCGGCACCCTCGCCTGGGGGTGGAGGTAGGCGGGGCGTTTCCAGCCGTCGACCGTGACCGGTGTGAGCTCGCCCTGCTCGACCAGCTCGGACAGCGCGACCCGGGTGGGCTCGGCGGGCAGCCGGAAATAGTCACGCAGGCAGCGCTCGGTGGCCACCCCGTGGGCCCGCGCCGCGATGGCGACCAGCTCGCGGAAGGCGTGCTCGCGGGTGGGGGTGGGCGCGGCGATCACCTCGGACGGAAGCACCCGCTCGGGGAGGTCGTAGAGCCGGGCGAAGCCACCGTTGCGGCCGGCCGCGGTGACCTCGCCGGCCCAGAACAGGTATTCGAGGGCGCGCTTGACCTGGGACCAGTTCCAGCCCCATTCGGTCGTGGGGCGGGGAGCGTCGTGTTCGATCTCGCCGGCCGTGACGGGACCCAGGCGGCGCACCTCGTCGAGCACCCACGCGACGAACTCGGGCTGCTCGATCGCGATGCGGCGCATGCCGCCCCACGCGTCGTGGGACGCCTCGGCCATCCGCCACCGCAGCAGCGGGTGGTGCTGGACCGGCACGAAGGACGCCTCGTGGGCCCAGTACTCGACCATGCTGCGGGGCTTGCGGTTGGCGCCGCGATCGAGCGCCTCGCGGGGATAGGGCCCGAGCCGGGAGAAGAACGGGAGGTAGTGGGAGCGGGACAGCACGTTGACGGAGTCGATCTGGACCACGCCGAGGCGGTCGAGGACGCGGCGCAGCGCCCGCCGATCAGGCCGCACCGGGCGCGGATCGGCGAACCCCTGGGCCGCCAGCGCGACCCTGCGGGCAGCGGCCGCCGACAACGTTTCGCGTCTCGCCATGCGCGGAAGCTAACAGCCCGCACCGACAGTCGCGGCGTGGATCGGGGTCAGGACGATCGCTGCGCCGGCTGTCGTGGTTGGCGGCGGTGAAGCAATGCCATCAACCACGCCTTGATGCCGGCTCCGCGACCGTCCTGACCCCGTGTCCCCTCACGAGTCGGCGCAGCGCCCACGCCGCTACCCGTCACACGTCGAGGCGGATGACTCCGTAGTCGTAGCCGCGACGGCGATACACCACACTCGGCATCTTGGAGTCGGCGTCGACGAACAGGTAGAAGTCGTGGCCGACGAGCTCCATCTCGTAGAGAGCCTGGTCGAGCGTGATCGGAGTGGTGCGGTGGGTCTTCTCGCGCACGACCATGGGGCCGTCGTCGACCGCACCGGCCGCGAAGGCGTCGATGGCGGCGTCCGCCTCGGACGCGGGCCCGGCGGCCGACTCGGCAGCGACCGGTTGGCCGCCGTTGACGCCGTTCAGCGGGGCGGTCGCCGCCGCCACGGAGATGGGCGTGCGGTTGCCGTGGTGGACCCGGCGACGGTCGGCCGCCTTGCGGACCCTGGCCAGCAGCTTGTCGGTGGCCAGGTCGAGTGCGGCGTACTTGTCGGCGGCGGCCGCCTCGGCCCGGATCACCGGCCCCTTGGAATGAACGGTCAGCTCGACGCGATCCGACTCGTCTGCGCGACGAGGGTTCTGCTCCTTCGTCACCTCGACGTCGACGCGGATGACCTTCTGGTCGAACTTCTCCAGCTTGGCGAGTTTGTCAGCGATGTGTGCCCTGAAACGCTCTGGCACTTCGGTCCGACGTCCCTTGACGACAATGTCCACGCGG
>DATCVR010000411.1:0-3062 GCA_036566745.1 Jiangellaceae bacterium | reverse complement strand
CCGGCAGCCGCGGCCGCCACGCCCACGCTGCCCGCCACCGGCCACAACAGGGCCGGCCACAAGGTGGCGCGAAGGTCGGAGACCAGGAGCAGGAGCTCGTCGCGGCGCTCGCGGCAGAACGAGCACTGCCCGAGGTGGTCGACCAGCCCCGTGGACTGGGCCGTGGGCAGCGTGCCGCGGACGTACGCGGCGATCTTGGGCGCGTGGGGGCGGCACTCGGGCCGGACATCGGTGGAGAGGTTGACGGCGAGATAGGCCTGGCGCAGCCCTTCGCGGGCGCGGTAGGCCAGAGCCGCCACGGCGTTGGGCGAGGATCCCAGTCGCGAGGCGAGCGAGGCGGGGGAGCGTCCCTCGATCTCGGTGTGCCAGAGCACCTGCTGCCAGCGCTCGGGGAGGGTCTCGAAGGCCTGCCGGACGAGCTCGCGGTCGGTGGCCCGCGCCATCGGGTCGTCGGGGCCGGGCAGGACGTCGAGCAGGGCCGGGTCGGCGGGTTGGCCGGTGCGCTGGGAGGTGCGGTGGCGGTCGATGGCGAGGCGCCGGACGACCGTCTTGAGGTACGGCGCGAGCTCTTCGTCCGGCCCGCCGCCCTCGCGGAGCCGGGTGAGGACGCGGGTGAACGCCTCGGACACGACGTCCTGGGATTCGTCGCTGTTGTGGGTGACGATGCGCGCGACCTTGGTGGCGTCGTCGACGTGCCGACGGTAGAGCTCGTCGTAGGCGCTCATGTCGCCCGCGCGCGTACGCGTGATGAGTTCCGCGTCGCTCTCGGTTCCAGCTGGAATCGTCACGAATTCCCCACGTTCGTTGACATCCTCAAATCTCAATGCCGCGGCCAGTCTAAGGATTAGATCTCAACGTCACGCGGACGGCGGCGCAATGGTGCTTTCGGTCAAGGAACCGTCGTGCAGCCTGGTGATCAAGGCGGTCAGACGCGTGCGATCCTCCGAAACCGGGACGACATCGACCCGCACCCGCGCGTCGGCGGTGTCGCCCGTGCGGAGCGCGTTCATCAGGACTCCGCGTTCGAGGCGCGACCGAGCGTCGTCGGGAACCAGCGCGAGGGCGACGTGCGAGCCGACCTGGGCCAGGGTTGCCTCGGCACGGACGTGATCGCGCAGCGCCGCCGCGACCGCCAGCATCAGCCCGATCCGGCGCCACGGCCCACGCGGCTCGGGCCAGTGGACCACCAGCAGGACCAGCGGCGTCGGCTCGTCCCTGTGCAGCCGGTCGAGCTCGTGGATGCGCCCGACCAGGTAGCCCGTCGTGTGCAGGCCGGACAGCGGGTCGAGGCTCGGGGCGTCGCGATCGGCGGCGACGGCGTCGACCCAGGCGTCGATGACGCAGTGGTGGGCCAGCTCGCGTGAGATGACCGGGCGTCCCTGGGCGGCGAGCAGGCTCCAGAGCGAGTCGACCTCGTCGAGCGTGCACGCCAGGTCGTCCTTGCTGGCGGCGCGTTCCCAGGTGAAGCGGACCAGCGCGTCGACGACACGGTCGGCCGAGGGACGCGGCTCGGAGAGTGCCGCCAGGACAGCGGTGACACCGGGGCCGGAGCCCGCGTCCGGCGCGCTCGGAGCACCCGGAGTGCTCGGCATGTCCGGGGCGTCACGGCGCGCCGACCGCTCCAGCCACGATGCGGTGAGGGTCGTGGCCGGTCGCTCGTCATGGCTGCGCATGTGATGCTCCCCCCAGAGGTGAGTGGCGGTTCCCTGTCACGGTCCAAGACGGGCACTCCACACATTCATGACGCCTGTGCCGTGTGCGCTTCGCCACAGTCAGGAGCGTGTGCAAGGCTGACTCGGTGTCCGATCACCCGTCCCGTCGCCTCGGCCGGCGCGTCCAGGCCGTGCGCGAGCGCCTGGCCGAGCGCCAGCGCGAGCTGGCGGCTGAGGCGCAGGCGGCTGATCTCGCCTCGGCCGCGCCGTCGCCTGATCACGTGGTGGTGGTCACCGAGCCCGAGCGTCCCGTGCCCCACCCGGTTCCCTATGGCGTGCGGGCGGCGGCCGAGTGGAGCTGGCGGCTGCTGGTCATCATGGCCGCCATCGCGTTGGTGGGCTGGCTGGCGTGGGAGTTCAAGGTCGTCATCTTCCCGGTGTTCGCGGCGCTGCTCATCGCCGCCGGGCTGGGGCCGCTGGTCCGGCGCCTGCGCGACGCCGGCTGGGGTCGCAGCCCAGCGGCGGTGGCCGTGTTCATCGGCTTCGTCGTGGTGGTCGCCGGCCTGCTCACCCTGGTCGGCAACGCCGTGGGCGACCAGTTCACCCAGGTCGTCGACCAAGCGGCCGAGGGTCTCCAGGAGATCCGCGACTGGCTGGCCGGCCCGCCCTTCCACCTCGACGAAGACCAGGTCAACAACTGGATCGAGCGGATCGTCGGGATCGTCCAGGACAACGAGAGCGCCGTCACCGAGGGCGCGGCGGCGGCGGCCACCGTGGCGTTCGAGATCTTCGTCGGCCTGGTGCTGACGCTCTTCGCGCTGATCTTCTTCCTCTACGACGGCGAGCGCATCTGGGCCTGGTTGGTCGGCCTGCTCCCCGCCACGGCGCGCTCGCGGGCGGCCGGCGCCGGCGAGGTGGCCTGGCGCACGCTCGCGCAGTATGTCCGCGGCACCCTGCTGATCGCCTTGTTCGACGCGGTGGCCATTTCGATTCTGCTGCTGATCCTGCGGGTGCCGCTGGCGGTGCCCCTGGGGGTGCTGGTGTTCTTCGGCGCGTTCGTGCCCCTGGTGGGCGCGTTCGTCACCGGCGCGCTGGCGGTGCTGGTGGCGCTGGTCACCCAGGGCCTGCTGGCGGCGATCATCGTGCTGGTCGGCATCGTGGCCATCCAGCAGCTCGAGGGCCACGTGTTCCAGCCGTTCATCCTGGGCCGGATGGTGCGGATCCACCCGCTGGCCGTGGTCATCGCCGTCGGCGCGGGGTCACTCGCGGGCGGCATCATCGGCGCGATCATCGCGGTGCCCATCGTCGCGGTGGCCAACACGGCCGGGAAGTACCTGGCCGCCACCGCCGCCGCGGCCCAGGCGGCGGCCGGCGAGGGCGACGGCTCCGGCTCACCGGACACCGGCGGTG
>DATCVR010000410.1:0-28130 GCA_036566745.1 Jiangellaceae bacterium | reverse complement strand
CGACCGGGCACTGATGTGGGTGATTCGTGCGACGGATCCGCTCATCGCGACCTCCTCGTCGAGAGCCAACGTGGCTGAACGCCAACGGCTCCGATCATCGTGGATCGACGAGGTGGGCGCCACCGGTTCGCTGGTCACGGTGACGACGGAGGCACGACGGCGACGCCACGGCGAGCGACGCGCCGCGATCCGGGTGTGCGGGGCCGTCCACAGGCGAAAAGTTCCTACTTGAGTTCAGTCCGGCCTGAGTGATGTCGTGAGCGCATGATCTCGGACGGAAGCACTCCCGCCCACGACGAGCCCGAGCCGTCGCCGGTCCCTCCCACGCTGTACGAATGGGCGGGTGGGGAGGCCGCGTTCCATCGGCTCTTCGACGTGTTCTACGGCCACGTGCTCGCCGACGACCTGCTCGAACCGGTCTTCCGGAACATGGATCCCGGCCATCCGCGTCACGTGGCCGCGTGGCTCGGCGAGGTGTTCGGTGGCCCCGCGCGCTACTCGACGCAGCGCGGGGGCCACCGTCACATGATCGGCCGCCATCTCGGCAGATCCATCACCGAGGCCCAGCGACGACGCTGGGTCGACCTGCTGATCGACTCCGCCGACGAGGTCGGCCTGCCGAAAGATCCTGAGTTCCGCGCGGCGTTCGTGGGTTATCTCGAGTGGGGCACGCGGATGGCGGTGATGTACTCACAGCCTGGGGTCGAGGTGGACGCGCCCGAGCCGATGCCCACCTGGGACTGGGGCGGGCGGCCGCCATGGCAGCCCGCCGGATGACGTCCGGTCGGGGATCCCGGCGAGACCCGACCCGATGTCCTCAGTACGGCTCGAACTCGAGCTCGTCCGCCTGCCACGACCGCCCGCACGTCGGACACCAGACCCGCACCGGACCACCGACCGGCTCACGGGCGTGACATGGAGTCACCCGCGGCCGGGTGGTCGACGTGACCTCCAGCATCGCGCACCTCCTTCACTCGCCACGGCCTCGCCGATCAGCGATGGCCACTTACCATGAGACAGTCGCGGCGAATCTCGGGGAGGGGCCAATACCGGGGCCAAATGACCCGGGCAGGCGGCGCGGCGGGCGCCCGGTGACGACGCCACCGAGTCCCGATCAGCGCAGGTGGTCCCAGAATTCGAGGCGGTGCGCCGCCGCGTAGTCGACCGCGCCGATCGCCCCCGAACCAGGTCCGAGCGACTGAACGTACGGCACGCGGTCGGCTGTGTCGAATGCCGTCCACTCCGGCAGGTCGGTTCCGTTGGGATCGCCATCGGTTGCGAAGTTTGCCCAGTACGTCATCATCGTCGTCGACAGTTCGCGCTGCTCAGGGGTGGCATCGGCGAACTCCTCGCCCGGGAACAGGTACGGCACGTCCGCCGCGTGGTAGGCCCCTGGCGGCAGGGTGTCCGGGAACGGCACGTACATCGGCGCCTCGGTGTCCGCGAACTCGTACGCGTAGGTCTCGGCCCGGTCGGAGAACAGCTGGTTCTGCTCGAACGTGAACGTCGCCCACATCCGGTCGGTCATCACCGTGGCCCAGGCGATGCTCGGCGACTCGAAGCCGGTCAGGGGATACTCCGCCTCCACCGCTGCGGCGTCGTCGCCGAACGTCGTGGCCAGCAGCTGCGGGTACTGCTCCGCGGTCACCGGCGTGCCCAGCAGGTCGAAGAAGAACCCTACGAAGATGCGGTGCTCGTCCTTGGTGCTCCCGGAGATCACCGGCACCTCGTGCGAGTCGCCGTCGCGGATGGCCTGCGCCGGCACCACGGGCAAGGTCTCGTTCCCGAAGGTCCAGGGCTGGAAGATCCGCATGATCTGCGGGTACTCGAACAGCTCCGCCACCGGCTTGGCCCGCAGACAGGCCAGCGCCGTCGACGGGTCCGCACAGCCGAGCTCGCCGGCGACCGACGCACCCACGGCCGCGGTTTCCTCCGCGGATCGCCAGCCGTGCCAGTCCAGCGCCTCGAGCCCGGGGTTGAGCGCGCCGGCCGGCAGGTCCGACAGCGCCATGCCGCTCTGGACGATCGCGCGGTCGAACAGGCCCTCCGCCGCTGGTGAGGTCAGATGGGCACTGACGGAGAGCGCGCCGTACGACTCGCCGAAGACGGTCACGTTGTCCGGGTCACCACCGAAGGCCTCGGCGTTGCGTTGCACCCAGCGCAGCGCCGCCTGCTGGTCCTGGAGCCCGAACGTCCCGCCGTCGGGAAGGTCGGGGTGACCGAAGGCGCCGAACAGGCCGAGCCGGTAGTTCACGGTGACGACGATGACGTCGCCGGTGGTGGCCAGCGGCCGGCCGTCGAAGAACTCGCCTCCGCCCACCACGCCGTCGCCGTGGATCCAGACCATCACCGGCCTGGGCCGGTCGGACTCGACGCCGCGCGGGACGGTGACGTTGAGGTAGAGGCAGTCCTCGTTCAGGCTGGCGCTGTCGGCGTACTGGGTCGCCTCCTGGGGGCACAGGTTTCCGGGCTCGACGGCGTCCCGGGTGCCCTCCCACGGCTCGACGGCTTCCGGGGGCGCCCAGCGCAGGTCGCCTACGGGCGGCGCCGCGTAGGGGACGCCCTCGAAGCTGCGGTACTCGTCGGTGACGGTTCCGCGGATCCGGCCGCTGTCGAGGTCGACGGTGGCCGAGCCGTCGTCGAGGGGGGCCTTCGGGTCCGAGTCGGTCGATTCAGCCGAACACGCGGCCGTGACCAGCACGCAGGAGAGTGCGGCAATGACGATGGGCTTCTTCATGCCCCCACCGTGGCGGGCAGCGGCGGCCGGCAGACGTGCCATAGGTCGCGAAGCTCGTATGACAGGTGTCAGAGCCCGGACATCCCGGACGTGGTGCACCCGGAAGGTCGTCGCGAGATCGGGTGCGCCCGGCTAGGCGTGGGGGTGGCCGTCGACCCACTCGAAGGTCACGGTGCCCTTCTCCGCCTGGACGACGAGCGGCGCCAGCTCCTCGAACCTCACCCGCACGGCTGCCGCGGGCCCCACCGGATGCCTGCTCACGTGATAGTCACCGAACTCCTGAGGAGCGTCGATCGGCGGCTCCGGCAACGCCACGTGCACCCAGCCCACCGGCCGCTGGGCGCGGGCGACTTCCCACATCGCCGGGGTCACGACCATCCCGTCGCCGCTGTCCGTCGCCGCCAGCTCGTCCAGCACCGGCGCGGGCCCGCCGACGCGGAGACGATGCGGCACCCACGCCTTGGTGAAGTTCATCCGCCGGTACGCGTCGTCGGACATCAGCCCCGCGGCCACCTGGTCGGCCAGCCGGCCGCGGTTGAAGATCGCGCAGAACGCCGCGACGTCCGCGCTGGTCGCCCAGAAGATCGCCGGGTCGGCCGGGTCGGCCTTGTCGATGCGCACGCTGGTGTACGGCACGAGCTCGTCACGCTCGATCGAGGAGCCATGGAACACGATGCCGCTGGGCTCGGGAAACACCCGCGCTCCGAACCGGTCGCTCAGCCGCCGCACCAGCGCCAGGCCGTCGTAGCCCTCGGCCCGAAGGTCGGCAACCGCGTCGTGCACGCTGATCATGCCGTCCGATGATAGGTATGGCCGAAAACGTCACGAAGGACGAGACATGCACCTGCGGACTGCGCCCTTGGCCCCGGCGGACCGACGCGACTGGGAGCGCCTCGCTCGCGGCTACAAGGCGTTCTACCGGACCGACGTGTCCGATGACGGTTACGAACTCACCTGGACTCGGCTGCTGGAGAACGACGGGATCCACGGGCTCGGCGCCTTTGTCGATGATCGGCTCGTCGGGATCGCCCACTACGTCTTTCACACCAGCATCTGGGCGAGCACCGTCTGCTACTTGCAGGACCTGTTCGTCGACGAGAACGCACGCGGGCATGGTGTCGCCCGGACGCTGATCGAGACCGTCGCCGATGCCGCACGCTCGCGTGACGCGGACCGCTTCTACTGGCACACCCAGGATCACAACGCCACGGCGCGACTGCTGTACGACAAGGTCGCGGACTTCAACGGATTCATCCGCTACGACTACGCGCTGGACAGCGGCGACTGAGCCGACGGTGGCTAACATCGAGCATGGCCGCGCGCCTCGAACTCGATGAACGCTTCTCGGGCGACACCCTCGATCCGGATGTCTGGTTCCCGTACTACCTGCCGCACTGGAGCTCACGCGCCGAGTCCTCCGCAACGTACTCCGTGCGTAACGGCGAGCTACGGCTGAGCATCCCGGCCGACCAGCCGCTGTGGTGCGCTGACCTGCACGACGAGCCGCTGCGAGTCTCGTGCATCCAGAGCGGGAGCTTCGCCGGTCCGCCAGGCAGCACGATCGGTCAGCTGCCGTTCCGCGACGGCCTCGTCGTCCGCGAGGCGCAGCCGACGATGTGGGGCTACACGCCGCTGTACGGGCAGGTCGAGGTCCGGATGCGCGGTGTCGTCACGGCACGGTCGATGGTCGCCTTCTGGATGTCGGGCATCGAGGACCAGCCCGAACGCTCCGGTGAGATCTGCGTCGCCGAGGTGTTCGGCGACGCTGTCCGCGACGGCTCCGCCGCTGTGGGGATCGGGGTGCACCGGTTCCGCGATCCGGCCCTGGTCGAGGAGTTCGCCGCCGATCCGCTCGAGATCGACGTGGCCGAGTTCCACACCTACGGCGTCGGCTGGCGGCCCGGGTCGCTCACGTTCTCCGTGGACGGCGAGGTCGTCCGGCGCGTCGACCAGGCAACCGACTACCCGATGCAACTCATGATCGGCGTCTTCGACTTCCCCGCGCGAGCCGCCGACCGCGTCGCGGAGACGCCGGTACCTGAGCTGGTCGTCTCTCATGTGCGGGGACGTCGGCCGGCCTGACGCGCCGGCCACGGTCCCGGTACTGTCCGGACGAACCCCTGGAGCACGGTGCTTGGTCACCCGGTCGAGCGAGCAGTATGGCTGACGTGATCGACCTGCCGATGCCGGATGCGGAGCCGGGCTGTCTGATCATTTCGGGAGTGCCGGGCGCTGGGAAGACCACCGTCTCGCGTCTCGTGGCCGCGCGGTTCCCGCGTGCCGCCCGGCTCGACGGCGACGCCATGAACGGGATGATCGTCACCGGCCGAGTGGGCCCGGTCTCGGAGCCCGCGGACGAAGCACGGCGCCAGCTGCTGCTCCGCGCCCGGAACCTGTGCAGTCTGGCCAACAACTTCACTGAGGCCGGATTCGTGCCGGTCATCGATCACGTCGTCCCGGACCGTGAGGTGCTGGCCTTCATGGTCGCCCGCATCGTGGCGCGGCCGATCATGTTCGTCATGCTGGCCCCACCGCTGGAGGTGTGCCGGCAGCGCAACGCGAACCGCGCTGTTCACGAGCAGGTCTTCTACGACTACAGCGGGCTCGCCGACGACATGACTCGCGAGCTCGGCCAGGTGGGGTGGTGGCTCGACACCTCGGCCATGACGCCCGAGGCCACCGCGGCCGGCGTCCTGGCCCACGCCCGGCGCGAGGCGATCATCACCTGACAGCTCACCGTGGTCGGTCCAGGCCGAGCCGGTGATCCCGCGTGCGTATATCTGCAACGGCTCTCGCGCGGCGGGCCTGGCTGCCGCAACCTCAGGTCACGAACATCCGTCGCAGCAGCGCATCGAGACGCATCACTCACAGGTGGGGGGCCAGACATGGCCATGGACGCGCCGACCCTCGACAGGCTCGACCGGGAACTGGCCGCGGTCACCAGTCGCGCCCTGGACGCCGAGGTTCTCGGCGAGCGCCTCACGCAGTACTTCACGTGGTGCCAGGATCGATTGTCGGCAGCCGCCGAGAAGGTGGCCGAGATCGAAGCGGCCGCTACGGCCCGCAGGCAGGCCGCGGAAGCGATGAACGACCTGCATGACCTCCAGCACGGTGAGGTCTTCCGGCCCGAGGTGTTCGACCAGGTCAACCTGACGATCTTCGCCAGCGGGCTGCAGAAGGCCGTCGACGACCTGGACTGGCACCGCGAGCAGGCGCAGAGCTGGAACTGGCGCGCCGGCGAGTTCTACGCCGACAGCATCGCCGCAGTGAGCACGGTGGCGGAGTTCGCCTCCGGCCTGCGACAGGACCTGGCCGTGAACGGGTCGAACATCGAGCGGATTCGGTCCGCGACATCGATCCCGATCGCCACCAACATCGCATCCTCCATCGAGCGCTGGGCGAAAGAGCGGTCTGCCGCAGCCGCGACCGCGTCGAAGGACTGGAACACGTTCATCGACGAGTCCGGAGGCCGCGACAAGCCGTACCTGACGATGCACGTGGCGTACGCGAAGGCGATCGGGATCATCGCCAGCGGGCTCGTGGCCGTCCATGTCATTTCCCTCGAGCTGAACCGGCCCCTCGCGAGCGTCTGACGGCCAGGTCCGATCCGGCCGATGACCTGCGACTTTCGTGGATCGAGACGAGACGAATCGAACCTCTGCCCCCGCGTGACACAGGCGAGCATGGGCTGAGCATGGACGTCGCCACGGGGGCTTGCGGCGCCACTATTCAGTGTTACTATGTACCGGTAGTCAGTAACGCTTAGTAGTTCGAGGAGGTGTTTCGTGGGCAAGCAGGTGACGGAGATGCTCAAGGGCACGCTGGAGGGCATCGTCCTCGCGATCCTGTCCGGCCGGTCCGCGTACGGCTACGAGATCACGGCGTGGCTGCGGGATCAGGGCTTCTCCGACATTGCCGAGGGCACTGTCTACGCGCTGCTCGTCAGGATCGAGCAGCGCGGGCTCGTCGACGTGGAGAAGATCCCGTCCGAAAAGGGGCCGCCGCGCAAGGTGTATTCCCTGAACGCTCAGGGACAGGAATATCTCAAAGAGTTCTGGAGGAACTGGAGCTTCCTCTCCGAACGACTGGAACAGCTCCGCAAAGGAGGCAAGTGACGATGTCCGATGGTGACAAGAGTGGCTTCATCTCGAAGGTGATCGGCGACAAGCGGCGGTGGCGAGAATACAAGGCGCGCGTCAAAGCCCTTCCCGAGAACTACCGGACCGCGGTCGAGGCGATCGAGCGGTACCTGATGCACTTCGGGCCCGTGGATGGCGACAGTGCGGCTTCGGTGTTCGAGGACGTCGCCGATCTGTTCGAGCGGGCCGCGGCAGACGGAACGCCTATCCGCCAGATCGTCGGAGACGACCCTGTGGAGTTCGTCGATGCGTTGGTTCGCAACTACTCGAAGGGCGGGTATGTCGACCGGGAACGGAAACGGCTGACCGACGCGATCTCGCGCGCCGAAGAAACTGACGAGGGGACTCACGCATGACGACCCACGCAACCGCCGGGCCCGCGATCCGCGTGCTGGGCCTGGAGAAGTCGTACAAGGAGCTGCAGGTCCTGCGCGGCGTGGACTTCGACGTCGCGCGGGGCAGCATCTTCGCCCTGCTCGGCTCGAACGGGGCGGGCAAGACCACGGTGGTGAAGATCCTGTCCACGCTGCTCAAGGCCGACGCGGGGAGTGCGAGCGTCAACGGCTTCGATGTGGCAACGCAGGCTGCGGACGTGCGGGCGTCCATCAGCCTCACCGGGCAGTTCGCGGCGGTCGACGAGATCCTCAGCGGGCGGGAGAACCTCGTGCTGGTCGCCAGGCTGAGGCGGCTCAAGGATCCGGGCGCGATCGCTGATGACCTGCTGAGGCGCTTCTCGCTGACCGAGGCGGGCACCCGGCGGGTAGCGACGTACTCCGGTGGCATGCGCCGCCGCCTCGACATCGCGATGAGCCTGATCGGTAGTCCGCCGGTCATCTTCCTCGATGAGCCGACGACCGGGCTCGACCCGGAGGCCCGCATCGAGGTGTGGCAGGCCGTCAAGGAGCTCGCCGAGCAGGGCACGACCGTGCTGCTCACGACTCAATACCTGGACGAGGCGGAGCAGCTCGCGGACCGGATCGCGATCCTCCACGAGGGCCGGATCATCGTGAACGGCACCCTGGCCGAGCTCAAGCGGTTGCTCCCACCCGCCGAGGTCGAATACGTCGAGAAGCAGCCGACCCTCGAGGACGTCTTCCTCACCCTCATCGGCGCCAGAACGGACAAGGAACAACGATGAACAGTTACTTCCTCGGCGACACCGCCGTACTGCTGGGGCGTTCGCTGCGCCACATCACCCGCAGCCCGGACACCATCATCACGACCGCGATCATGCCGATCGCCTTCATGCTGCTGTTCGTCTACGTCTTCGGCGGCGCGATCAACACAGGGTCGGATTCGTATGTGAACTACCTGCTGCCCGGGATCCTGATCATCACGATCGCTTCGGGCATCTCCTACACCGCATTCCGGCTCTTCCTGGATATGCAGGGCGGCATCTTCGAGCGATTCCAGTCCATGCCGATCGCCCGGTCGTCCGTCCTGTGGGCGCACGTGCTGACCTCGCTGGTCGCCAACCTCATCGCGGTCGCCGTGGTGGTGCTCGTCGCCGTCCTCATGGGCTTCCGCTCCGGGGCGGGAGTGGCGGCGTGGCTCGCGGTCGCCGGCATCCTGGTCCTGTTCACCCTGGCGCTGACCTGGATCGCCGTCATCCCCGGCCTCACCGCGCAGTCCGCCGACGGCGCGAGCGCGTTCGCCTACCCGCTCATCTTCCTGCCGTTCATCAGCTCGGCGTTCGTGCCCACCGAGACCATGCCCGGCCCCGTGCGCGCCTTCGCCGAGAACCAGCCGGTGACCTCCATCGTCAACGCCATCCGCGACCTGTTCACCCAGCAGCCGGTCGGCACCGACATCTGGATCGCCCTCGCCTGGTGCGTCGGCATCCTCGTCGTCGCCTATGTCTTCGCCAATCTCTCCTACCGTCGCAAGATCTCCTGACAGACGCATCACAGCGCTCCGCCCGCCCACCACGAGGGATGAGCGGGCGGAGACACGGTGTCCCCGACTCTGGTCAGTCGTGGCGGCTAGACCGATGCTCGACGGCGCGACGCGACGACGAGAGCGGCGCCGGCCGGGCGAGCCACCAGGCCGGATTCGCTTGACGGTCCAGGCGGCTAGCCTCGTCGTCCATGAGCCATCTGCCCGGCCGTTACGGACGGTGGCTCACCAGCCACCAGTTGACCAACCTCCCACAGGCGATGGCCCCCATCGCGTTGACGCTGGCCACCGTATCGATGAGCCAGAACTTCAACGTCGGTGCGGCTCTGGTCACGGCGATGTCGTTCAGCCAGGTCGTGTTCGCCGTTCCGCTCGGGAGGCTCGGCGATCGCGTCGGCGCACGAGCGTTCCTCCGATACACGCTGCTCGTGCGGGCAGGGCTGGTCTTCGCACTCGCTGCCGGCATCGCGGTGCGCCTCGACCCCTACGTGTTGATCACTCTTGCGGCCGCGAGCGGAGCGCCGACCGGTGCGATCTTCGGCGCCTACCGGGCGCTGCTAAGCGAGATCGTGCCGGCCGAGAGACTGCCGAGGGCCCTGACGATCGGGGCCACGGCGGGCGAGCTGGTCTTCGTCGGCGGGCCCGTACTCGCAGCGGCGCTGGGCGGAACGTGGCCGGTCGCTTCCGTCGTCGCCATGGCGGTGGCCCTGCTCGTCGCCGTACCGCTGTTGCCGCGAGCTCACACCACCCGCGGAGGGTCCCACGGCCGGCCACACGGCGGCTCGATTCCCCTGTTGTTCGTGGCCTGGATGACCTGCGCGCTCGCCACCAGTTCCGCTGTCGCGCTCGTCGAGGTCGGCGCGGTGACGATCGCCGTCGATCTCGGGCTGCAGCCTCGGTTCGGGGCCGTATTCGCCGTCTCGCTGTGCATCGCGTCGGTCACGGGCGGCCTGCTGGCGACCTGGCGCAACCCGCCGAGTCGCGCACCGCTGGTGGTCGCCATGCTCGCGACCACGGTGGCCGGCGTGGTGTGCATCCGGGTGGCCGACCAGGTCGGCGTCGCGATGGTCGGTGCCGTCCTCGTCGGGCTCTTTCTGGCGCCGCTCATGACCTACTACTCACTCTCCGCCGAAGCCCTCCTGCCGCCAGAGCGACGTACGGAAGGCTTCTCGTGGCTGCGTATCTCGAACGGCGTCGGGCTGGCCGCGACGTCGTTGGCGATCACGGTCATGCCGATCGGGTCGGCCGCGTTGATCATCGTCGGCCTCCTGCTGATCGCCCTCGTCACGGCGCCGCTCGCGGGACGACGGAGCCGCAGGTACGCGGAGTCGCAGCACCACGACGTCACTATGGTGTGACCGCCCACGTTCTCCGCAGGGGTCCGGCTCCAGCCGCGATCACCGACCGTCTCCAGCGGAAAACCCCAGGTCCGACTACGCATCCATCATCTAGAGTGACCGGGTGGTTACAGCTTCCTCGGTCCGGGCGAGGCTGGCCCACCCAGTCGTCCTGGTTCTGATCGGGATCGTGTCGGCGCAGGTCGGGGCGGCGTTCGGCAAGTCCATCTTCGACGACGTCTCACCCACGGCGATCGTCTGGATGCGGCTGGGGTTCTCGGCCGTGATCCTTCTGCTCATCGCTCGGCCTCGGGTACGCGGCCTCGGGCTGCACAACTGGCTGGTCGTGCTCGGACTCGGCGCCTCACTCGGGGTGATGAACTGGGCGATCTACCAGTCCTTCGCCCGGCTGCCACTGGGGATCGCGGTGACGATCGAGTTCATCGGGCCACTGTCGATCGCCCTGCTCTCCTCGCGGCGACTCCGTGACCTCGTGTGGGTCGCGCTGGCGGCTGTCGGTGTGGTGCTGCTTGGCCTGGAGCCGGGCGACATCACGGTCGTCGGGGTGCTCTTCGCACTGCTCGCGGGGGCTTGCTGGGCTGCGACCATCCTGCTCACCAAGGCCACCGGAGCCCGCTGGGAGGGCTTCGACGGGCTGGCGCTGGCCTCCACGATCGCGGCCGTTGGGCTGACGCCGTTCGCGATGATGCATGCCGAAGGGCTCGGCTCTCCGCACGTGTGGCTCGTGGGGCTGATGGTCGGGCTGCTGTCGTCGGTGATCCCCTACTCGCTGGACCTTGTGGCGCTGCGCTCGATCAAGCCGTCGCTCTACTCGATCCTGATGTCACTGGAGCCGGCTGCCGCGGCGCTGGCGGCGATCGTGATCATCAACGAGGAGCTCACGTTGCCGCAGTGGCTGGCCGTGGCCTGTGTGGTCGTCGCCTCGGCCGGGGCTACTCGTTCAGCGCAGCGCTCTCCGAACGTGGCCGCGGACACCGACCCCCGTGCGTCAGTCGTCTAGTTCGGCTGGCTGGGCCGCCGCTGTGTGTCGGCTTCGGGACGATCGGAAATCGGCTTGCGGTAGTCCGATGCGGCCTCGTACGGTCGGCCTCCGATGAACGAGACGCCCGAGCTCCTGCCGTTTCCGGACCGGAGACTGGTCGACGCCGCGACGGCAGGCAGGTTGATCGCCGCGCAGTTCCCGCAGTGGTCCGACCTCGAGGTCCGGCCGGTCGATGCGCAGGGCTGGGACAACTGCACCTTTCGCCTCGGTGACGAGATGCTGGTGCGGCTGCCGAGGAGTACGCGCTGGCGGTGGAGAAGGAGCACCGATGGCTGCCGGTCCTCGCACCCGCGTTGCCGGTGGAGATCCCGGTGCCGCTGGCCAGAGGCGTACCCGGTGAGGGCTTCCCGCACGACTGGTCGATCTATCGGTGGCTCGGTGGCGAGCCCGCGGACCGTGCCGTCGTCGAGGACCTGACGGCGTTTGCCGTCGACGTAGCGGAGTTCCTCGTGTCCCTGCAGCGCATCGACCCGACCGGCGGACCGGGCCCGGGACTGCACAATTGGTTCCGAGGCGGACCACTGACGACCTATGACAGGTGGGCCCGGGCCTCTCTGGCGACCTTGGACGGCCTGATCCGGACCGAGACCGCCGAGGAGATCTGGGAACGGGCGTTGCGGGCCTCGTGGGACGGCCGGCCGGTCTGGTTCCACGGTGACGTGGCCTCGGGAAACCTTCTGGTGAAGGACGGTGCCCTCGCGGCCGTCATCGACTTCGGCACCTGCGGAGCCGGCGACCCGGCCTGCGATCTGGCGATCGCCTGGACGATGCTGACCGGCGAGAGCCGGGCCGCGTTCCGCGATCGGCTGGAGGTGGACGAGGCGACCTGGGAGCGAGGACAAGGCTGGGCGCTCTGGAAGGCCTTGGTCGTCTGCGCCGGAGCGGTTCGCGACGGCGACGACCTGCCGGCAGGATCGTCGTTCGTTCTCGAGGAGATCCTCGCCGACGACGAGCGGCCGGCCTGACTGGACTGGAGACAGGGCTCGACACGCCGCGACTCAGCGGCGTGGCTCATCACGCGCACCGATGTTCACCCGTCCAGCACGATCGCGGCGAGGTCTCGTGCGGCGCGGGCGGGGTGCTGATGATTCTGGGTGGCGCCCATGACCAGTGTCCCCTCGATCAGCAGGTGCAGTTGCTCCGCAGCATGCTCGGGCCGGGGATGACCGAGAGCCTCGAGCTCCCGGACCAGCAGGGCACGGATCCGCCGCCGGTACGCGTCCGTCTCAGCATGAGCCGGATGATCCTGATCCGCGAAGGCAAGGTCGATCGCAAGGTACCGGCAGCCGCGGAAGCCCGCAGTCGACACAAGCTCGTCCAGCCGGTCGAACAGCGCCAGGATCCGGCCTCGGGGCGAATCGCCGTCGCTGAGGGCGCTCTCGTACCACGCCAGATCCTCGTCGGCGGTACGACGTAGAACTGCGGCCACCAGGCCGTCCTTGCCGCCGAAGTGCTCGTACAGCGACCCGCGGGCGACGTTCGCCTCCTCCAGCAGCGCGCTCACGCCGACCGAGCCCCCACGCGAGTAGAGCAGAGTCTCGGCAGCGACGAGCAGCCGCTCCCGAGGCCCCGCAGTCTCGGCTTTCTCCGTCATGCTCGGCCCCTTGCAAGTAGATCGATCGGTCTATATCTTCGTGGATAGACCATTCAGTCTACTCCCGGAGGATCCTCACCATGACAGCACTGGACGCTCCTTCGACCGCTGAGACCGCCGAAACCATCCGTCTGTTCAATGATGCTTTCAAGCGCCGCGACGCTGAGGCGATGGCCGCCCTGGTTCACGACGAGTGCCTGATGGTGTCCGCGCAACCGGCACCGGACGGCACCGCGTACGTCGGAAAGGAGGCGTGCGTGGACTTCTGGGCGGAGCTGATGGCCGACGACGCCAGCACCTTCGAGGTCCACCACGTCTTCTGTGAGGGCGCCTGGGCAACGGTCCGGTGGCGCTACCGCTTCGGGCCCACGGACGCCGAATCAGTGCTCGGCGTGAACGTCACCCGCGTGAGCAGCGGACGCGTCATCGAGCAACTCGGCTACACCAAAGTGCCCGGCGGGCTCCCACTCCCGGAATGAGGGCGCGGTCCCGCACGTACCGAAACGAATACGTCGGAACAGGAACCCACCGTCGAACCTCGGCAGCGTGATCCTCTGCCATGATCCCGGAGTTCAGCACATGAGCGGGGTCACGGTATGCCGGACCGCACACTCGGCAGACGTCAGGCCACGGAGGCCGTACGACGTCGGCGGCGTAGGCCCAGCATGTACGGCATGCCGGAGCCGGCGATGGCCAGGGTTCTCCCGACGCGCCCGAGTATGGACGGATTCGGCTGCGGAGGGAGTGAAGCCGGGAGGTCCGCGACATCCACGAAGTACGCCCGAACCGGGCCGATCCCCTCGAGGTCCTGAGCCACTTCCTGCACGGGACCAGGAATGGGGGTGTCCGAGATGCGGTACAGCTCCTCGGAGAGAAGCACGTACTCGGGAACCTCGACAGGGTTCTTCAGCAGCCGATGGACGAGTATGACGTCGATGCCGACGAGCTTGCGCTGCTGCCTGATGGTCTGGGTGGCGACCTCGCCGATATGGGCGACGAACTTCAGCTTCAGGTTGTTCGCCTGGGTGCAACCGTTGCACGGGCACAGGTTGGTCGCGACATAGTGCCGCTCGAGGTGGAATGCCCGATGCATGGCCGTGGCGGCCTGGAGAGTCAAGGCGACCGTTGCGTCAACGTCCAGTGTGTCGGCCTGACGAGAGAGAAAGGCTGCGTCACCTTCGATCTCGATCAGATCGAAGTCGGGCACGGCATCGATCACCTTCTCCAGCAGCCGCGCGGTGTTCACCTCGGCATGCGCAAGGCTCATCCGATGGAATCGCATGTACTCGGTGTAGCCGCCGATATCAGCGATCAGGAGGAGGGAACGCCCAGTCGCCATGCAAGACGGTACCAACACACCCGGACTCTCGACGTGGAGTCGAACACATCGGGAATCGCTGCCAGACCGGCCCTTGGGGCCTTGGGCTCGGCTATGTGGGCGGTTGCTCAGGCTCGTCAGCACGCGGCGTGAAGCGGTCGAGCATCGAGTCAACCACCACCCCGGCCTCGCGGGCGCTCGGCGTGTAGCCGAGTACGACGGGGAGGAATCGGTCGGAGCGCAACGCCTTCAGTCGGAGCTCGGTGGTGGCTCGCACGGTGGCCGTCCGGCGGATCCGCCGGAGCAGGGCGATCTCGCCGAACCCCTCCCCGGGACCGAGCGTTGCCACGACCTGTCCGTCACCGATCACATCGGCCTCGCCCGAGTCGATCACGAAGTAGTGGTCCCCGACGTCGCCCTGACGGAAGACGAGGTGACCAGCGGGCACGTCGACGGGTTCCAGGCCGCGAGCGAGCTGCTCGACAGCGGGCAAGGGCAGAACGTTCAACATGGCCACCGTGTGCAACATGTCGATGTCGTGGTCGCGCACGCCGATGGACCGGTCCATGCCTCGCAGCCGCTGCCACGACGCCACGGCGAGGACCGGACACAGCAGACCAACAGTCACGAGCGCAGGACGTACGCCGGCCCAGTCGACCACCAGCGAGGCGACGATCGCTCCCACCCCGATGGACAGGGCGACCAAGCTCTCCAGCACTCCGAAGACCCGCGCGAGCACCTCGTCTGCCGCCAGTCTGGCCAGGAGCGTGAAACCTCCGAGATCGATCAGCGAGTTCCCGACGCCGACACAGGCCAACAGGCCGAATGCCACAACCTGTTGTGGGAAGACGCCGATCAGCGTGACCGGCGTACCCCACAGGGCCACACCGACGGCGAACCACCCGCCGAGGCGCCGGGTGCCGACCAGCAATGACGCGGCGAGTGAACCCAGGACTGCACCCGCCCCGATGGCAGCGGTGAGGATGCCCACGCCCGGATCGCCGGTCTCCAGCAGTTCGATGGCGACCACCACGGTGAGTACGGTCAGCGCCCCTCGGGTGAATGACTGCGCCGCTGCCAGGCCCATGATGAGTGCAAGGTCGCCGTTCCGCCTGACGACTCGAATGCCTTCGACGGCCGAGCTCACCAGGTTGGCCTCTCGCGCGGCGGATGGCCGCGGAGGTGCGTCGTAGTTCAGCCGCACCAGCAAGGCTGCAGCCCACAACGAGGCGCCCGCAGCCACAGCGAATACGAGGGCCACGCCTGCGAACTGCAGCAGCAACGCCGCCAGCAGCGGACCCACCAACGTGGCGGCGGCGTCCAGCAGCCCACGGACCACATTGGCGCTGGCGAGCTCATATCCGGTCTGGCAGAGCGACGGGAGCAATGCGGAGTGCGCCGGTCGGTAGAGGGTGGCGGCGATGGTCGACAACACCGCCAGCACATACACGATCTGCGACGGTCCGCCCACGCCCACGACGACCGCAGCCGCACCGGTGACGACACCACGCAGTACGGAGACCAGGATCAGCACGCGCTCCCTGCGGCCCCTGTCGGCCAGGGGTGACAACAGGGGGGCCAGGATCGCGGACGGGGCCATGCGAAGGAGTCCCACCAGCCCGACAGCTGTCGCACCACCGTCGCGGTAAGCAACGATCCCGAGCCCTACGGTGAACGCCCACTCCGCCGTCCAGGCTCCCAGGAAACTGAGCTGGGCGCGCCGTAGGTTGGGGTTTCGGGCGTTGCTGGTGAACGCGCCCGTGGCATTGCGCAGCCTGCCCCGGAGTCGCTCACCCGCCATCCGGCGACGGTACCGTTCCGTGCCCGGCATCGCCGGCGCAAACGCACTCACATGCCGCGTTCCGTGCGACGGCGAAGCTGGGTCTCCATCACGATCAAGCGGATTCGGGCCCCGACGTGGCGACTCCAGCGATCGAGCCATCTACCCAACTCGGAACACTCCGCCAGGTCAGGCAGCAGACGAGGGCCAGGACGACCAGGGAGGTGAACCGACGTGATGAGCCGATCTGCTGACTTCCGGCTGACTGTCGGGCCGGAAAGGCGATCTATCCACATCGGGCGACAGGTGGGTGATCCGGCCGATGAGCTGCGGTTTCACCGGGGTGGAGACGAGGGGAATCGAACCCCTAACCCCCGCCTTGCAAAGGCGAGCCGGACTCACTGGCCCAAGTGAGCGTGAAGGCGACGTGCGCGCGCGTAGGCCCATCGCCCCGTTGTTGACCGCTCGTGACCGCAGCGCGCTCCCGCTACTGGCATGCCGATGGCACGGCATCTGTCCGGAAGCCGGGGTCACCGCCGCTGCCATCCGCGAACGTCGAAGCTTGCGTGAGGCGTCGTACTCACCTCCCACATGCTCCTAAACCACCTGGACCACCTGGACCACCCTTCATATGTGAGTTTTGATGACAGGGTGTAACACATCGGGCATACTTGATCATTATCTGCCTGGTGCCAGGCGTCGTAGAGGCGCCGGGCTCCTACCCCAAGGGGGGCGCATGAGCGATGTAGGAGAAGCAGAAGCGGGGGTTATTTATTGCGAGGACAACTTGTCGAGGTTGTCTAAGCTCCCAGCCGAGTCGGTGGACCTTATCTACCTCGACCCTCCGTTCTTCTCGAACCGAACCTACGAGGTTATATGGGGAGCCGAAGCGGAGATTCGGTCGTTCGAAGATCGATGGGAGGGTGGCATCCACGTCTACATCCAGTGGATGCGCGACCGCGTGATGGAGATGCGTCGCGTATTGCGACCCACCGGCACGATCTATCTTCATTCAGACCATCACGCGAGCCATCATATCAAGATCATGCTCGACGATGTGTTCGGTTCGAAGAACTTTATGGACGAGATCATTTGGCACTATCAAACATCGAGTGGCGCACCGAAGAAGCGTCTGCATCGAAATCATGACACCATCTTCCGATACGCCGCACAGGATCCTCGCGTGGTTACGTGGAATCACCCAAGGCTCCCGTGGCCGGAATCGACCCTCAAGAAGTGGCAGAAAGACGAAGACGGCAGGATCTATCGGCAGCAGCACAAATTTGGAAAGAAGTACTACGTAGATCCCGATGGAAAGCTCGGCGACGACGTATGGGAGATCACACTCTCGTCTCGGTCCAAGGAACGGCTGGGCTACCCCACGCAGAAGCCCGAGGCTCTGCTGGAGCGCATTATCAAAGCGAGCACTGACCCTGGCAGCACGGTTCTGGACCCGTTCTGCGGCTGCGGCACGACGGTCGCAGTGGCCGAGCGCTTGAATCGACGTTGGATCGGGATCGACATCAGCCCGACGGCGGTCCGTCTGATACAACGACGCCTTGCGAAGGTGACGCATGGGCGATCCAAGGCTCGCGTCGTTGGGCTGCCTGTAACCGAAGATGAACTTCGCATGCTGAAGCCGTTCGAGTTTCAGAACTGGGTCATCCAACAGTTCTTCGGCACAGCTTCACCCCGAAAGTCCGGCGATATGGGTATCGACGGCTATACATTCATGGTTCACGACCCTATTCAGGTCAAACAGTCGGAACGTGTGGGTCGTAATGTCATCGACAACTTCGAGACTGCCATGCGTCGGATAAACAAAGCCGAAGGATTCATCGTCGCCTTTAGCTTCACGCGAGGGGCGCGTGAAGAAGTTGCCCGGGCCAGGTGGGAACACCAGCTCGACATCAAGCTATTGACCGTAGAGCAATTGCTCGATGATCGCCTCAACGAGCAAGAACCGCTGTTCCCTCGTCCGGGGTCGGTTACGGAACTTCCGCTGAATGCTCCTGCCGGAAAGTACACGCCGAGCGCAAGCGAACTAATTCGCAGCAACCGCGAAGCGGGTTAGAGCTAATTCTGAGGCGCCGTCATCATGGCGCCGGGCTATGAACGGAGCGCCCCAGGGGCAAGGGTCGACCTCGCTTGCGTAGCGACTTGCGCTTGCGGCGGTTGCATCGTTCGGAGGATAGCTGCGACGAGGGCGGCGCCTGTGGTGGCCGGGGGGGTGGTTCAGTGGCAAACCTCGCCCGCTCTTGGCGAGGTGCGGCAGCTCTCCGCGAAGCGGCGTGCCAACGATCGCTGTGACGGCGACCCGCGCCCGGAACGGCCGCAGGAGCGTCGCATTGATCTCCAAGAGGTCACCTCGGCGAGCGTGCGGCCACGGAAGCCAGTGCGGCCCTCGGATAGTGCGCGACAGATGTCGATCACGCTGCTGGCCTTCTGCTGACCGGAGACAGCTGAAACACTCCCGGCGCACAGTGCTTCAGCCCTCCCCCTGGGGCCGAGCCTGCGAGTTAGCTGCCGATCTGTACGACCACAACGTGGATTCGATAGCCTTCGTGGCGCTCATCGCAGGCGAGCTAACTGCGTAACTCGGCTAACTTTGCGCAGCTCAGATCGCAGAAGCGTGGCTGGTGCTCCAAGTTAGAAACGTAACTCTGCCGTCGAGCACCTAACTCCCGCGCGGGCCTCCCCTCGACACGCCCGAGCACCCCGCCGTCAGAGGTTGTGGGACGGATCAGGTAGCGGTGCTGCCGCTACCGGTAGCGGCAACGCTACCCGTGCCGCTACCCCACAATCCCACCCTGACCAGGCCGGATATCCGCAGGTAGCGGGTAGCGGCCATGCTCCCCGCGACCAAATTTGCCAGTCGGGAGGCTCCCGACACTCACCCACGCCGCTACCAGCTACATCACTTCGCGACGCGCAGCAGCGACCCGCCTGGTGACCTAGCGACCATTCGCCAAGCGCCCCTGCGTGTCCCTGAGCGGGTGCTTGCCTGCTTCCATGCCAAGCCTGCTAGACGCTAGTGCGCTGGCAGATCCACGTTTGACCCGCTAGCGGGTCTGCTAGGTCTAGCGGGGAGGGGCGCTAGACCTAGCAGCTCTCCAAGGCCGCCACGACCCCGGCCGACCCACGCGACGGGCTGCCGGTAGACGATGGGTCCATGCGCCTTCTGGTCCTCGGCGGTACCCGCTTCGTAGGCCCGCCAATCGTCGCGGCGGCAATCGCGCGGGGATGGGAGGTGACCACTTTCAATCGAGGGGTGTCCGGCCATGATGTGCCGGGTACGGATGCTGTCCACGGAGACCGGACGGCGGCCGCCGACGTCGCGAGTCTCACCGAGCACGGCCCATGGGATGCCGCAGTGGACTTGGCCGGCTACGTGCCCGTTGAGACGCTGGCGCTGGCCAAGCAGCTCGAACCGCACGTGAGTCGATACGTGTTCATGTCGACGGTCAGCGTGTACCAGGGCTGGCCGGTCGAGCCGCTGGCCGAGGCATCGGCCGTGCTGGCCTGCCCACCCGACGCCGGTCCCGACTTCGGCACGGATGTCGAGGACGGGCCGACGAAGTACGGCTATCAGAAGTCAGGGAGCGAGAGTGCCGTGCGGCTCGTCTTCGGCGAGGACCGCTCGGCGGTGCTGCGGCCGGGAGTAGTCCTCGGACCGGGCGAGTACGTCGGCCGCCTCCCCTGGTGGCTTCGTCGCATCGCGAAGGGTGGCCAGGTACTCGCGCCCGGGACGCCCGGCAGGGCCATCCAGCCCGTCGACGTACGCGACCTCGCGCAGTTCGCCTGCCACCTCGTCGAGCAGCGCCAGGCCGGAACCTTCAACGTCACAGCGCCGATGAACCGCGACACGTTCGCAGCTCTCCTCGAGGCGTGCGTGGCCGCGACCAGCTCGCCGGCCGATCTGGTCTGGGTGCCTGACGACGTGCTTCTGTCGTTCGGCGTCAGGCAATGGTCCGAGCTTCCGCTGTGGCGCGTGCATCGTGGGGTCTGGGAGGTCGCCTCCACGGCCGCGCAGGCGGCAGGGCTCACGTGTCGACCACTGGCGGAGACCGTGCGCGACACCTGGGCGTGGCTCAACGAGACAGATCACCGGTTCGAGGACGACCGGGCGCAGGAGATCGGCATCGACCCCGGCCGTGAGGCCGAGATCATCGCGGCAGTCCGTTGACCTGACGGAGGCGAATCGCGTCCGCCTCCCGTAGCCACGAGTCGATCGACTCTCGGAAGCTCACGGCCTCGGGATCGTCCGTCCACGCTCCGACCGCCAGCGAGTCACGGACTCGTGCCATTCGCCCCGCAAGCGAGACGTTCCGCATGTGATCCGGCAACGCGAGCACGTCGGTCAGAGCCTCGGCCGCGCCGTCCAGCTTGCCCACCAGCAGGCGCGCGCTCGCCATGTCGATCTGAGCCCCTGCCACCTGCGAGAACGGCCGACGCCCACGCGGCATGCTGTTGAGCTCACGTAGCGCCGCCTGGGCCTGCTCTTCGGCCTCGTCGCCCTGTGACACGTCCAGCCAGGAGGCAGCCGCGCACGCTGCAGCCCGAGCGGCACCGAAAGCGAACTCCCCGCCCGTCTCCTGGCTCAGCGCATCGTGACGGCCAGCGGCGTCGTCCCAATCGTCTTCAGCCGCCGTCAGGACGTCTCGCACCGACTCCACGTCGCCCAGTAGCGCATAGGACCGGGAGGCGATGTAGCGAAGACGGAGCCGGGGTGTGCCAGACGGCGCCAGCTCCAGCCCTCGGCGGAACATGCTGATAGCCGCATCCGGCTCATCGCGCCAGTTGGCCAGCGTCGCCCGGAGGCCGAGCACCCATGCCTGGAGAGCGGCGTTCCCGGCCATCCCTGCGTAGTTCCCGGCGGACTTGGCCAGCGTCTCGGCCGCGCTCCAGCGGTTGAGGTCGAACGCCGTGGATGCCATCAGCGCCGTTGACTGGCCGATGATGACGTAGAGGTCCGACAGGGTTCCTGGCCTGCGGGTTCGCTCCGCCAGCTCGTGCGCGTGCCAGCGGATGCGCTGCGCCGCGGTGAAGATCTCCAGCGCCGATCGGTTGTTCGCGTGGGCAACCGATCGAGCGTCCTCCCACAGCTCGGCCACGGCCGCCGCGTCGAAATCGCTCGCAAGGATCAGCTTGTCGGCGTCGACCTCATCGGCGGCCGATCCGATCGTGTCGTCGATGGCGTCCGCATGGCGCACGACCGTGCGGACCAGCAGCGCGTCGAACCGTTCCCGGACGGCCGGCGGGGCCTCAGCGAGAGTCGCGGGGAGAACCCGCTGCGCCAGATCGGGCAGCACCTCGTGCCCTCGCGTTCGCCAGTTGGCGACGGTTCGGACCGCGACTTTGATCCGCTCAGCGAAGCGCTCGTTCGTGAGCCCGAGTGCGTCTTGCAGCGCACAGAGGTTGTGGCCGGTCCACCTCGTGATCGTCGGCACCCTCGCCCCTTCCGATCGCTTGCACTGGCCTGCATTCGCTTGCATCGCACGTGCATGGTTGCCGGGCCGTCCGCCGACGAGTCTCGATCACATGAGTACACGGCAGCGAAGTCCGCACAAGGACGCGAAAGCTCATGCGCCCGCCTCGCCCAGCATCGGCGCCAGTGTCATCCATGGCTTGACCTGCATTGATGCCATCGGCGCCAGTGGTGCCACTGCTGGGCACGACGTAGCTCTACTGTCCCTCGTTCGCCGTATCGAGCCGTCGTTCGATGGCCTCGACGCGGGCCGCCAACCGTTCGAGCCCGAGCCTCAGATCCCCGAGGTTGTCGTCGTCCTGGCCGTCGACGGCAGCGGCGTCGGGACGCACGTACGAGCCCTGGCCCTGACGGGTCACGACCAGCTTCTCCTGCTGGAGCAACGTGAACGCGCGCTTCACGGTCCCCACCGAGACGCCGTACTCGTCCGCCACGGCTTGGTGACCAGGGAGTTTCGCACCTGGACCGTACTCGCCTCCACGGATGGCGTCTCGCAGCTTCCCGGCGACCTGCTGGTACGGCGGCCGGACATCGTCAGGGTCGAGTCTGTCCATGGCTCAACGGTATACCTAGTCAACTAGCAGCAGTCCTCTCTACTTGGTTGACTAAGTTGCCTATCTCGTCTAACTTCTCAGGTGTCGCAGGAATCGCAGGACATGCGGGCACGAAGAGGCCCGACCGGTGCGGACACACCGATCGGGCCAGGCATCCCATCCAACAGCCGGTAGGAGTGAAGATGCATCACCAGGGTAGCTCGGAAACGGCCATCGCCGCAGGTAGTGAGCGTGGACCGTACAGGGTCAGCCAGCTGGCAGCCATGCTGGCCGTCCACCCGACAACCGTCTATCGGGCCATCGAATCGGGCCGTCTGGCCGCCCTCCGCATCGGCGCCGGCCGAGGTGGACTCCGGATCACCCACGCCGCGTATGAGGCGTTCCTCGACTCCATCTCCACGGTCGTCACCACTGAGGAAGAGGGGCGATAGCCATGAGCAGCAGTCACGACACGGGCATCTTCGAGACCACGCCTGAGACCGCGGTCCACCTGCCGATCACGATGCCTCTGAGCCTTGAAGAGATGGTGGCGGCGCTGCACTACGAGTACATCTCGCCGGAGGACATCGCCTCCGAACGGAGCCTGCGAAACGCCGTCACGCTGGTGGTTGGCCTCGAAGGACTGGAAGCAGTTCAGGCCCGCGCACGGCAACTCGCGGCCGAGGTCGACGCCGGGACCGTCGAGATGCAATGGCTCTCGTACTGCCGCGAGCGGGTTACGGCCGTATTCGCCAGCCCGGCATCGGGCGACGGACGACTCCACAACACGCGACGGGCCATCATCCGCCGCGTCCACGGACAGCCTGGCCTGACGCCGAAGGCCATCGCGGCCGCGCTCGGGATGCCGTACGGCACGGTCAAGCGCGCCTGCTCTCGCATCGCGCACGATGGCCAGCTCAGCCGCGACCCGGCCGGGCGCTACTTCCCGCCCACCACGGCTGGCACCTGGGCGGTGGTCTGAGTGACGGTCACGATGTCCTCTCCCGACGCGGACATGATGTCCGCCCTCGTTGACCGCATCGACCGCCTCACGGCCGGACTCGAAGCCATGGCCACGGTGCTCGGGATGGTGGCCAAGCCGTCGCCGTCGGCGGCCATGCCGACGCCTGGTCCGCTGGCGCCAGAGCGCTGGACCAACGGACTTGGCGAGGCGCTTCGGCTTGCTCTCCGAAGGACACAAGAGGGCTTCGCCGAGCAACTTGGAGTGTCCGCGCGCTGTGTCGCCGGGTGGATGGCCAAGCCTGCGGGCATGCCGCAGTCGTACCTACAGGGCCAGCTCGACGCCGCCCTGGCCGCCGCCGACGACGCAGCTCGGGAGCGATTCGCACGCCTCGTGTCCTCCTATCCGGAGCCGGTCCGGGACCGGACACGCGGCCTGGTCCCGGACCGGACAGCGGGACCGGACATCGCGACGGAGGGACCGGTCCCGGACCGGACACGCGCTCTGGTGCCGGACCGGACAACAGGACCGGACATCAGCGGACAGGACCAGGGATCGGGGGAGGCGTGAACCTTCACAGTGTCCAGGCGGACTGGTCCCCAGCGGAGCAGGACAACCCCTTTCGCGAGCGCGCGGCAATGGTGCGCATGTCCGACGTGGTCCCGGAGCAGATCGACTGGCTGTGGCCGGGCTACTTGGCCGCAGGCAAGCTCCACGTTGTCGACGGCGATCCGGGGACCGGCAAGTCCACGATGACGACGGACCTGGCCGCCCGGATCACCACGGGCAAGCCGTGGCCCGATGGCCAGCCTGGCGCCAAGCCGTCCGGCGTCGTCCTGCTCAGCGCCGAGGACGACCCGGCCGACACCATCCGTCCGCGCTTGGACGCCGCAGGAGCGGACGCGTCCCGCGTCGTGGCCCTGACCGGCGTGAAGTACTGGGACGAGCAAGACCTTGAGTGGGCCGAACGACTCGTGACCCTGCCAGGCGACACGGCCGAGGTGAGCCGAGCACTCGAAGCGGTCGACGCGGCCCTGTTGGTCATCGACCCGTTGATGGCGTACCTGGGGGAGAAGGTCAACGAGTACCAGGACAAGGACATCCGTCGCGCCCTGGCCCCGCTGTCCCGTGCCGCTGAGGCGACCGGGGCCGCCATCGTGCTCGTGCGGCACTTCACCAAGGGCGGCGGGGCGAACCCGGTCTACCGAGGTGGCGGTTCCATCGGCATCATCGGCGCCGCCCGCATCGGCTACGCCGTGGCCCGCGACCCGCAGGACGAAACGCGCGTCATCGTGGCCGCGACCAAGGCCAACATCGCTGTCCTGCCGACCTCGTTGGCCTACCGGCTCGTGGACAGCCCCGAGCACGGCTGCGCGCGCGTCGAGTGGGACGGGACCGTCGACTACACGGCTGCCGACCTCCTTCGTGAACCCGGCAGCGCTGAGAAGCCGGAGCGCGACCAGACCGTGCAGTGGCTCGTGGAGTACCTGAACGCCCACGGCGGCGAGGCGGCAGCGGCCGACGTCATCACGGCGGCCGAGGCGGCGGGCATTCCCAAGCGGACCGTGCAGCGAGCACGCGGCCGCGCAGGCATCGACTCGACGCGTGAGGGATTCGGCGGACGTGTGCTGTGGACGCTGCCCGAGGACCTTCGGAAGGCGGCACCCGACGACGGCACCAATGGCACCAATGGCATGAGCGCGGGTCAGCCAATAGATGCCACTGGCGCGGATATCGCCCTGCACGGACTGCCATTCCCGGAGACACCCAACACCAGCACCTTCGACCTCACGGAGAGGAAATGACCACCATGGAACGACTGCTTACCGTCGACCAGGCAGCCGAGGTGCTGGGCACGACCGTGCGGTTTCCGCGCCGTCTCGTATCCGAACGCCGCATCCGCTTCGTCAAGGTCGGCCGACACGTACGCATCCCCGCATCGGCCCTGGCGGAGTACATCGAACGCGGCACGGTTGAGCCGCGTCGTCCGCGTCGGTACGGCAGTCGGATGGTGGCCTGATGAGCAAGCGCCGAGGCTTCGGCAACGTGCGCAAGCTGCCGTCTGGCCGGTTTCAAGCTCGCTACGTCGGACCCGATGGGCTGACCAAGCGGGCGCCGCGCACCTTCGAGCGAAGGCGTGACGCCGAGGACTGGCTGGCCGATCAGCAGGCCTCGATCGCGCGTGGCGACTGGCTCGATCCGGACGCAGGGCGCGTCCCGTTGAGCGAGTACGGCCAAGCATGGTTGGACGATCGAGATCTCGCCGTGCGCACACATGAGCGGTACGAGGAGGTGTGGCGCCTCAGGATCGTGCCGGAACTCGGCCACCTGCCGATCATGGACGTTCGGGAGGGGACCGTTCGCGGGTGGCGGCGCCGATTGCTCGAAACCGGCGTGGGTCCGGCGACCGTCGCCAAGTCGTATCGAGTGTTGCGAGCCATCATGAACACGGCGGTCGATGACGGCTTGATCCGTCGCAACCCATGCCGGATCAAGGGTGCTGGTGACGACGGCTCGGCAGAGAGACCCACGTTGACAATCACCGAGGTGTACAAGGTGGCCGGTGAAATGGCGCCGCGCTATTGGACGCTGGTGCTGCTCGCGACCTTCACCACATTGCGATTCGGCGAGCTGGCCGCGCTACGTCGGAGGGACCTCGACCTCGACAATGGAGTGGTCACGGTCAAGCGGTCACTAGCCGAATTGAAGTCAGGAAAGCTGGTCGTCAAAGGCCCCAAAACTGAGGCGGGCAAGCGTCGGGTTGCCATTCCCGAGGCGATCATGGACGACGTTCGTACCCACCTGGCAAAGTACGCGGGGGACGGCCCGGACGGTCTGGTGTTCATTGGCCCCATGGGTGGCTGCCTTCGCCGTCAGAACTTCCGGCAACACTGGACCAAGGCATTGAAGGCGGCCGGCGTCGAGCCGATCCACTTCCACGACCTCCGCCACACCGGCAACACGCTGGCCGCCAGTACAGGTGCCAGCACGAAGGAGCTGATGAAGCGCATGGGCCACAGCAGCTCGCGCGCGGCGCTGATCTACCAGCACGCGACGGACTCCAGAGACCGCGTGATCGCCGACGCCATCAGCGCCCAGATCAGCGACAGCCGGAAGCCATCGGGCACCAAAGGCCAGCCTTCACCGGCGTCTAGTGGCACGTAGGTGGCACGGAATGCCCGGGACCATGATCAATATGGGTGGAGACGAGGGGAATCGAACCCCTAACCCCCGCCTTGCAAAGGCGGTGCTCTGCCAATTGAGCTACGTCCCCTGGATCGATGCGCCGGCGATCACCCGGCGAACCGACGGTCAAGGGTAGCGCGTACACCCCGTCGGCTCCGAATCAGAGGCCCGAGGCAGCAGGATGTTCGGGAGATCTGCAGCTCTCCCGAACGATCCTGCCGACTAGCTCAGACGGGCGTCCGCGTAGGCCTTCATCGCGTCACGCAGGTAGGCGACAAGTGCGTCGTCGCCACCACCGATGTTGGCGCGGAACCGATCGTCGTCGTAGTACAGGTCGGCCAGACCCTTGTAGGACTCCCGGTTGGGCGTCCAGAACAGGTTCAGCCAGGTGTGGTGCCCGTCGACGATCTGCTGAACTCGCTCGTCGTCGACCGCGACACCGGCCTCCATGAACTCGCGCAACGCCGGCGCCGTGGCGTACATGCCGTCCTGGGCCTGCTGATGCTGCTCCGGCGTCCAGCCCTGCATGCGTGCGTAGGACTCGTCGATCGTCGCGTCGCCCCAGCGCTCACGCGCCTCGGCCTCGTAGGGGTTGTGCTCGAACCCCTCGAACATCTTCTCGGCTGCCATCTCTCCTCCTCTCTCCAGATTCGCCATGGTGGCTTCCACGGTGGTGACCAGCCGTCCGAGGCGTTTGCGCTCCTCGATCAGCCAGGCGCGGTGCCGGCGCAACACCTCGACGGTGCTGTGCCGATCCTGCGCGGCGAGGATCTCGGCGATGGCGTCGAGCCCGAGGCCGAGGTCACGCAGCAGGAGGATGCGCTGCAATCGCAGCAGCTCGTTCTGCTCGTAGTACCTGCGGCCGCTCGGCTCGGTCCACGCCGGAGCGAGCAGCCCGATGGCGTCGTAGTGGCGCAGCGTCCGCGACGTCACGCCGGACAGCTTCGCCACCTCGGCGATCGACCAGCTCACGACCCACCTCCGGGAATCACCGGATCGGTCCGTCCGATCCGTTCACCACGGTAGAGGTTGACGATGCGTCAACTTCAAGTCGGGGACGAGCCCACTGTCATCACGTCGTGGGGAGGCGGCGGGACGGGCCAGAGCCACGCCCGAGGACCGTCAGGTCGAGAACCGTGCCGCCGCGGCGGTGGCTCTCGACCTGCCCGGCCACGAGATGCACCTGGACGATCCGGACATGCGGACCGCGATGGATCGGCTGATTCACGACGCCTGGCTCGCCCGCGACGACGGGCCGCGGGCGGCGAACTCGGCATCGCTTCGATGGCCACCGGAGGATGAGGGGGCCGAGGACATCGCGCAGCTACGCACTGCGCTCAGCGTGGTGGATCGGTGGGCCTCAGCGAACGTCGGCCGGGGAGACCGAGTCGGTGGCTTCCTTCCACAGGTCCTGCTCGTCCTTGCCCGACTGGTACCGACGGAAGCCGAGGTAACCCAGGATGGCCAGCAGAGCGGTGAACAGGACCTTCTTGTTGAACACGATGGTTCCGCCTCCAGATGGTCGTGGACGTTACCCGCGAGGTTAACGCAGCCGGATGACCAGGGGGTGCACCAGGACGACATCGACAGTTTCGGCCTTGAATGGTGGTCATGCGGCTCGATGTGGCCTCGTGTCGGAATCGAACGGCTCACGTCCGTCGGCTCTCTCCTGGCACGGGTGAGGCTTGGTCATCGTTGATGATCTCCCTTAGGTTGAGAGCCTCGACCGATGCGTTTGGGAGGCCCGGGTATGCCGCTCAACCTGTTCGCTGGCATCTATGTGAGCGACTTTGCCGCCGTCCTGCCGTGGTATCAACGCCTGCTCGGGTCCGAACCGACCTTCTTCGCCACCGACACGGAAGCCGTGTGGCAGCTCGCCGAGCACCGATGGCTCTACGTCAAGGAGCATCCCGAGCATGGGGGCCACGCCGTACTCGCGATCATGGTCGAGGATCTGGACGCTCACGTCGCGCAGATCGCCGAACGCGGGATCGAGCCGGCGGACTGGGAAGTGTATTCCGACGATGTCCGAAAGGCCGTGTACCGCGACCCTGAAGGCAACGAAGTCGGGTTCGGCGTGATCTCTGGCTGACCGGGC
>DATCVR010000409.1:0-13956 GCA_036566745.1 Jiangellaceae bacterium | reverse complement strand
CATCGGGTACGACGCCCGCATCGGACGCAAGTTCCTCAACGCCGGCGTCGGCTTCGGTGGCGGCTGCCTTCCCAAGGACATCCGGGCGTTCATGGCCCGGGCCGGCGAGCTCGGCGCCTCGCACGCCCTGACCTTCCTCGGCGAGGTCGACGCCATCAACCTGCGGCGTCGTCAGCGGGTCATCGAGCTGGCCCGCGAGCTGGCCGGCGGTTCGGTGGCGGGCCGGCGGGTGGCGGTGCTGGGTGCGGCGTTCAAGCCCCAGTCCGACGACGTCCGCGACTCGCCCGCCCTGACGGTCGCCGGGCAGCTACACCTCGAAGGCGCCCACGTCGCCGTGTACGACCCGCGGGCCATGGACAACGCCCGGCGCATCTACCCGACGCTCGAGTACGCCGGCTCCGCGCTGGGCGCCTGCCGGGATGCCGCCGTCGTGCTGCACCTCACCGAATGGCCGGAGTTCCGCGAGCTCGATCCGGTGACGCTCGGCGGGGTCGTTGGCGCACGTGCGGTCGTCGACGGTCGCAACTGTCTCGACGCGGAGGCCTGGCGGGCGGCCGGCTGGACCTACCGGGGCCTCGGCCGTCCCTGAGCGCAGCGTTTTCCCCGCCACACCCCTAGGCGTTCGGGCGCTCCACGAGGCCTGTATGCATGGTGCGGCAGGGAATCGGGTGGTGAACGTGATCATTCCTCGGCTTCGAGGAGGTCGGACGGGATCTCGGAGCCGCTCTGGAGCGCCGCCCACAGCTCTCCAGCCTTCGCCTCGTCCCAGTCGACGGTGTTGCCGACGCGCCCGAGAGGGACCGTGAGGGTGTCGCCGGACCCGGACGACACGGCGCCGATGGCCCGGACGAACGCGAGCATGTCGAGCGGCCCGGTGTCCTTGTCAAGGACCAGCGCGTCGCCGCCGGCCAGGGCGGTGCGGGTGAGCTCGAGCGGGTTGAGGAGCGTTCCGGCGGACAGCGCGGAGTCGGCGATCGCGGAGATCAACTCGCGCTGACGCTCGACGCGGCCCAGGTCGGACCGCGGGTCGAACGAGCGGGCGCGGGCGTACCCGAGGGCCTGGGTGCCGTCGAGCTGCTGGCAGCCGGCCGGGAGGTCGATGTGGGCCTTCTCGTCGGCCACGGGTTCGTCGAGGCACATCTCGACTCCGCCGAGCGCGTCGACGATCTGGGCGAATCCGCCGAACCCGATCTGGACGTAGTCGTCGATGGCCACCCCGGTGTTGGCCTCGAGCGTCTCGACCAGGAGCGGGGCGCCGCCGAACGCGAACGCGGCGTTGATCCGGCCCGGGTCGCGGCCCGGGATGTCGACCACGGAGTCGCGGGGCACGCTGATGAGCGCGGGCCGCCCGCTCGTGGGGACGTGCACGAGCATGATCGTGTCGGTCCGCTGGCCCTCGACGCTGCCGGTGCCGAGGTCGCTCTGCTCCTCGTCGCTGAGCTCCTCGCGGCTGTCGGAGCCCACGACGAGGAACACCCGGCCGTCGGAGGTGGCGGAGCCGTGGTCGGCCGGGATCGCGTCGACTTTGTCGATGCGCGACCACACGAACCAGACCAACCCCACCACGGCCACCACGACGACGAGCACGATGGAGAGCAGCCAGCGCAGGAATCGCGCGCCACCAGACCGGCGCCGCTTGGCGCCTGCGGCCGGGCGAGGGGGCTTGGCCGGACGCTGAGCCGGCCGGCGGGCGCTGGGCGGCGGAGGTGCCGCCGGACCGGGAGCAGGCATCACGCTGGTGCCGCCCACGGGCGGAGGGCCGACCGGCGGGGTGTGCGCCATGGGTGGCTCGTCGGCAGGGTCGTGCTCGCGCGGACTGTGGGCGTAGCCGCCGCGGTAGGAGACACCCGGGACATTGCCGGAGGTGTAGGTGGTCACCTTCACCGGGCCGGCCTTCGGTGGCTCCGGAGGGCCGGAGGGCGCGTCGGGTCGGTCCTGCTCGCTCACGGCATGAACCGTACCCGCTGCGGCCCGCGAAGCCACGAGCGGCGGGGTGGCCGCACACCGTAACGTCGGGCGGGTGAACGACTCCTCGCCGCCCGACGGCCGTCCGACCTCTGCCGCCCAGACCAGCCTCTCCCGCATCATGACCGCCCTCGACACCAACCTGCTCGGCACGGTCCACGGCGGGGTCATCATGAAGCTGGTCGACGATGTCGCCGGCGCCGTGGCCCAGCGGCACTCCGGCGGCGCGGCGGTCACGGCCTCGATGGACGAGATGGCCTTCCTCGAACCGGTCCACGTGGGCGATCTCGTGCATGCTCACGGCCGGGTCAACTGGACCGGGCGCACCTCGCTGGAGGTCGGCGTCCGGGTGCTGGCCGAGCCCTGGAACGAGGTGCGCCCGGCGACCCGCGTGGCCACCGCCTATCTCGTGTTCGTGGCGCTCGACGACGACGGCCGCCCGCGCGCGGTTCCGCCGGTGCTGCCCGAGACCGAGGAGGACCGCCGCCGTTTCGCCGAGGCCGAGATCCGCCGGACCCACCGGCTAGCGCGCCGCGAGGCGATCCTGCAGTCGCGCGCCGCGAACGGGCGATAGGTGACTGATGTGACGGATGGGACTGACGGTGTTCCCGGCGCGCCGCCACCGATGGGTATGGGTCGGCGGGTGATACTGGCCGGGCCGGGGCTACGGGGGCCTCGGATGGGTGAGTGGGTGCTGGGAGACATGTATGGGCTCGACGACGCCACCGCGGTCGCCACGGCCTCGGCCTAAGCCTCGAAGCCGGCCGCGCAACCGGTTCATTCCGTCGCTGCGTGAGCAGCGGGCCGAATCGGTCCGGTTCCGTCGATCCATGACCCTGGTCGGGCTCTCCGTCATCGCGCCGGGCAGCGCCCAGTTCATCGCGGGGCACCGCAAGACGGGCAAGATCGCGCTGATGGTCTGGGCCGGCCTGCTCGCCGTGGTGGGCCTGGTGGTCTGGCTGGTGCCGCTCGACGACCTCGCCGGGCTGGCCGTCAAACCGTGGCTGCTCACGACGTTCAAGATCCTCGCCTTCGCGATGGCGCTGGCCTGGGTGGGACTGATCGTCGACGCCTGGCGACTCGGTCATCCGCCCGCGCTCAACCGGAAGCACCGGCTGATCATGCTGGGTGCCACGCTGGCCGTCGCGGTCATGGTGGCGACGCCCTTCTTCGTGGCCGCTCGCTACGCCACGGCCGCCCACGACGCCGTGGTCGAGATGTTCCCGTCCGGAGACGTCGCGGCCGCGAGCGACGGCCGGCTCAACATCCTGCTGCTGGGCGGCGACGCCGGCGAGGACCGGGTCGGCCTGCGCCCGGACAGCATCCACCTGGTGTCGATCGACGTCCGCACCGGCGAGCCGGTGATGATCAGCCTGCCGCGCAACCTCGAGAACGCCCGCTTCGCCGAGGGGACTCCCGCGGCGGCGGAGTTCCCGGACGGGTTCACCGGCGAGGGCGATCGCTCGGACTACCTGCTCAACGCGACGTGGACCTATGGTGAGGAGAACCCCGAGCTCTTCCCCGGCGACGACGGTCCCGGCGCCACGGCGGTCCAGCAGGCGGTCGAGGGCACCCTCGGCGTCAAGGTGCACTACTACGTGGTCGTCGACCTCAACGGCTTCCGCGACCTCGTCGACGCCGTCGGCGGGATCACCCTCCGGGTCAACGAGGAGCTGCCGATCGGGCAGAAGGGCAAGGTGCTCGAGCCCGGGCTCCAGGAGCTCGACGGGTATCACGCCCTCTGGTACGCCCGCTCCCGCGAAGGATCCTCCGACTACGCCCGGATGGCCCGCCAGCGCTGCGTGCTCGGCGCGTTCCTGCGCGAGACCGATCCGCACACCGTCCTGACGAACTTCGTCGACCTGGTCGACGCCTCGAAGTCGTTCATGAAGACCGACATCCCGCAGGAGGACCTGGCCAACCTGGTCGACCTCGCGATGAAGGCCAAGAGCCACGACGTCACCTCGCTCCAGTTCGTCCCGCCGCTGATCACCCCCGGCGACCCCGACTTCGAGCTGATCCGCTCGGAGACCGACGCGATGCTGTCCGGGGCCACCGACTCGGCCTCGGCCGAGGCCTCCAGAGGCGGCGACGCGACCCCATCGAGCGACGCCGCCGACGAGCCGAAGGACGACTCCGGCGAGCAGTCCGGCGGCGGCGACGGGGCGAGCTCGGAGTCCGAATCCGAGCAGACTCCCGACCCCGCGGCCACCGAGCCGGTCGACATCTCGGACGTGTGCGCGTACGAGTAGGGCAGGAGCCGAGTCCAACCCTGGACTCGGCATTGGGTGATCGTCGGTTGAAAGGTAAGGTGCTCGCCGACATGGACACCTTCACCACCCCGGACGATCGAGTGGCCCCCGACACCTCCGCGCGGGCCTGGCCCGCCGTCTCCGTCATCATGCCGGTCCTCGACGAGGAGCGGCATCTGGCCGAGGCCGTCACCGGTGTGCTCGCCCAGGAGTACCCCGGCGAGCTCGAGCTGGTGCTGGCCCTCGGCCCTTCCCGCGACCGCACCGACGAGATCGCCCGCGATCTCGCCAACCACGACTCCCGTATCAAGCTCGTGTCCAACCCGGCGGGGCGTACTCCCGCCGGTCTCAACGCCGCACTGGCCGCCGCGCGCCACGACGTCCTGGTCCGCGTCGACGGTCACGGCGTGCTCTCCGACGACTACATCCAGCGGGCCGTCGACACCCTCGAGTCCACCGGCGCGGCCAACGTCGGCGGCGTGATGCTGGCCGAGGGCCAGACCGACTTCGAGCAGGCCGTGGCCCGCGCCTACACCTCGCCGCTGGGCATCGGGGGCGCGCGCTTCCACGTCGGTGGCGAGCCGGGACCGGCCGACACGGTGTACCTCGGCGTGTTCCGGCGCGACGTGCTCGAGCGCCTCGGCGGCTTCGACGAGCACTTCGTGCGGGCCCAGGACTGGGAGCTCAACTACCGCATCCGGGCGGCCGGCGAGACCGTGTGGTTCGTCCCCGACCTCACCGTGAGCTACCGCCCCCGCCCGAACCTCAAGGCGCTGGCGAAGCAGTTCTACCGCACCGGGCAATGGCGCCGCGAGGTCGTGCGCCGCTACCCCGACACCGCGAACCCGCGCTATCTCGCCGCACCCATCGTGACCGTGGCGGTGGCGATCGGCACAGTTGCGGTGCTGGTGGCGGCGTTCGGGGGCCCGGGCTGGCTGGTGGCGGGTGCCGCGGCGCCGGTGGGCTACGCCCTGGGCGTTGTGGCGGCCGGGCTGGCCATCGGCGCGAAGCTGCCGATCCCGGCCCGCGCCTGGTTGCCTCCCGTCCTTGCGACCATGCACCTCACGTGGGGAGCCGGCTTCATCGTCGGATCCCGCGAAGCCGCCCGCGCGCGGGCGCAGGCGGAGAGGCACGCGACGTGAAGATCCTGATGCTGGTGCAGTCGTCCGTGGCGGGCGACTCCCGTGTGCTGCGCGAGGCCACGGCGCTCGTCGAGGCCGGACACGACGTCAGCGTGATCGGCCGCGACGTCCCCGACGGGTTCGTGCCTCCGGCGTGTGTGTCGGTGCTCTCCGTGGCCCGCTCGTCGGGGCTGGGGCGCGGCACCGTCACGTCGCGGGGGAGGCCCGCGCCGGGTGCGCTGCGACGCGTGACCGGTCTCGCGCGGCGCGGGGTGCGGTGGGCGCTGCTGCCCGAGCACCGCGAGCGGGTTGAGCGCGGGTGGTGCGCCGAGGCTCGCGAGGCCGCGGTGCGTGCCGGGCCGTTCGACGCCGTGCACGCCCACGACTTCAACACCCTCGCCCTGGCCGCCGAGCTCGCGGCGCGGTGGGAGGTGCCGTACGTGTACGACTCCCACGAGTACTGGACCGGCCGGCCCCGCGTCGGCCGTCCGACTCCGTGGCTCGATCGCCGGGTTCGGCGGGCTGAGCGTGAACTGGGCACCGACGCCGCCGCGGTCATCACCGTGGGCGAGGGCGTGGCGCGGGCGCTGGCCGACATCCACGGCTTCTCCGGTGTCCAGGTGGTGCGCAACACCTTCCCCGACCCCGAGGGGCCGCTCGAGCCGCCCAGCACGCCCGTCGGGCTCGTCTACGCTGGACGCCTGGCCGCCGACCGCGAGCTCGAGGTGATCGCCGCCGCCAGCCGCGAGGTCGACCTTCCGGTGACGCTGATCGGCCCGGCCGACCCGGCCTGGCTCGACCGGTTCGACGCGGGCCACGCCACGATCCTGCCGTCGGGCTCGCTCGACGACGTCGACCGCCTGCTCGCCGAGGCCGGGATCGCCCTGGTGACCCACTCCGACCGCTGGCCGAACCATCGGCTGGCGATGCCCAACAAGCTCTTCCACGCCGTCCGGGCGGGCGTGCCGGTGGTCGCCACCGACGTGGGCGAGCTCGCCCGCGAGGTGCGGGCCCACGGCGTCGGCGCGCTGTACCGCCCGGGTGACGTAGCTCACATGCTGGACGCCATCGAGGATGTGCGTACCGATTACCAGGCATATCTCAAGCGTGTCCGGGCCGCGCGTGAGGAGATGTCGTGGGCGGTGGACGCCCGCGTGCTCGCGAGTGTCTACGCTGGGTTGGGTACTCCCGGTCACCCGCGGGATGACCGGTGATGGCGCGCGCATCGATTATCCTGGCTCGGCCAGCGAGCGCTGTGGTCACCATGGGACAGAGTGCGCTGGCACCCCAGAATCAGCGGAGAGGTTCAGCTGAATGACAAACGTTGCCGTCGACGAGCAGGAGTTCACGCCGTCGGTGCACGTCTACGAGCCGCACAAGGCGGGCCTGCCCCGGCTGCGCCCCTACCTTCGTGAACTCTGGCACAGACGTCAGTTCATCAACGAGCTGTCGCGCACCAACATGCGCGCGGCTCACACGAACACCGTGTTCGGTCAGATCTGGCTGGTCATCAACCCGCTGCTGCTCGCCTGCGTGTACTTCCTGCTGGTGCAGGTCATCGCGAACCGAGGGGACTCCGAGTTCTTCGTCCACCTCGTCGGCGGGCTGTTCGCCTACTACTACTTCTCCGGCGCGGTCACCACCGGCGCCAGCAGCGTGGTGGGCGGTGGCAAGCTGCTGATGAACATCTCGTTCCCCAAGCTGATGTTGCCTCTCTCGGCGCTGCGGACCGCGTTCTTCCGGTTCCTGCCCACGCTCGCCGTCTATTTCGTCATCCGGCTGGCGTTCGGTCAGGGATTCCACTGGGAGATGCTGCTCTCGGTCTACTTCTTGCTCATGCTGACGCTGTTCGCGGCCGGTATGGGGATGTTCGTGGCCGCCATCCAGGTCTATTTCCGCGACATGACGGCGTTCCTTCCGTACTTCCTGCGGATCTGGCTCTACCTGTCGCCCGTCCTCTGGTACCCCGAGGACGTCACGAAGTACAGCGATCACCCGTGGATCGAGTTCCTCATGAAGCTCAACCCGCTGTACTCCATGCTCGGCGGCTGGGGCGACACCATCGTCGCCGGCGAGGTTCCGGCGCTGTCGCTGTGGCTGGGTGCCGCGGCCTGGGCGCTCCCGGTCCTCGCGATCGGTGCGCTGTTCTACATGTCGAGAGAGCGAGAGTTCGTTGTCCGTCTCTGAGACCGAATCCGTGTCGAGCCCCACCAGCGCCAAGCCGTCGGCGATCAAGGTGCAGAACGTCTCGCTGACCTACCGCACCACGTTCGAACGGGTGCCGACGTTCAAGCAGGCGATCACCCGCTTCGGCCGCGGCGAGCGGGCGGTGCGCGAGGTCCAGGCGGTCCGTGACGTCTCCTTCGTCGTGCCCCACGGCACCACCCTCGGCATCATCGGCGCCAACGGCGCCGGGAAGTCGACGTTGATGCGGATGCTCGCGGGCATTCTGCCGCCCACCGAGGGCAAGATCATCGTGCGCGGCAAGGTCAGCACGCTGCTGGCCCTGGGCGTGGGCTTCAACGCCGCGCTGTCCGGGCGCGAGAACGTCACCCTCGGCGGGCTGGCCATGGGAATGAGCCGCAAGGAGATCACCGAGCGGTACCAGGAGATCGCCGACTTCGCCGACCTCGGCGACTTCATCGACATGCCGATGCGCACGTACTCCTCGGGTATGTACAGCCGCCTCGCCTTCGCGGTGTCGGTCCACATGAACCCCGACATCCTGCTCATCGACGAGGCACTGTCAGCCGGCGACGCGACGTTCAAGCAGAAGGCCGCCAACAAGATGACCTCGCTCATGGAGCACGCCAGTACCATGTGCCTGGTCAGCCATGCGCTGGGCAGCATCCGCGAGCTGTGCTCCCACACCCTGTGGCTGCACAAGGGCCAGCTGATGATGCACGACGAGACGCCGAAGGTCATCGAGCAGTACAACAAGTTCCTCAAGATCGGCGAGAATGCGTTCACCCTCGAAGACTTCTGAAAGCCCTCCCGTGACGACAACGGAGTCTCCTCACGTGTCCACCGAGCTCCGACGGGTCCGGGCCGCCGTCGCGCGCGGGGTGCGCACGGCCGCGCGTGCGGTCGTGGTGCAGGCCCATCGCCTGCCCACCTCGATCCAGGCACCCATGCGCGCGGCGGTGCGGCGCTCGCCTGCCCGCGTGCGCCGGTTCGTCGAGCACGCCGCCAAGTACGCCGTGTACGTCGATCCGCCGGAGCTGCCACGGCGCCCGACCCCGCCGGACACCGCGGTGCGGCTGTTCGTCGGGCCGGCCAACTACGCCGGGCAGGGCTGGGCCTGGGCGCGCGCCGCCGAACGGCACCTCCCCGGCGTCGGGGCGCGGACGTTCCTGTTCGTCGACGGCGCGTTCGGCTTCCCGGTCGACTACTCCGTGCCGGTCACGATGTACGGCCGCTCCAAGCGCTGGCAGAAGGAACAGCGTGAGGACCTCCTGAGCCACTACAGCCACGTGCTGGTCGAGGCCGAGCGGCCGGTCATGGGCACCCTCAACGGCACCTGGGCCGACGGCGACATCAACGTGCTGCGCCGGGCAGGTGTCCAGGTCGGGCTCATCTCGCACGGCTCGGACGTGCGGATCCCGAGCCGGCACGCCGAGCTGTTCGCCGACTCGCCCTTCCACGACCACAGCTGGGACTCGGTGCCCATCCTCGAGCGCACCGCCACCCACAACGCCAGGCTGCTCAACCGCTACGACGGCCACGTGTACGTCTCCACCGTCGACCTCCTCGACTACGTCCCCGACGCCGTGTGGTGCCCGGGCATCGTCGACCCCGAGGCGTGGGCCACCGACGCCCCCGTGCTTGAACGCACCGTCCCGGTCGTCGTCCACGCGCCCAGCAAGGGCCGGATGAAGGGCACCCAGCTGATCGACCCGGTGATGGAGGAGCTCGACCGGCGCGGCGTCGTCGAGTATCGCCGCATCCAGCGCGTCGAGCCGCACGAGATGCCGGGCGTGTACCAGGACGCCGACATCGTCATCGACCAGTTCACCATGGGCCTCTACGGCGTGGCCGCCTGCGAGGCGATGGCCGCGGGGCGGGTCGTGGTGAGCTTCGTGGGCGATGCCGTGCGGGCGAGGGTCCGCGAGGCGACCGGGCACGAGCTGCCGATCGTCGAGGCAACCCCGGGCACGCTGGTCGAGGTAATCGAGTCGCTGCTCGACGACCGTCGCGCGGCGGCCGCGGCGGCGGCGGCCGGGCCGGGGTTCGTCCGCGAGGTCCACGACGGACGCCGCTCGGCCGAGGCGCTGCGGCCGTTCCTGCTCGGGGGTGCCGCGTGAGCCGCCCCAGGGTCGTCATGATGGCCGGCAACGACATCCTCCCCGACGTCCGGGTGCTCAAGTACGCCCACACCGTCGCCGGGCTGGGCGTCGAGGTCGTGGCGGTGGGGCTGGGCGGGCCGAGGCTCACCGGCGAGACCACCATCGGCGAGGTCCGGGTGATCTGCCCCCAGGTCCCCGACCGCGCGAGCACGAGCGGCTGGCGGTTCCGCCTCGGCGTGCTCAAGCCGTGGTTCGGCGCGCCCGCCGAGTTCCGCCGCTCGCTCGCCCGCTGGGAGTACGCCGAACGCGAGCTGAACGCGCTCACCGGGCGCGACGCCCGCGACGCCGGCCGGACCCTCGTGTCCACCGAGCCGCTCCCCGCCACCACCCCGCTCGGACGCAGGGTGCGCTCGCTGCGCGGCACGACGCTGCGGGTGCGCCGCAAGATCCTGGCCGTGCGGGCCCGCCCGATCCGGTGGGCGCGCAACAGCTCCAGCACCGGCACCGGCCGGGGCCGCGACCGCCGCATCCGGCTCTACCGCAGCCTGGGCCTCGCGCGCTGGCGCACCGTGCTGCCGGACCTCATGGACGCCGAACTCACCCTCGGTCCGCTCCTCGACGAGCTGGCCCCGGACGTCATCCACGTCCACGACATGTACCTGCTCGGCGTCGGGGCCCGCGCCGCCCAGCGCGCGGCGCTCGACGGACGCCACATCACCCTCGTCTACGACGCCCACGAGTACGTCCCCGGCACTCCCGCGGTCTCACCCCGGCGGGTGGCCGCCTACGCCGAGCTCGAGGCGGAGTTCATCCGCGACACCGACCGGATCGCCACCGTGTCCGAGCCGCTCGCGGCCTGGCTCCAGCGCGACCACAAGCTCGCCCGCACCCCGGACGTCGTCCTGAACGCTCCCGTCGACGTCCCGGCGGGCGCCGAGGTCACCGGCGTGCGCGAACTGGCCGGGCTCGGTCCGGACGTGCCGCTGCTGGTCTACGGCGGCGGGGTCAACCGTGCCCGCGGGGTCGACACCATCGTGCGGGCGCTGCCCCTGCTGCCCGAGGTCCACCTCGTGGTGGTGGCGCGTGGCAACTCCGTGGTGGTCGACCTCCAGAAGCTGGCGGCGCGGCTCGGGGTGAGCAAGCGGATGCACGTCGTGCCCTACGTCGAGGCCGACCTCGTCCCGCTCTACCTCCGCTCGGCCACGATCGGGGTCAGTTCGCTGCTGCGGGCCCCCAACCACGACATCGCCGTAACCAACAAGTTCTGTGAGTACCTCGCCGCCGGGCTGCCCATCGTCACCAGCGACACGCCCGCACAGGCGGCCTTGGTCCGTGACCTCGAGTTGGGTGCGGTCTACCCTGCGGGGGATGCCGAGGGGTTCGCCAGGGCGGTCGGCGAGGTGCTGGCGAAGTTCGATACCATCCAAACCCGGATCGCAGGAGATCAAGCTCTGCGACACCGGTTCTCGTGGGCGGCGCAGGCCGAGGCGGTCCGTAGCATGTATGACGACCTACTCGGTGGGTTGCCGCGTGAGGCTTGGCGAGACGACGCGCTGCACCTGACCGGTTCCCTGGGGGCTCGCTGACGATGATAGAGGTGACGGTTCGGTGAGTGTCGACGTCTCGGTGGTGTCCACAGCGCACGACGTTGCCGACGCACGCCTGCATCGAGTCGTGTCGGCGCTGGCCGCCGCCGGGCTCGAGGTCGAGGTGATCGGCCTCGGCGAGGCCGCCAACGGTCCGGCCGAGGCGGACGTGCGCACCATGCCCCGCCGCGGCCTGCTCACCCGGGTGCGCCGGTCGTTCACGGTGCCGGTCCAGGCTCGCGGCCGGGTGTTGTTCACCCTCGACCCCGACCTCGTCCCCGGGGCCACGCTGCGTACCCGCCTGTCGCGCCGCAAGCTGGTCGTCGACGTCCACGAGGACTTCCGCGCCGTGCTCCGCGACCGCGCGTGGGTGCGGGGCGCCACCGGCTGGCTGGCGGCCCGGATGGTGGGGCTGAGCGAGTCCCTGGCCGGGCGGGCCGACCTCACCGTGGTGGCCGACGACCACATCCCGCCGCAGCGGGCGCGCAACCGGCTTGTGGTGCGCAACCTCCCCGATCGTCGCCACCTCACCACCAACCAGCCGCTCGACCCCACGCCCCGGGCAGTCTACGTCGGCGACGTGCGGGCCTCGCGCGGGCTGCACACGATGCTCGCGGCCATGGAGGCCGCGCCCGAGTGGCGCCTCGACGTGATCGGCCCGGTCGCCCCCGGCGACGCCGACCATGTGCGCCGCTGGCAGCAGAGCTCGCCGGCGTCGAGCCGAGTGCGGTTCCTGGGCCGGATGCCACCCGAGCGGGCCTGGGCCGAGGCGGCGGGCGCATGGTGTGGGTTCGCCCTGCTCGAGGACACCCCGGCCTTCCGCGAGGCGGTGCCCTCCAAGCTGTACGAGTACCTCACCGGCGCGATTCCCGTGCTGGCGACGCCGCTGCCCCGCATGGTCGAGATCCTCGAGGCCTCGCGCGGCGGCGAGGTGGCCGCGTCCACCGAGGAGGTCGTCGCTCACCTCAAGGAGTGGGCCTCCGATCGCGCGGTGGTCGAGCAGATGTCCGGGCGGGGAGCCGAGTGGGCGCTGGCGGAGCTGTCCGATGCGCCCTACGCCGAGCTCGCCGCCGCCGTCCGAGCGCTTGATCCGCGACGGTGAGACGGACGGTAACCTTGTGCGCGGCGTCCGGGGCGAGCGCCCGGCCGATCGCCGCACGCACCATCACGGCGCCATGAGAAGAGCGGGCCGCCGTCCGAACACGTGATCGGCGACCATCCACATCCGAGGAAAGGTTCGCATGGGTCTGCGACAACGGGTCCAGCGGGAGAGCACCACCACCGCACCGGCCGACGCGACCACCCCCCAGGCCCCGTCGGCGCGGCCGCCGGCTCTGGACACACCGGTCCGGCTCCTGGTCGGCCCCACGAATTTCGCTGGGCAGGGCACGCAGTGGGCGCGGGCGGCTCGATCGCACGTGTCCGACGTGGGCGCGCACTCCTACGCCGTGGTCAAGGGCGGGCTCGACTACCCGGTCGACTACGCCGTGCCGGCATCGATCTACAGCGACGACTCCGCCTGGCAGGCCGGGTTCGAGAAGTTCGTCATGACGAACTACACCCACGCCCTGCTCGAGGCCAACCGCCCGTTCTTCGGCAAGCTGCACGGCGGTGACGCCTCCCACGACATCCCGGTGCTGCTCAAGGCCGGTGTCGAGGTCGCGCTGATCGCCCACGGCTCCGAGGCGCGCATCCCGAGCCTGCACGTCGAGATCGAGGAATGGTCACCCTTCCCCGACCTCGACGACCGCACGGTGAACATCCTCGAGAAGACCGCCCGGCGCTCGGTCGACCTGTTCACGAGCTTCCCGGGCCATGTGTTCGTCTCCACCCCCGACCTCCTCGACTTCGTGCCCAACGCGCGTTGGTGCCCGGTCGTGGTCGACATCGACCACTGGCGCAGCGACGCCCCGGTCATGGAGCGTGAGCGGCCCATCGTCGCCCACGCACCGAGCAAGTCGAAGATCAAGGGCTCCGACCTCATCGACCCGATCCTCCGGCGGATGGCCGAGGAAGGCGTCATCGAGTACCGCCGGGTCGAGGGCGTCGCCCCCGCCGACATGCCGGCGGTCTACAAGGACGCCGACATGGTCGTCGACCAGGTCCGCGTGGGCAGCTACGGCGTGGCCGCCTGCGAGGCGATGGCCGCGGGGCGGATCGTGCTCGGCCACGTCGCCGACCACGTCCGTCAGCGCATCGTCGACGAGGCCGGCGTCGAGCTGCCGATCGTCGAGGTCACCCCGGACTCGCTCGAGGAGGTCGTGCGGGGCCTGATCGCCGACCGTGACCACGCCCGGGCCGCCGCCACCGAAGGCACCCGGTTCGTGACCGCGGTCCACGACGGCCGCTACTCCGCGGGCGTGCTCGAGGCCTTCCTCACCGGCGGCAGCGACGTGCCGGCCGACTGGAAGCCCGAGTGGGTCGGGCCCAAGGTCGTCATGGTCGCCGGCAACGACATCGTCATCGACTCGCGGGTGCTCAAGTACGCCCAGACCGTGTCACAGTGGGGCTTCGAGGTCACCGCGCTCGGCATCGCGGGGCGCTATGCCCGGGGCTCGCGCGAGCTGGGGCGGGTCCAGGTCATGTGCCCGGCGGTCGTCCCCAAGGCGTCCATCTCGGGCTGGCGCCAGCGGATCGGCCAGCTCAAGCCGTGGTTCTCCCAGCGCGACGAGTACACCCAGGCGCTCGGGCGCTGGCAGTACGACAGCCGCGAGCTGAGCGGCGACCGCGGGCGCGACCGCCGCGA
>DATCVR010000408.1:0-15680 GCA_036566745.1 Jiangellaceae bacterium | reverse complement strand
GAAGGGCTTCCTCGACTTCTCCACCTGTACCGAGTGCGGGCGCTGCCAGTCGCAGTGTCCGGCCTGGAACACCGAGAAGCCGTTGTCGCCCAAGCTCCTCATCACCCAGCTGCGCGACCACGCCTACGCCAAGGCGCCCTATCTCCTGGCCGGCGGCGGCAAGGACCTCATGGGCGAGGAGCGCGGCAGCCACGACCTGCTCGCGGGCCTGCCGGCAGCAGCCCTCGCGGAGGCCGAGCGGGCGTTGGTCGGCCCCACCGAGGGCGATCCGTCGCAGCCCACCGGCGGCGCCGTCATCGATCCCGACGTGCTGTGGTCGTGCACCATGTGCGGTGCGTGCGTCGAGCAGTGCCCGGTCGACATCGAGCACGTCGACCACATCCTCGACCTGCGGCGCTACCAGACCTTGATCGAGACCGAGTTCCCGAACGAGCTGAACGGGCTGTTCAAGAACCTCGAGAAGTCGGGCAACCCGTGGGGCGTCAACGCCTCGAAGCGGATGGACTGGGCGAAGGACCTCCCGTTCGACGTCAAGGTCGTCGGCGTCGACATCGAGTCGCTCGACGAGGTCGACTGGCTGTTCTGGGTCGGCTGCGCGGGTGCCTTCGAGGACCGCGCCAAGAAGACCACCCAGGCGGTCGCCGAGCTCCTGCACACCGCGGGAGTGTCGTTCGCGGTACTCGGCGACGGTGAGACGTGCACCGGCGACCCGGCCCGCCGATCGGGCAACGAGTTCCTCTTCCAGCAGCTCGCGATGCAGAACGTCGAGGTCCTGCGCGAGTCGAAGGTGGTCCGCGTGGTCGCGTCGTGCGCCCACTGCTTCAACACCCTGAAGAACGAGTACGAGCAGCTCGGGCTGAAGCTCGAGGTCGTCCACCACACGCAGCTGCTCAACAAGCTGGTCCGCGAGGGCAGGTTGACGCCGGTGTCGGCCGCCTCGGGCGAGGTGGCGGGACGCCCGGTCACCTACCACGACCCCTGCTACCTCGGCCGCCACAACCAGGTCTACGAGCCGCCGCGCGAGCTCGTCGGAGCGCTGCCCGGCGTCGAGCTGCGGGAGATGCCGCGCAGCGGCTCGACCTCGTTCTGCTGTGGCGCGGGCGGAGCGCGGATGTGGATGGAAGAGCGCATCGGCAAGCGGATCAACACCGAGCGCACCGAGGAGGCGCTGGCCACGGGCGCCGAGGCTATCGCCGTCGGATGCCCGTTCTGCCGGGTGATGCTCTCCGACGGCCTGACCGAGGCCCAGGCAGGCGGGCAGGGCGAAGGCGTCGAGGTGCTCGACGTCGCCCAGCTGCTGCTGGCGGGTGTGCGCCGCGGCTCGCCGTCCGAATGATCACGTTCAGCAGGTAACCGCCTGCTTCACCAGGCATGCAGGCCTCGTGGAGCAGGCGGAATCCTCGTGGGGTGCGCTCCCTGCTCCGACAGTTGCCACCATCTGACGTCACGATGACGCTTGACGTGACGCCATAATGACGCCACCATGGCGTCATGGACCTGAATCACTATGTCGAAGCGTTGCGGGGGGCGCTGTCCGCAGCGGGCCGGGCGGCCTCCGACGATGTCCGCGACGCGGCGGATCGGCTGTCGTACGCCGTCGAGCCGTCGCTTCGGCTGACGTTGCTCGAGGCTCTGGGTGAGGCTGCGGCGGAGGTGACCACGCAGCTCGACGGGGTGGTCGTCGACGTCCGCCTGCGCGGTGGAACCCCTGAGCTGGTCGCCACGGACGACCGTTCCATGGCGCCTCCCGCTCCACCCGTCCCGCCGGCTCCGCCGCGTCCGCCGTCGCCTCCCAGCGAGGCCGACGAGGGCACGTCGCGTGTGTCGCTGCGCCTGCCCGAGACGTTGAAGAACCGCGTCGAAGCCGAAGCGGCTGCTGCGGGAATGTCGGTGAACGCCTGGCTGATCCGCGCGATCACCCAGACCCTCGACGGTCCCGAACCGTCGTCGTCCATGCCGTTCGGGCCGGGGCGACGCATCTCCGGCTGGGTCCGCTGAGACCCTCACCTCCCAAGGAGTGCTCATGAGCTCGTCCATGTACCCCCAGACGTTTCCTGTCGCCGGCCCGGTCCGGCTGTCGGTGCGACACACCGCAGGCGACCTGACGGTCGTTGCCGCGGACGTCACCGAGATCGTCGTCGATCTCCGACCGTCCAGGCCCGGCGACGAGGAAGCGCTCGAAATGATCGCCCGAACCACGGTCGACGTCCGAGGCAATGCCGTCCGCATAGATGTCCCTCGAGATCACGCCTGGTTGTCCGCGCACAGCACGCCGGCGATCGACATCGAGGTGACGGTGCCGATGGGTTCGAGCGTCGATGCCGAGTCGGGATCCGCCGACCTGCGACTCGAGGGGGAGCTCGGTGCCGTCGTCCTCAAGACCGGATCCGGCGACATCGGCGTCGACCACTGCGCCGACGTGCGCGTGCGTACCGGAAGCGGCGACGTGCGGCTCGGGCGCACGAAGACGATCGGCGCGAAGAGCGGCTCCGGCGACATCCGGGTCGAGGAGCCCGTCGGCGAAGTCGTTCTCGACGCGGCCTCCGGCGACATCGGCGTAGACGCAACGCTGACCGGTGGTCGAGTCAGCTCGGCGTCTGGCGACATCGCGATCGGTGGCATTGCCGGCCGAGTCGAGATCAAGACGGCCTCGGGCGATATCGCCGTTCGGGTGGCCAGCGAAGGCGAACTCACGGTGAAGTCCGCGTCCGGGGACGTGTCGGTGGGAATTCCGGTGGGGACCGCGGCGCGGCTCGACGTGACGTCCGTGTCCGGCGGGGTGCATTCACAGCTCGACTCGTCGGACGCGCCGGCAGAGGCGGACCGCAAAGTCCTTGTATCGGCCCAGTCGATCAGCGGCTCGGTCACCATTGCTCGCGCCGAGTGAGAGTTTGTCAGACCGACGAGGAGACATGCCATGTCCATTCAGCCGAACTACGACAGACTCATTCACGACCGTCGGGCCGAGGAACTCCAGCAGGAGGCTCGGGACGCCGCGACGACGCTGGCCATGCGGCGGGCCGCCAGGCTCGAAGCGGTTGCCCGGCTGCTCGAACGATGGTCCGCATGGTCAGCGCGCGTCGCGTATCGCCTGTCCGTGAAGGCCGTGGCGCGGCGGGCCCGGCTGCTCTGAGTCGAGCGTCCGGCCTGGGCCCGCCGCGTGACCTGACCGCATCAGCGCAGTTCAGGCATTGTGCGGCCGGTCATCGACCTGCTCGTCCTCGTCCGGCTCGTCCGTCGTGGTCACGACCGGTGGCGGTAGCGGCGGTGGCGGTGGCACCGGCGGAAGGGCGGGCGTGGGGTTGGGCGTGGTCAGGCCGCCACGAGGGGCGGGCGGGGGCGGCGGGGGGGCCGTGGCCCCTTCCGCCTGGGGTGCGGGATTCCCGTTGAACAACTTCTTCGTTCGCTCGATGAGAGCCTCGCCGCCACTCGCCTTGAACGACAAGTACGCGGCATACCCCAGCATAAGAGCAGCAATCAAACCCAGCCATGCCCCATAGGACGCTCCAGCACTGAATTCATTACCGGCGTCACTATCCAGGATCTCTCCGCCGTATCCGAAAGCGTTTACGACCTGGATAATTCCTAGGGTCGCTGCAACGATTGCAAGGAGGGCGGTAATGGACTCGATAATTCGGCCAGGCCTTGGTGCCTTCTTCAGAACTCGAAGAACTTCCCATGCTACGAGGGCGGCAGCCGTGGTTCCCGCTAATGCCCCGACGCCTGACCAGCCATTTGACGACTCCGAGTCGGGAAGGTTGGAGAATGCCTCTCTGTATTGATCCGACCATTCGACTTCAACGCCGAACCACGGCAGGTAGAGGCTGAGGAAGAGTAGAGCGGCCGCGCCGATGGCGAGCAGGCGGTGACGGGGAAGCGATCTCAGGTTGAGCGAACGGGACACTCGGGCCTCCTGCGGGTGCCTTCGGGCCGGTCGTGGTGAACGTCAGGCCGAGGGCGGCGGGTCGTGAGGACGCTCGGTCGACGGAGCGTCAGCGACGGCGCCGGAGTTCGGCTCGACGCTGGTGGGCGGAACCGGCGGGACGCCCCCTGCGCCATCTCCGGCCGTAGGCGCCGACTCCGGTGCGGGCGAGGCGACGGGAGGCTCGGGCGCACCCGCCGCACCCGCCGCGGCCGGAGCAGCAGCGTCCCCGGAAGGCGAGGAAGAAGCGGGCTGTGCCGACGCGTCGCCGCGAAGCTGGCTCTGCGCCTGTCGCAGGACGTCCTCGCCGCCGCCGGCACGGAACGCCAGCACCGCCGCGGCGGCCAGGACGATCACGCACAGCAGGCCGAGCCACGTTCCGAAGCCAGGACCGACCGAGATGTCCCCGCCCAGCAAACCCAGGCCCTCGATCCCGGCGTCCGACGTCGCGGCCCGGATGACCTGGATCAGCCCGAACAGGGCGGTGAGGCCCGCGAGTCCCGCGGTGACGAGGTCGTGCTTGACGCCGAACTCCGGCGCCTTGCCCGCCAGACGAACAGCTTCCCAGCCGAGGAGGAGGATGGCGAGCACACCGGCCAGAACGCCGACGCCGTCCCACCCGTTCGTGGACGTGCTCTCACCGACACTGTCCATGAACTCGTGGAACTCGTCGGGACCGGAAATGCTGACCCAGGGCAGGAAGAGCACGATGAACAGGACGAGGCTGCCGCCGAGGGCGAGTTGGCGATACAGCGGAAGGCTGCGCGGATCGAAAGACGGGGACACGAGTATCTCCATATGAGGTAGGTGGCGCGAGTGTCGAACGTGCGTGCTACATCTTCCCGAATCGGGGGATATCCGCAAGACCTTCGACGCGACTGGCGGCAAGAACGGTCGAACGATCAGTCCGCGACGGCATCGACCACGAACGCCAGCACGAACGCCTCGTCCCGCCAGGCGTCGTAGCGCCCCGACGGGCCTCCGTGGCCGGCGCCCATCTCGGTCTTCAACAACAGCGGCCGATCACCCGTGGCGGTCGCCCGCAGGCGGGCCACCCATTTGGCCGGTTCGTGGTATCCGACCCGGGGGTCGTTGAGTCCGGCCGTGGCCAGGATCGCCGGGTACGCCCGGGCCTGGACGTTCTCGTAGGGGGTGTATGACTTCATGTACTCGTACACCTCGGCGGAATCGACCGGGTTGCCCCACTCCTCCCACTCGATGACCGTCAGCGGCAGCGTCGGGTCCAAGATCGTGTTCAGCGCGTCCACGAACGGCACCTCGCCGACCAGGGCGGTGAACGCGTCGGGCGCCAGGTTCGCCACCGCGCCGATCAGCAGCCCGCCGGCGCTCCCGCCGCGTCCCACCAACCGGTCGGCCGATGTCAGCCGGGCCTCCACGACCTGCTCCGCGCAGGCCACGAAGTCGGTGAAGGTGTTCCGCTTGGCCAGCAGCTTCCCGTCTTCGTACCAGCGCCGGCCCATCTCGCCGCCGCCGCGGATATGCGCGATCGCGAAGACGAAGCCGCGATCCAGCAGGGACAGCCGGGCGATCGAGAACCACGGGTCCATCGACGCCTCGTAGGAGCCGTACCCGTACAGCAGGCAGGGAGCGCTGCCGTCGGCCGGCGTGTCGCGGCGCCTGACCACGGAGATCGGCACCCGGGTGCCATCGGGCGCCGTGGCCCACTCGCGCATCGACTCGTACGAGCCGGGGTCGAACCCGTCGAGGACCGGCTGGCGCTTGCGCAGGCGCAGCTCGCGGGTGGGGACGTCGTAGTCGTAGACCGAGCTGGGAACGACGAGCGAGGTGTAGCCCAGCCGGAATGTCGCGGTGTCGAACTCGGGGTTGCCGCCCGGGCCGACCGTGCGCACCTCCTCGGCGAATTGGATGTCGTGGCCGGGCGCGGGCTCGCCGTCGGCCAGCGGAACGACGTGCAGGCCGGTGCTGCCCGCGTGGCGCAGCGAGACGACGAGGTGTCCGGCGAACGCGTCGACGCCGGTGATGCGGGTATCGGCGCGGTGTTCGAGCACGGGCTGCCAATGCTCGCGTCCGGGGGCGTCGACGGGCGTCTTGGCCAGCTCGAAGTTCTCGGCGCCGTCGTTGTGGACGACGTAGAGGTAGCGGCCGCTGTGGTCGACGGAGTACTCGACGCCCTGCCGGCGCGGCTCGACCACGACGAACTCGCCGCCCGGGTCGTCCGAGGCCAGGATGCGTGCCTCACTGGTGACCTGGCTGCTGACGTGGACGACGAGGAACGCGCGGCTGCGGGTGAGCCCCACGCCGGCGAAGAAGCGCTCGTCGGTCTCCTCGTGGACGATCACGTCGTCCTCGGCCGGCGTGCCCAGGACGTGGCGCCACACCCGGTACGGACGCATCGCGGCGTCGACCGTCGTGTAGAAGAACGTGGACCCGTCGGCCGACCACGCGGTGCTGTAGTACGTGCCCGGTACCTCGTCGGGCAGCATCACGTCGCGTTCGAGGTCCTTGAACCGCAGCGTGTACTTCTCGCCGCCGTCGTAGTCCGTCGAGAAGGCGAGCAACCGCCCGTCCGGGCTCACGTCGAACGCGCCCAGGCCGAAGTACGGCGACTCGCCCGCGAGCTCGTTCTGGTCGACCAGCACCTGCTCGTCGGCCGGCGAGTCGATCGGCCGCGTCGGGTCGTCCGGCAACGACGGTTCGGTGCGCGAGCGGCAGTGGATCGGGTACTGGCTGCCCTCGACCGTGCGGGTGTAGTACCACCACTCGCCTTCACGGCTGGGGACCGAGAGGTCGGTCTCGAGCGTGCGCCGCTTGATCTCGTCGAAGATCTCGCCCTGGAGCGCCGCGGTGTGCTGGGTGGCCGCCGCGGCATAGGCGTTCTCGGCTTCCAGGTAGGCGAGGGTGTCCGGGTCGTCGCGGTCGATGAGCCACGCGTACTCGTCGACCACGTCGTCGCCGTGGACGCTCCGGGTGGTCGGCACGCGCTTGGCGACCGGCGGCTGGTGGGGCGAGGTGTCGAGAGCGGCCATGAGGCGACGCTATCTCAGGCGAGGCCGCTGTTCGGGAGCGTGTTCGGCGCACGCCGCGACACAGTGATCGATGCCGCCGACGTGCCTGACCGGAGAGCTGCGCATTCGGATAGTGGGGAGTCGTGAGCGAACCGTCGTCGACGCCCGCGTCTGACGCGCCACCCACACGACACGCCAGCTGGCTCGAGCTGTTCTTCGATCTGGTCGTCGTGGCCGTCGCTCAGGTCTCCCATCGGCTCCACGATCCGACCTGGGCCGAGCTCGGCATCTCGTTCGTCGAGCACCCCGATGCGACGACGACGGCGAGCACGGGTGCGCTGCTGTGCGGCGGGCTGGCCGGGTACTTCGCGGCCACCACGATCGCGGCGATGCTGGAGGGCGCGCCGCGGCGATGGGTGCTCGGCTGGGGGTGCCTTCGGTGGTCGTGACGGCCGCGCTGGCGGTGTTCTCGCCGTCGGTTCCGGTGGTGGCCATCGTCTGGATTCTCGTGGCGGTCGTGGGCTGGCAGGTGGTCTACGCCCAGGTGATCGGCCGCCGGACCTGAGGGTTCGGCTGCGTCCGGCAGAGCGACCGACGGTGAGGCGCGGCGTCCCGACCACCTAGCATGTGCGCGGTGGGTGAGGTATTTGCCGGGCGATATGAGCTCATCGACCCTCTCGGCGAGGGCGGCGTGGGCGTCGTCTGGCGTGCCTGGGACCGCCGCACCGAGAGCCACGTCGCCGCCAAGGTGCTCCGGCAGGTCGACGCCACGTCGCTGCTGAGGTTCGTGCGTGAGCAGTCGTTCCGGGTCGACCACGCCCACGTCGTCATGCCGCTCGGCTGGGCGGGTGAAGACGACCGCGTGCTGTTCACGATGCCCCTGGTCGGCGGCGGATCGGTGGCCACCCTGATCGGCGACTACGGGCCGTTGCCCCCGACGTGGGTCGCCCTGCTGCTCGACCAGCTGCTCGACGCTCTGGCGGCCATCCACGATGCCGGCCTGGTCCACCGCGACGTCAAGCCGGCCAACTTGCTGCTCGAGAGCACCGGAACCGGACGCCCCCACCTGCGGCTCTCCGACTTTGGCATCGCCGCCGTGGTCGACCATCCACGGCTCACCCACACCGACGTGGTGCTCGGGACCCCGGGCTACCTCGCGCCGGAGGCCCTGCTCGGCGCGGACCCGGATCCTCGGCAGGACCTCTACTCCGTGGGGATGACCGGGGTCGAGATGCTGACGGGCATGCGGCCTCCCAAGGACGCCGGACGCGGCGACGTGATGGCGAGCCTCGACCCGGACTCGCCCCTGACCGGGGTGATCGCCGTCCTGACCGCGGCCGATCCGGCGGGCCGCCCCGCGTCGGCGCCCAGTGCGCGAGCCCTGCTGGCCCGGACGGGACTCGTGCCGCCGCCCGGTGTCGTCCCTTCGGCCGGCGAGCACGAGATCGAGATCTTCGATCAGCTCGGCCCGCTGCCGGCCGACTCGCCCGAGCCTGCCGCGTCACCCGAGTCGGCCGGGTCACCCGAGTCGGCCGCGCCTGCCGAAGCGGATGCGCCCGCCGAGGTGACGGAGCCCGCTGAGGCAACCGTGCCGTCCATGGTCTCCGAGCCGGAGACGACCACGCCGCAACCACGACGCACCCGGTCGCGGCGGCCACTGATCGTCTCGATCGTGGCCACCGCGGCCGGGTGCGCGCTACTCGTCGCAGCTGTCCTGCGGGTGCTCTGACCTACGAGCGGGTGAAGCGGTACACGCCGTACCCGCCGCCGAGCAGCAGCGCCAGGCCGCCGATGCCGATGGCGATCGTGGTGGGTGAGATGGGCCCGGCGTCCGACTCGTTCGCGACCTGCTCGGTCGAGTCGTCCTCGGGTGCGTTCTCGTCGCCGGAGCCGCCGTTCTCATCGGCGTTCCCGTCGTCGTTCCCGTCCCCCTGCTGGTCGGCGTCGGGGAGCTTGACCTCGGCGAACGTCGGCTCCCCGGTGCCGGCCTCGCCGACGAGGCTGGTCGTCAGCGTGAACGGGATCTCGTAGGCATCGTCGTCCTGGTCCGCCGAGAGCGCGACGCCGATGTAGTACTCGCCCGGGATCGCCGCCGCGTTGCTGAACTCGTGGACGCTCTCGAAGTTGCGGTAACGGATCTCCTGGGTGCCGATCCGGGCCATCGCGCCGGTCTCGAAGTTGAGGTTGGACTGGCTCATGACGTCGCCCGCGATGACGTTGCTGGCGTCGCCGCCGGAGGGACCGTAAAGGCGGATGCCGAGGGTCGCCGCCGCGTCGGTCAGGTCGCTGAGCTCGCCGCTGGTGGGGTCGGTGGCGACCTGTGCCTGGATACGCTGGCCCCACTCGGCGTTGATCTTGAAGATGCGCATCTCGCCCGGCACGATCGTGTCGGTGTAGGTGGCACCTGCCTCGACCTCGGGCGCGGTGTCGAACGACGAGCCGGCGGTGAGCGGCGTGGGGTTGTTGCGGTCCATGGTCACCTCGTCCCAGGCGACCTTGTCGTAGGGCTCCTCCTCGGGGAGCGCGTCGTAACCGTCCACGGCGCCGTACTCCCACACCTTGAACTGGATCGGTGTGCCCGCGATGTCGTTGTCGGCGCTCTGCTCGACGACCAGCTGCAGTTCCTCGGCGGTGGTGCACTGGTCGTCGGGTTCGAGGGTGTACTGCGTCAGCGTCGAGACCGAGCCGGCCACGAGCGAGTACGAGCTCGAGTCGAGGGCGCGGGCGTAGTTCGTGTTGCACTCCTCGCCGTCGGCGGTCTGCAGGTGCATGGCGAGCTCACCGATGGTGCTGTCGAGCTCGGGCTGTCCCGAGACCCCCACGATGACGTTGGACGAGGGCGTGGTCCGCTTGATCATGTAGAACTTCTGGGCGCCGTGCGCGGGGATGGTGTCGACGTACTGCCCGCCGGTCTCCATCTCGGGCGCGCCGTCGTACTTCGGGGTTCCCTCGATCGGCGTGCCGTTGACCTCGAACGCCTGGAGTGCGCGGGAGGCGACCTCGTCGAGGCTGGCCGCGAACTCGTCGGCGTCGCCCACGTCGTAGTAGGTGCCGTTGCCCTTGTCGGCGATGCACGACAGCTGGGCGCGCGCCGCGTCGTCGACATGGAGGCCCACGACGTCGATCTCGAGGTCGATGCCCTCGGCGGCCAGCTGCTCAGCGACCACGCACGGGTCGGGCTCGCAGGTGGCCTCGCCGTCCGAGACGAGGAGGATGCTGCGTGGCCCTTCGTTGCCGAGGTCCTTGGCGGCCTCCTGCAGGGCGTGGGCGATGGGAGTCTCGCCGTAGGGCTTGTACTCGGCGATCGCCGACTTCAGCGCGTCCTTGTCGGCAGCACCCACCGGGACGACCAGCTGCGAGTCCTCGCACGCCCCTGCGTCGTCACGGGAGAAGACCGTGGCGCCGAAGACCCGGAGGCCGACCTCCGCGCCGGCCGGGATGTCGTCGACCACACCGTTGAGGGCGGTGCGGGCTGCCTCGATCTTGGTCTGGCCCGAGGCGTCCGGTTCCTCCATGGAGCCCGACGAGTCGAGGACGAGCACCAGGCGGCCGCTGCCCTCGCTCGGCTGGGTGTTCTGGGCGATGTGGGCCTGGGCGCCACTCGCGGTGGCGACGATGCCGAACAGCAGCGCCGCGAGAGAGGCCAGAATGGGTCGCGAGAACGTCATCGTCGGCCGTCCTTCCGTGTCGTGTGGTCTTTGCAGTTGCGAAGCTATGGCTTTGCAACTGCAAAGTCAAGGGTCGGCACGGGCGGATTCTACGGACGTCGTGCTGGTCTAGCCCGTGCAGGGGTGCTCGCGTACGATCGTCACGACTTCGCTGATGCAAATCTCCTTGGGGGCTGTAGGTATGGACGTCGAACAACTCGAGCGCAATCGCGAGGCTCAGGCGGAGCTGTACGGCGAGGCTCTGGGCCCGCTGTTCCGGCGGCTGAACGCGGCGTTCGGGCTGACCCAGGCGCAGCTGGCGGCCACGATCGGGGTGTCCGCGCCGATGCTGTCGCAGCTCATGAGTGCACAACGGGTCAAGATCGGCAATCCCGCCGTCATCCAGCGCATTCACGCCATCTCGTCCCTTGCCGACGACGTCGCCGCTGGTCGGGTCGCCGCCGACGAGGTCGCACGTCGGCTCGACGAAGTCCGGGCGTTCAGCGGCGTCCTCACCCGCACATCGGTGGACGCCGTTCCGGCCGAGCCGAAGGACGAGGCGGCGGAGGTCGTGTCGGCCGTGCGCAGCCTGTTCCGCGCCGTCGCCTCGGGGCAGGAACTCGAGGAGGTCGCGAACACGATCGGCGCCGGCCACCCGGGCCTCGCCGAGCTGATCCGGGTCTACGGCGTGGGGCGTCGCGAGGACGCGCTCGCCCACTACGCCCGCCACGAGCACCTCTTCTGATCGAGCCACCGATCGACCGAACGGCCGGCTGTCGCGCTGTCCGGCGCAGGATCCGGCCGACGGATGTCCGCTCGGCGGCACAATGGCCGGTATGAGTCTCCGTCATGCGGACAATGCCGTCCGCTCCGTGTCCGTCGGTGTCGCGCCGGTGAGCGTCGAGGACGTCGTGGCGGTGGCCCGCCACGGTGCCGGCGTAACGATCGCCGCTGATGCCGCGACCGCCATCAGCCACAGCCGCGAGGTGATCGAGCAGCTCGCCTCCGCGGACGTGCCGTACTACGGCGTCTCCACCGGCTTCGGCGCGCTGGCCACCCGGCACATCCCGGCGGCGTCGCGAGCCCAGCTCCAGCGCAGCCTGATCCGCAGTCACGCCGCCGGATCCGGTGCCGAGGTCGAGCGCGAGGTCGTCCGGGCACTGATGCTGCTGCGGCTGTCGACGCTGGCCACCGGCCGGACCGGCGTGCGACTCGAGACGGCCCGGGCCTACGCGCGCATGCTCGACTCCGGCATCACGCCGGTGGTCCACGAGTACGGCAGCCTCGGATGCTCCGGCGACCTGGCGCCGCTCGCCCACTGTGCCCTGGCGCTGATGGGGGAGGGTGAGGTCCGCGACGCGCAGGGCGAGCTCATGCCCGCGGCCACGGCGCTCGCCGCCGCCGGTATCGACGCCGTGGAGCTGGCCGAGAAGGAGGGCCTGGCGCTGGTCAACGGCACCGACGGGATGCTCGGGATGCTGGTGCTGGCCGCGCACGACCTGCACGGCCTGGTCCGCGTGGCCGACGTCGCGGCGGCGATGAGTGTCGAGGCGCTGCTCGGCACCGATCGGGTGTTCGCCGACGACCTCCAGGCGATGCGCCCGCATCCGGGGCAGGCGCGCTCGGCGGCGAACCTGCGGTCGCTGCTGGATGGCTCCGGCGTCGTCGCAAGCCACCGGGGGCCGGACTGCACGCGCGTGCAGGACGCCTACTCGCTGCGCTGCGCACCCCAGGTACACGGCGCGGTGCGCGACACGCTGGACCACGCCGAGCTCGTCGCCGCCCGCGAGCTCGCCGCGACGATCGACAACCCGGTGGCCACGCCCGACGGACGGGTGGAGTCCAACGGCAACTTCCACGGCGCCCCGGTCGCGTACGTCCTCGACTTCCTGGCGATCGCCGTGGCCGACCTGGCGAGTATCAGCGAGCGCCGCACCGACCGGTTCCTCGACGTCGCGCGCAGCGGTGGACTGCCGGCGTTCCTCGCCCACGACCCCGGTGTCGACTCCGGGCACATGATCGCCCAGTACACCCAGGCCGCGATCGTGTCGGAGCTGAAGCGCCTGGCGGTACCCGCGTCCGTCGACTCCATCCCGTCGAGCGCGATGCAGGAGGACCACGTCTCGATGGGCTGGAGCGCGGCCCGCAAACTGCGGCGGGCACTCGACGGCCTGTCGCGGGTGCTCGCGGTCGAGGTGCTCACGGCCGCCCGGGCGCTCGACCTGCGCGCTCCGCTGATCCCCGCTGCCGGGACCGGCGCCGTGCGTGACCTGGTGCGCGGCGTGGTCGACGGCCCGGGACCCGACCGCCACCTGGCCCCGGAGATCGAGTCGGTCCTCGCGCTGGTGCGGGCCGGTTCCGTCGTCGCCGCTGCCGAGTCGGCCGTCGGTCCACTGGCCTGACGTGCGACGCCGGTCAGAGTGGCGCCGTTCAGGCCGCCGCCGGGGCGAGCACCGAAGGAGTGGGACGCCCGAACGGCTCGACCGCTCGGACGACCTCTCCGTAGAAGTCGAAGATGCCCGCCTCGTGCGGATCGCGGAGGTCGAGGATCGCGAGGTCGACGCCGAGGTCCGCGAGCGCACCCAGGCGGTCGATCACCTGGGGCAGGTCGCGCTCGCCGAGCCGGCCGTAGGTGGTCTTGACGATGTCGTCGTAGTCACGCCCCACGTCGGCGCAATGTGCCCGCAGCACGTCGAACTTGTGCGCGGTGCTGGGCCCCTCGAACAGGTTGCACGCGTCGGCGTACTGCGCCACGAGGCGCAGCGTCTTGCGCTCGCCCATGCCGCCCACCAGGATCGGCGGTCGCCGCAGCGGTGCGGGGTTGTTCAGCGGATGAGCCAGTTGGTAGTGGGCGCCGTCGATGGGGCTCGTGTCGCCGGCGAACATCCGGTGGGCGATCGACAGCGTCTCCTCGAGCCGTTCGAACCGCTCGGCCACCGGCGGCATCGGCACGCCGAGCCCCACCGACTCCTGCTCGTACCACCCCGCCCCGATGCCGAGCCAGGCGCGGCCGCCGGAGAGCACGTCGAGGGTGGTGACGGCCTTCATCAGGAGGCCTGGATGGCGGTAGTGGACGCCCGTGACCAGCGCTCCGAGCTGGAGGGTGCGGGTGCGGCCCGCGGCCCAGGCGAGCGTGGCGTACACCTCCGGCATCGGCTGGTCGGGACCGCCGAGGCCACGCATCTGGAAGAAGTGGTCCATGGGCCAGAAGCTGTGGATGCCGACCTCCTCCGCCGACTCGAGGACGCCGCCGAGCGTCGACGCGATGGCGGGCGGGCCGCCGGGCCAGGTGAAGTCCATGACGTGAAGGCCGATCAGCATGGGGCCTACGTTAGGTGGCGGATGCTGGAATGAGCGCCACCGTTCGATCCACCGTCGTCCGCACGACCACTCGATGAGGAGTCGCCGTCATGGCTGGACCACGACCCGTCCGCGCGCCGCGGGGGACCATGCTGACCGCCCGGGCCTGGCCCCAGGAAGCGGCGCTGCGGATGCTGCAGAACAACCTCGACCCCGAGGTGGCCGAACACCCGGACGAGCTGGTCGTCTACGGGGGTACCGGGCGGGCCGCGCGTGACTGGAACTCCTTCGACGCCCTGGTCCGCACCCTCACCACGCTGCGCGACGACGAGACAATGCTGGTGCAGTCGGGTCGCCCGGTGGGTGTCATGCGTACGCACGATTGGGCGCCCCGGGTGCTGATCGCCAATTCCAACCTCGTGGGCGACTGGGCCACGTGGGAGGAGTTCCGCCGCCTCGAGGCGCTCGGGCTGACCATGTACGGCCAGATGACCGCCGGCTCGTGGATCTACATCGGCACTCAGGGCATCCTGCAGGGCACCTACGAGACGTTCGCCGCGGTGGCGGCCAAGCGCTTCGGCGGCAGCCTGGCCGGGACGATCACCCTGACGGCCGGCCTCGGCGGCATGGGCGGTGCCCAGCCGCTGGCGGTGACGATGAACGGCGGCGTCGCGATCGTCGTCGAGTGCGACCCGTCCCGCATCGCCCGCCGCATCGAGCACCGCTACCTCGACGTCGAGGCGGTCTCGGTCGACGATGCGCTCCGGCAGGCCTACGAGGCGCGCGACGCACGGCGGCCGCTCTCGATCGGCGTCCTCGGCAACGCCGCCGAGATCGTCCCCGACGTGCTGGCCCGCGGCGCCGAGATCGACGTGGTCACCGACCAGACCTCGGCCCACGACCCGCTGGCCTACCTTCCTCTCGGGATCGCCTTCGACGACTGGGACGCCGAGCGTCGCAAGGACCCGGCCGGGTTCACCGAGCGGGCGCGGGCGTCGATGGCGGCGCACGTCGAGGCCATGGTCGGGTTCCTCGACGCCGGGGCCGAGGTGTTCGACTACGGCAACTCGATCCGGGGCGAGGCGACGACGGCCGGCCTGCAGCGTGCATTCGACATTCCAGGGTTCGTCCCCGCCTACATCCGGCCGCTGTTCTGCGAGGGCAAGGGGCCGTTCCGCTGGGCCGCGCTCTCCGGCGACCCGGCCGACATCGCCGCCACCGACCGCGCGATCCTCGAGCTGTTCCCCGACAACGAACCGCTGGCCCGGTGGATCCGGCTCGCGGGGGAGAAGGTGCAGTTCCAGGGGCTGCCGGCCCGGATCTGCTGGCTCGGGTACGGCGAGCGGGACCGCGCCGGCGAGCGCTTCAACGACATGGTGGCCTCGGGTGAGCTGTCGGCGCCGGTGGTCATCGGCCGCGACCATCTCGACTCGGGGTCGGTCGCCTCGCCGTACCGCGAGACCGAGGCGATGCTGGACGGCTCCGACGCGATCGCCGACTGGCCCCTGCTCAACGCGCTGGTCAACACCGCTTCCGGCGCCACCTGGGTGTCGATCCACCACGGCGGCGGTGTGGGCATGGGCCGCTCGATCCACGCCGGACAGGTGTGCGTGGCCGATGGGACGCCGCTCGCCGGCGAGAAGCTCGCCCGCGTGCTCACGAACGACCCCGGCATGGGCGTGATCCGCCACGTCGACGCCGGCTACGACCGGGCCGTCGAGGTCGCCGACGAGCGCGGCGTACGGGTGCCGATGCGGGAAGGGTGACGTTGGGCGGTGGCGGTGGCGGTGGTCGGCAGAGCATCTGCACGACCCCGACCACCGA
>DATCVR010000407.1:0-5755 GCA_036566745.1 Jiangellaceae bacterium | reverse complement strand
TTGGCACGACGTGGCACGCACGATCATGGCCGTCGGAGGTCACATCGGTGACATGGACCTCGCGGCCGGACCCTTGCTGGCCCAGACCGTGCTCGACGGCGGCCGGGCGGTGCTGGTCGCCCTGACGCCGGGCGAGCGCGGACACCCGAGGCTCGGCGTGGACGAGTACCGCGCCCAGAAGATCGCCGAGGGCGAGGCGTTCGCGGCAGCCATCGGGGCCGAGTTCCACGTCTTCGACGACATCTCCGACGGCTTCCTGGAGCCCACCGACGACGTGGCCGCCCGGGTGGCCCGGCTGATCCGCGAATCCCGCCCGGACACCCTGATCGCCCACTGGCGGCACAGCATCCACACCGACCACGAGCACGCCTCGACCATCGCCGAGCGAGCCCGCTTCCTGGCCGGGCTGCCCGGCTGGGCGTCCGAGGCCGGGGACCGCCACGGCGTGGGACGGCTCCTCTACTCGGAGAACTGGGAGGACGACCGCGGCTTCCGGGCGGACACCTATGCCCCGATCTCCGAAGCCGCCTTCGAGACCTGGCACGCCGCGATCTCGGGGCAGGCGTTCGCGCGGGGCGAGACCTACGGATTCCGCTACATCGACTTCTACGCCGCCCAGCTCACGATGCGCGGGTGCCTGTCCCGCTCCGAGCGGGCCGTCGCGCTGTCCCGCGGCGATGGTAGCCGAGTAACGAAACTTGAATGAGATCTGAAAATCCTTGACGCGCGGCGGAAACGTTGCCTAGGTTCATCCGCACGAGTTGATGACCGGGCGCTGTGTCGTGGGGTTGCTCGGGGGGACGAGACGGCCGGTGGTCCGGCACCGGAACTGACACCGAGCTGACGCGGACCCGCGTCGAGGAGATGGGATGCGACCGGACGTGCACTACCGCTCCTTCGCCCCCGGCGACGCCGATCGCATCGTGACGCTGATCGCCGCCGGCCTGCCCGCCGATCCGGTCTCTCCGGCCTGGTTCACCGAGAACGTCCTCCTCGACCCGAACTTCGACCGCGACGGGCTGATCGTCGCCGAGGAGACCGGAGTCCCGGAGCCGCGCGTGGTCGGGTTCGTCTACGCGGTGCGCGGGCGAGGCGGCGCCGGCATCCCGGTGGATCCCGAGGGCGGCTGGATCACCATCGGGACCGTCCACCCCGACACCCGGCGGCAGGGCATCGGCACCGAGCTCGTCACCCGCGCCACGGCCTTCCTGCGCGAGCGCGGCGCCCGATGGGTCAACGTCTCCGGCTACCCGCCGGCGTACTTCCTGCCCGGCCTCGACGCGGACGCCTACCCCGACGGCCTCCGGCTGCTCGAGGCGCAGGGCTTCCGCACGCTGTACCGGCCGGTGGCCATGGACCTCGGACTGGCCACGTACCGCACCCCCGACGCCGTGGCGAAACGCCGGCTCGAGCGCGAGAGCGAGGGCTACACCTTCGCTCCGGCCACGCCGGACGACCTGCCCGAGGTCATCGTCTTCGCCGCTGCCGACCTCGCACCGGACTGGGGCGAGGCCATCCGCGAGTCGGTCGTCCGGCACGGCCGGCCGGATCGCGTGGTCGTGGTCCGTGACCCGGACCGCACCGTGGTCGGATTCGCCACCTACGGCGCCTACCGGGGCCTGATGGAACGGTTCGGACCGTTCGGGGTCGCGCCCACCCAGCGCGGTCTCGGACTCGGCAAGATCCTGCTGCACACCACGCTGGCGCGGATGCGTGCCGAGGGCGCACACAGCGCGTGGTTCCTGTGGACGGGCGCCGACAGCCCGGCCGGCCGCCTCTACGTGGACGCCGGATTCGCCGTCACCCGCACCTTTCATGTCCTGCAGGCCGAGATCGAGCCGGCCGACCAGTGACCCCCGGCCACGTCGTGACCACCGGCACGTGGTGACCACGGCACCGTGACCGAACCCGTTTGTGCACGTCGAACGGCCCCGCGAACCCCGTCGCAGGCCGTGTCACGAGGAGGAAGAGCATGACGATTTCCGGTAGGGCGAAGCTCGCCGCCGGGTTCTCCGTGGGAGCGTTGCTGCTCACGGGCTGTGGCGGTGGCGGCGATACGGACCAGCCCGAGGGCGGCGGCAGCCGGTCGGTGACGGTCCACGCCAACTCGGCCAACTCCTTCCAGGAGAACTTCAATCCGTACTCGCCCACGGCCAACATCGGCATCAAGGGCATGGTCTACGAGCCACTGATCGCCTACTCGCCGATGAACCCCGGCGAGGGCACGCCGTGGCTGGCCGAGTCGATGGAGTTCAACGCCGACGGCACGGTCGTGACGCTGAAGCTGCGCGAGGGCGTGACGTGGTCCGACGGCGAGGCGTTCGACGCCGACGACGTCGTGTTCACCTTCGAGATGATGCGCGACGAGCCGGCCGTCAACACCGGAGCGCTGCCGATCGTCTCGGCGGTGGCGAAGGACGAGCTGACCGTCGAGGTCACGTTCGCCACGCCGGTCTTCGCGCTCGAGCCGACCATCGGCAACGTCATCACCGTGCCCGAGCACGTCTTCTCCACCGAGAGCCCGACGGAGTTCCTCAACACCGACCCGGTCGGGACCGGCCCGTTCACCCTCGGTGAGTTCTCCGGCCAGCTCTACACGTTCGTCAAGAACGACGCCTACTGGAACGCCGACGAGATCAAGGTCGAGGAGGTCCGGTACCCGGCCTCGACCACCCAGACCTTCAACACCTCGCTGCAGAACGGCGAGTTCGACTGGTCCGGCGGGTTCGTGGCGAACATCGACGAGATCTTCGTCAGCAAGGACCCCGAGCACAACCACTACTGGTATCCCGGCGAGGGCCTGGTGAACCTGCTGGTCAACCACCAGACCAAGCCGTTCGACGACGTCGACCTGCGCCAGGCGATCAGCCTCGCGGTGGATCGCGAGCAGCTCTCGACCACGGCCATGCAGGGCTACACCCCTCCGGCCCACCCCACCGGCCTACCGTTGCCGGCGTTCGAGTCGTTCATGGACCCCGAGTACGCCGACGCGGAGTTCGAGCGCAACGTCGACGACGCCAACGCCCTGCTCGACCAGGCGGGCTACGCCAAGGGCAGCGACGGCATCCGGGTCAGCCCGGACGGCCAGCGGCTGTCGTGGGACCTGACCGTCCCGTCGGACTACGTCGACTGGGTGTCGATCAGCAAGCTGCTGCAGGAACAGCTCGCCGAGGTGGGCATCGAGGTCAAGCCGCAGGGCGTGTCGTTCCAGTCGTGGGTCGACGCCCGCGCGGCCGGCACGTACAGCCTGACGATCACCGGAGCGACCGCCGGGTCCTCGCCGTACTTCATGTACAAGTCGTTCATGAGCTCGGAGTACGAGCAGCCGGCCGGCACGAACGTCATCGCCAACTACAACCGGTGGAGCGACCCCGAGACCGACGCGTTCCTCGCCGAGTACGCGGCGACCAGCGACCAGGAGGCCCGTCAGGAGGCCATCGCCGGCCTCGAGCAGATCATGGTCGACGAGCTGCCGGTCATCCCGCTGTTGCAGAGCCCGAACTGGTTCCAGTACCGCACCGAGAACTGGGAGGGCTGGCCCACCGAGGACGACCCGTACGCGCTCCCCGCGCCGTACCAGTTCCCGGACAGCCTGCTCGTGATCAGCAAGCTGCGGCCCGCGGGCTGAACCCGCCCCGGACCTGGTGAATCGGTGACTGTCAGCACAATCTCGGGGGCGCCCCACGGAGCCTGGGGCGCCCCCGACGGGAAGGGCGGGGCCTGATGCGGTACCTCGTGCGCAAGCTCGCGCTCTACCTGTTCATCGCCTGGGCCGCGATCACGATGAACTTCCTGATCCCGCGGCTCATGCCGGGCGACCCGATCAGCGTGCTGGTCGACCGGGTCAAGGGTCAGCTCGACCCGGCCGCCCTCGACGCGCTGCGCGAGGCCTACGGGCTGAGCGAGACGAACCTGTTCGCCCAGTACGGCGAGTACCTGTCGTCGCTGTTCACCGGTGATCTCGGGCTCTCGATCAGCTTCTACCCGGTGCCGGTGGTCGACATCGTCACCGGTGCGATGCCGTGGACGATCGGGCTGATCGGGATCACGACGATCATCAGCTTCGTGCTGGGCACCGGTCTCGGCGTGCTGTTCGCCTGGCGGCGTGGCAGCTGGACCGACGGCTTCCTGCCGGGGCTGACGTTCCTCAACGCGATCCCGTACTTCTGGATGGCACTGATCCTGGTGCTGGTCTTCGCGGTCAACCTCGGGTGGTTCCCGGTGTCGGGTGCCTACACGGCCGGACTTCAACCGGGCTGGAACGCGGACTTCGTCGCGTCCGTGTTCAGCCACGCGCTGCTGCCGGCGGTCACGATCATCCTGGCGTCCTTCGCGGGCTGGGTGATCGGGATGCGCAACATGATGGTCACGGTGATCGGCGAGGACTACGTGACGATGGCCGAGGCCAAGGGGCTGCCCGAGCGCACCGTCATGGTCGGCTACGCCGCTCGCAACGCGATCCTGCCGAGCGTGACGAGCTTCGCGCTCTCGCTCGGCGCCGTGGTGGGCGGCTCGATGCTCACCGAGGTGATCTTCAACTACCCCGGGGTGGGCTACACGCTCTTCCAGGCGGTGCAGAACCAGGACTTCCCGCTGATGCAGGGCCTGTTCCTGGTCATCTCGCTGACGGTGATCGTCGCCAACCTGGTGGCCGACGTCGTCTATGTCTTCCTCGACCCCCGTACCCGGCAGGAGGCCTAGGACATGATGCGCGGACGCAGGTTCCTCCCGGCATCGGGCAAGGTCCGAGCCGGCCTGGTCATCGTGGTGTTCTTCGTGCTGCTGGCCGCGTTCGGGCCGCTGCTCGCGCAGTACCCACCCGGCCAGAGCGGCCCCGACCTGCTGCAACCGCCGTCGGCGGAGCACTGGATGGGAACGACCCAGACCGGCGAGGACGTCTTCTCGCAGTTCGTGCACGGTGCACGCGTGTCGATGGCGGTGGGCGTGCTGGCGGCGATCGTCGCCAAGATCATCGCGATCTTGGTCGGCATCATCGGCGGCTACTTCCGTGGCGTCAGCGACGAGGTGCTCTACGTGGTCACGGCGGTGTTCCTGGTCATCCCCGGGATGCCGCTGCTGATCGTGCTCACCGGCTACCTGCCCAGTCGCGGCGTGGAGTCGGTGGCAGTCGTCATCGCGATCACCTCGTGGGCCGGCTCGGCGCGCGTCCTGCGCGCACAGACTCTGTCGTTACGGCGGCGCGACTTCGTCGAGGCCGCCCGGGCCACCGGCGAGTCGCGCTGGCGGATCATCTTCACCGAGGTGATGCCCAACGAGCTGCCGCTGATCGCGTCGGGGTTCCTGTTCTCGGTGATCGCCGGCATCCTCGCCGAGGCCGGGCTGTCGTTCCTGGGGCTGGGCAGCCTGACCACCACCAGCTGGGGCTCGATGCTGTACTTCGCCCAGAGCGCCCAGGCGTTCCTGTACGGGGCGTGGTGGTGGTTCGTCCCGCCGGGGTTGGCCATCGCGGTGATCGGCGCCGGGCTGGCACTGATCAACTTCGGCATCGACGAGTACGCCAACCCGCGGCTGCGCACCGGCAAGGCACGCGCCAAGGCCGCCACCGTCGGCAAGCGCGCCCAGGCCCTCACCGTGAGTCCCGAGGGAGAGAGCATCGGGAGTGTGGGTTCGGGGGACGGCGGCTGGGGTGTGGTCGGGCGTGGGGGCGAGGAACGAGCCCCGGGCGGAGACGCCGTCCCCCGAACCCACACTGCCGACACCCCTGTCGCCGCTGTCACGCCGGCCGAGGTCTATG
>DATCVR010000406.1:0-35821 GCA_036566745.1 Jiangellaceae bacterium | reverse complement strand
GACATCGTCTTGGACTCGATCTGGCGGATCCGCTCGCGGGTGACGCCGTAGACCTTGCCGATCTCGTCGAGGGTCTTGGGCTGCCCGTCGGTGAGCCCGAAGCGCATCGAGACCACCCCGGCCTCACGCTCGGACAGCGTGTCGAGCACGGCGTGCAGCTGCTCCTGGAGCAGCGTGAACGAGACCGCCTCGGCCGGGACGATCGCCTCGGAGTCCTCGATCAGGTCGCCGAACTCACTGTCGCCGTCCTCGCCGAGCGGAGTGTGCAGCGAGATCGGCTCGCGGCCGTACTTCTGCACCTCGACGACCTTCTCGGGCGTCATGTCCAGCTCTTTGGCCAGCTCTTCCGGGGTGGGCTCGCGGCCGAGGTCCTGCAGCATCTGGCGCTGGACACGGGCGAGCTTGTTGATGACCTCGACCATGTGGACCGGGATGCGGATCGTGCGGGCCTGGTCCGCCATCGCGCGAGTGATGGCCTGCCGGATCCACCATGTGGCGTAGGTGGAGAACTTGAAGCCCTTGGTGTAGTCGAACTTCTCGACCGCCCGGATGAGGCCGAGGTTGCCCTCCTGGATGAGGTCGAGGAAGAGCATGCCGCGGCCGGTGTAGCGCTTGGCCAGGGACACGACGAGGCGGAGGTTCGCCTCGAGGAGGTGGTTCTTGGCCCGGCGGCCGTCCTCGGCGATCCAGCCCAGCTCGCTGCGGAGCTTGGGCGACATCGTGGCCGACTCGTGCTCGAGCTTCTCGTCGGCGAACATGCCGGCCTCGATGCGCTTGGCCAGCTCGACCTCTTGCTCGGCGTTGAGCAGGGGCACCTTGCCGATCTGCTTGAGGTAGTCCTTGACCGGGTCGGCGGTGGCACCGGCGACGGCGACCTGCTGGTCGGGCTCGTCGGTGTCGTCGTCCTCGGACAGGACGAAGCCTTCGTCCTCGGCCGCGAGCTCCTTGGGGTCCGGCTCGGCGTCGTCGGGCTTGGCCGTGCCGTCGGCGACGTCCTTGGCGGCGGGCTGTGCTTTGGTGGCCGCGGACTTGGCGGCCTTCTTGGCCGGCTTTCGCGCCTTGGTGGGCCGGGAGGGGGTGGCCGTGGGCTCTTCGTCGGTCGTGGATGGGGCTGCCGGGGTTGCAGTCTTCTTCACCGCGGTCTTCACCGATCCCTCGCTCTTCTTCGCCGGACGCTTGGGCTTGTCGTCCGCTGCGGCGGTGGCGGCCGGGCGTCGCGACGCCGCGGCTGCGACGCGCTTACGCGTCGTGCGCGAGTCGACGGCGGCGACCTCGACCGTGATGCCGGAGGACTTCAGGTGTTCGAGGACCACCCGGCTCTCCTTCATCGGGAGGTCCGCGGCCTCACACGCGGCCCGGACGTCCTGAGCGGACACCGAACCTGATGCCCGGCCACGTGTGACGAGCTCCTGCACGGGGGACAGCTCGAAGATACGGGCGTGCTTGGAGCGGGACGGACTCGACGACACGAACGACCTCTCGACGTATGAAGTGCGGGGCAGCGAACCGACAGTCTGGGACACCACAACAGGCAACACAACATTGTGACACGGCGATGGCTTCCCGTTCTCCGTCACAAATGTGTATACCCGGAAGAGCGGGCAGCTCACCTGCCTCCCCACCGTAACGCGAGAACGGCGAGATCGTCAGTCGGCCCGCCCGCCGCCGCGCGTTCGATCATCACGCCGATCGTGGGTCGGCCGTCGACGAATCCGGACGAACCGTCGCAATGGCCACCCGGCCCTCCGGGGCCGCTCCCCCACCACTCGAATTCCCGGCAGGCGCCGCGCGGACCGATGGCAGGTACACACATTGTGGCGATTCGTGCATGGCACAGCGTTTCATATGACGCTATCGTCCGCGTCACTCATATCGTCGCTTCGAGGGAGCGGGCCCCATGAACTGGCGCAGTCGCAGCACACGGATCGGGCGGTGGGGAGTCGCCGCGGTGACGATGACGGCCTTGGTCGGTGCCGGAGTCCTGATCGGCTCGACCCTCACGGCCGGCGGCCCGGGCGGAGCTGCCGAGGCCGCGCCGCCGGGGCTCGTCGACGGTGCGCCGGGCGACCAGCCATCGCTCTCCGCCGGTGCACAGTGGTACCCCTGGGCGCCCGGCCCCGGCGAGCTGGGCGCGAATCCTCGGGCCTTCTCGATCGACCAGGTCCTGGACGGCCGGACGGTCAAGAAGGTCGTGGCGTCCTGGAACCGCAACGAGGACGGCCCCACCGCGCCCCTGCTGAACACGCGTGCGGTCGCCGAGGAGAACGGCCAGGTGTTCGTGCCCTACGACGCCTTGCCCGACGACTTCACCATGGCCGCCACCACACGCCTGCGCGACGGCTCGGTGCTGTCGACGACGTTCGTGCCCGTCACGGCGGCGGCGCCGAACCGGTTCGGCATCACCATGGCCCGCTCGACCGACCTCGCGCAGTCGTGGACCACCTGGACCGCGCCGCTCATCGAGGACAAGTGGAAGCTGAGCTGGTACCGCATCCATCAGGACCTGATCGAGCTGCCCGACGGCACGATCCTGCTGGGCGGCTACGGCCGCGGAACCATCGGCGGGGTGACCAAGGAATACAGCCTTGTCTTCGAGTCGACCGATGGTGGAAAGACGTTCCGTCAACGATCCGCCGTCAACGCCGGCTCCACCTACGGCACCAACGAACTGGGCATGGCCCGGACCAGCGACGGGCGACTCATCGCGGTGATGCGGGGCAGCGAGAGCGTTCCTCGTCCCCCGGCGATGCCGCTCACCGTGTCCTTCTCCGACGACGACGGCCTGACCTGGGAACCGCTCCAGCCGTGCAAGCCTCCGGCGGACCTGCCGAACAACGGCATCATGCCCAAACTCGTCCTCCAGCCCAACGGCCAGCTCCTGCTCAGCTACGGCCGCCCGGACAACAACGTCGTGGTGTCCCTCGACGGCACCGGGCGCACCTGGGACGCCGGGCAGGTGGTCTTCTCACGCCATCCCGGCGCCGATCCCCTGCGCCGGTGGATGGGCAGCAGCGGAAACACCGACCTGGTCCCGCTGAACAACGGCGCCTCGCTCGCCTTCGGCGACACCTGCCACAACATCTGGTGGTGCCGCGAGTACGGCCACGACAACAAGATCTGGACCAGGAAGGTCGAGGCGCTCAACGCCGGCGTGGGCAAGCTCGACCTGGCGACGAAGGTCCGCGCGGGCACGGTCACCCTCGGCGGCCAGGTGCTCGAGGCCGATGCGCGCTTCGCCGAGCAGCGCATCGAGGGCGCGGTCGACGGCAGCTCGGAGTACCGCTCGGCGGCCCGTTTCGGCTCCCGCCAGAGCCTCACGATCACCCTCGACCAGGTGTACTCGCTCGACCGCATCGGGCTGATGATGGCGCGAGGGGAAGCCAACAGCGCCAACATCCAGGTCTCCGAGGACGGCCGGTCCTGGGGCAAGCCGGTGGTGAGGACTGGCGTGCGCACCGACTACGCCATGCACTACGACGACATCGACCCCGTGCGGGCGAAGTACGTGCAGATCACCGCGGGCGACGACGCACCGCTGAGCGCGATCACCGAGCTGGAGCTCTACGCCGCCAACACCCTCACCTTCGAGAACGACGCGATCACCAGCACGCCCCGCACCCTCGAGGACACCCGGTACGCGTTCGTGGTCGACACGATCCTGCCGGGGTATTCGAACTCGGCGACCCACATGGCGCTGGTCGACGCCGACCAGGCAGCCAAGGCCACGGCCACCTTCCGCGCCACGACGCCGGCGGACACCCAGCACCTCTCCTTCGGCTTCGAGGGCTACGGGTACGGCACCGGCGCGACCTGGGACATCCTCGGCACGAACGCCTCCGGCGAGGAGGTCACCGCGTTCCGGCTGCACTTCGCCGGCGACTCGCCGAACAACAGGATGAAGGTCCGGGCCTGGAACGGTTCGGCCTGGGTCGACGTCGGCACCGCCGGTCCGTTCGTCCCGAACCAGAAGTGGATGGGTATCACCGTCGACAGCACCGCCGCCGAGACGACGATCAGCATGAACGGCACCACCATGGGCACCACTACCGCTCGGCTCGCCGAAGTGGCGGAGTTCACCGGGTTCCGGGCCGAGACCGGGCTGGATCCCGTCGACGTGGGCAACATGGAGCACTCCTACGACGACGTGGTGATCACGCCCTGACCCGAACCGCCCGCCGCAGTCCGCGGGGCTCGGACGACCCGTGCCGGTCGTCCGGGCCTCGGTCCGCGTCGCGGCCCACGCGGCCTATCGGCCCACCCAGCGCAGGGCGAGAACCGTCACGTCGTCCGTGGGCCCGGCCGCGGCCATCCGGTCGATCACCGCGTCGAGCATGACGTCGAGCTCGGACGTGCGGTGCTCCTCGAGGCAGCGCAGCAACAGGTCGACGCCCTCCTCGAGAGACCGGCGGCGGGTCTCGACCAGCCCGTCGGTAAAGGCCACGACGACGTCGCCGGGCGTGAGGTGGACGGTGCGGCCGTAGCGGGGCTCGGACACGCCCAGTGGGGTGGTGCCGGCGCCGGCGTCGACCAGCTCCAGCTCGCCGCTCTCCGGGATGAGGACCATCGGGAGATGCCCGGCGTCTCCGAAGCGCACCCAGCCGTCTGAGGGGTTCAGCACCGCGTAGACGACCGTGGCCATCTCGACCGAACCGCCGCGTTCGACCAGCCGGTCGAGGCCGGCGAGCACCGCGCCCGGGTCCGGGTCCGACAGCGCCAGAGCCCGCAACGCCGCGCGGAGCTGGCCCATCCCGGTGGCGGCGGGCAGGCCGTGACCCATGACGTCGCCCACGACGAGCGAGACCTTGCCGTCGGGCAGGACGAACGCGTCGTACCAGTCGCCGCCGACCTCGTGCCCCACCGAACCCGGAACGCTGCGGGCTCCGAGCTCGAGGCCGGCGACGCCCGGCAGGCGGGAGGGCAGCAGGCCCTGGGTCAGCGAGACGGTGGCGGTGCGCTCCTGCTCGAAGAGCTGAGCCCGTTCGAGCGCGACCGAGCACTGCTGGGCCACCGCGCGCAGGAACCGGCAGGTCTCGGGCTCGAACACCTGCTCCTCGGCGAAGGAGAACCACAGCACGCCCAGCCGGCCCGAGCTGCCGGCCAGCGGCAACAGCGTCCACGCCTGCTCGCCCGCGTCGTCGATGACCTCGGTCAGGCGGGCGTCGGGGAACTCGGTGCGGGCCTGCTCACGGTTGTGGATGAACATCGGCCAGCCGGTCCGCTCGACCTCGAGGACCGGCGTGACGGCTCCGCCCACCGACCTCGACATGAAGGAGCGCGGCCGCGCGGAGGTCTGCGAGTCGCGCCGGGCGGCCGGGTTGTCCACCAGGTCGACGCCGCAGCGCAACGCCCCGACCGTGCGCTGCCCGATGACCTCGACGGCCGCGACCACCTCGGGAACGGTGACCGCCTGGGCCAGCTCGTCGGCCACCTCGAGCAGGCGGACGTTGCGGGCCCGGCTGTGCCTCAGCGCCGACACCGCCTTGCGCTGCGAGGTGTCGTCGACGACGAACATCGCCACCTCGCGTCCGCGGCCCTCGTCGATGACGTACCACGACGAGCGCAGGTGGGGGGCGTAGTCGTGCTCGGGACGCGCGACCGACGGCTCGTCGACCTCGACCGACTCGCCGGTGCGCAGGACCCGGTCGATCATCTCGTCGGTGTGCTGCGCGACGGCGGGCGGCAGGACCTCCGAGGGCTTGCGGCCCAGGTGGTCGGCGATGGAGGTGCCGGTGCGCGCGGCGAGGACCGCGTTCACCGCGAGATAGCGATGGCCCTCGTCGAAGACCGCGAAGCCGACCGGTGCGTCGACACCTGCCAGCGCGCCGAGCAGACGCTGGGCATCGGCGGGCCGCATCCACTCACCCCTTCGCCTTGCGCTTGGCCTCGCGCTTGAAGGCGCGGACCTGGTTCAGCGACTCGGCGTCGACGACGTCGGCGATGGAGCGCCGCGACCCGTCCTCGCCGTAGGCGCCGGCCGCCTCGCGCCACCCAGGTGGGATCACCTCCAGTTGCTTGCCCAGCAGCGCGACCAGGATGCGCGCCTTCTGCTCGCCGAACCCGGGCAATGCCTTGACCCGCTTCAGCAGCTCGGCGCCGTCGGGGACGTCACGCCAGATGGCGGCGGTGTCGCCGTCGTAGTGCTCGACGACGTAGCCAGCCAGCTTCTGCACGCGCTCGGCCATGGCCTTGGGGAAGCGGTGGACCGCCGGCGGGCCGGTCATCAGCGCGACGAAGGCCTCGGGGTCGTACTTGGCGATCACCGCCGGATCGAGGGAGTCGGCATCGAGGCGGGCCGCGATCGTCGCCGGACCGGCGAAGGCCCACTCCATCGGGATCTGCTGGTCGAGCAGCATGCCGACCACGAGCGCGAGCGGATCACGGGCCAACAGGTCGTCGGCCGCGGGCTCTCCTGCCAGATGCAACTCCACCATCTCGATCAACTCCCTGCCGGCTCAGCCGGCTTCTTCGGCTTTCACCGCGAGGACCGGGCACGGCGCGTCGAGCAGGATGCGCTGCGCGTTGCTCCCCAGGATGAGCTTGCCCACCGGGCTGCGCCGGCGCAGCCCGATCACGATGAAATCGGCGTTCGTCTCCTTGGCCACGGCGATGAGGTCGTCGGCCACGTCGAGGCCACGGACGAGCTGTCGGACCTCGGCGTCGACCCCGGCCTCGGCCAGCTGTGAACGGACGGTCTCGAGCTCGGCGTCGGCCCGGATGGCGTCGTCGGCGTCGAAGTCGCGGCCGCCGCGAGCGGAGTTGATGACGACGAGCCGGACACCGCGCAGCTTCGCTTCCTCGGCCGCGCGCCGGAGGGCGGCGCGGCCCTCGGCCTTGGGTACGTACCCCACGACGATGGCGCTCATCGCATCCTGCCTTTCTGCTCGCCGGCGGTCCGGTCCGTGATCAGGCCTCGGCGCTGCGCAACGGTACCCGACGAGCGCCCGAGCGTAACGGGACTGCTGTGTCGGTCACGCGTGGCACCATCGACTCATGCCGGGTGACGCCTCCAGTGTGGCCTTCGTACTCGGCGGCGGGGGCATGCTCGGCGCAAGCGAAGTCGGCATGCTCCGGGCGCTCAGCGACGCCGCCGTCCGTCCCGACCTCGTGCTCGGCACCAGCATCGGCGCCATCAACGGCGCGCTGTTCGCCAGCGACCCCTCCCCGGCCACGGTCGAGCTGCTCGAACTCCTGTGGAGCCGCATCTCCGACGACGACGTGTTCGGCGGTTCGGCGCTGCGGCGGGTGTCCACCCTGGCCCGCACCATGACCCACCTCCACGACAACGACGCGCTGCGCGAGCTCCTCGCCGGCCGGCTCGGCGCCGAGCGCACGTTCGCCGAGCTGGCGGTGCCGTTCCAGTGCGTGGCGGCCTCCATCGAACGCGCCGCCGAGCACTGGTTCTCCGACGGCGAGGTCGTCCCTGCCGTGCTGGCCAGCTGTGCGGTGCCCGGCCTGTTGCCGCCGGTCGAGATCGACGGCGAGCACTACCTCGACGGCGGACTGGTCGACTCCATCCCGGTCGGGCGCGCCGTGGCCCTAGGCGCCGGCACCGTCTACGTCCTCCAGGTAGGGCGGGTCGAGCAGCCGCTGACGCCGCCGCGGCGGCCGTGGGAGGTGGCCATGGTCGCCTTCGAGATCGCCCGCCGCCACCGCTTCGCCGCCGACATGGCCTCGGTGCCGCCGGGAGTCACCGTCCACGTCCTCCCCTCCGGCGACCCCGACCAGCCGAGGTTCAACGACCTCTCCGCGCTGCGCTACCGCGACACCGCGCGGGTGACCGAGCGGATCCGGCTGGCCCACCACGCCAGCGCCGCGTACCTCGCCGCCCTGCCCAGGACGGTCTGACGTGCTGCCGCCACGGTGGCTGCGCCGGGTGCTCGTCGCGCCGGTCGCACTGCTGGTCATCGGCGCCGCCCTGTTCGGCATGCCGCTGTGGCTGCTGGTGGCCGCGGCGCTCTCGCCGGTGCTGCCGGGGCGCTGGCGGCCGCTGCGCTTCCTGTGGTTCGTCGTCCTCTATCTCGCGCTCGAGTTCGTCAGCCTCGTGCTGCTGTTCGGGCTGTGGGTCGGCACCGGGTTCGGTGCGGCGGTGCGTGCCGGGTGGTCGATGCGGATGCACTACCGCCTGATCCGGTGGTTCCTGCGGGTGCTGGCCTGGGAGTCCGAGCGGGTGCTCGGCGTGCGCATCCGCGTCGACGGTGCCTCCCCCGAGGACGGCGTGGGCCACCCTCAGCTCGTGATGGCCCGTCATGCCGGCGTGGGCGACTCGTTCCTGGTCGTCCACGCGCTGATGAACTGGTACCACCGCGAGCCGCGCATCGTGCTCAAGTACACCTTGCAGTGGGACCCGGCCATCGACATCATTCTCAACCGCCTGCCCAACAGGTTCATCTCCCCCGAGCCCGGCCGCGCCGGTCCGGTGGTCGAGCGGTCCATCGGCGAGCTGGCCGCCGACCTCGACGCCGACGACTGCCTGGTGATCTTCCCCGAGGGCGGCAACTTCACCCCGGCCCGCAGGCTGCGCGCCATCGACCGGCTCCGATCGGCCGGCTTGACCGACGCCGCGGCCGCGGCCGGTCAGATGTCCCACGTGCTGGCTCCACGCCCGGGCGGGGTCCGGGCCGCCCTCGAAGCCGCACCAGGCGCCGACGCCGTCTTCGTCGCCCACACCGGCCTTGAACACCTCGCCAGCGCCTACGACCTGTGGCACCACCTCCCGATGGACACCGAGATCAGGATGCATTGGTGGCGGGTCCCTGCCGCCGAGGTGCCGCGCGGCGACGACATCGCCGACTGGCTGTTCCAGTGGTGGGCCCGCATCGACGCCTGGGTGGCCGAGCACTCGATCGAGGTGGTCGCTCCCAGGGTCGTGGACATGTCCGGCGCGGCCGCTCCTGACGTGACCGCTCCTGACGTGACCGCCCCCGGCGTGGCCGCCCCCGGCGTGGCCGCCCCCGGCGTGGCCGCTCCCGGCGTGGCCGACCCTGACGTGGCCGACCCGCAGGCGCCGCCACCGTGAGTGTGCGCAGCCGGCCGAGCATCCTCCACCTCGACCTCGACGCCTTCTTCGCCGCCGTCGAACAGCGCGACAAGCCGTCGCTGCGCGGCAAGCCGGTGGTGGTGGGTGGGCTCGGGCCGCGGGGCGTCGTCTCCACGGCGTCCTACGAGGCCCGGATCTTCGGCGTCCACTCAGCGATGCCCACCGCCGAGGCCCGCTCCCGCTGCCCCAACGCCGCATTCCTGGCCGGCCGGTTCGGGGCCTATCGCGCGGTCAGCGACGTCGTGATGGCCACGTTGCGCGACCTCTCCCCGCTGGTCGAGCCGCTCTCGCTCGACGAGGCCTTCGTCGACCTCGAGGGCGGCGAGGCGCGCGAGCTGTCGGTGCCGGCGCTGCGGGCCCTGGCCGAGCAGCTGCGGGCCGACATCCACGCACGCACCGGCATCACCGCGAGCGTCGGCGCGGCCACCTCCAAGCTCATGGCCAAGATCGCCTCCGAGCACGCCAAACCCGACGGGCTGGTGGTGGTCGAGCCCGGCCGTGAACTCGATCTGCTCCACCCATTGCCGATCCGGGCGCTGCCCGGAGTGGGTCCCGCCACCGCCACCCGGCTGACCCGGATGGGGATCCGGACGGTGGGCGACCTCGCCGAGGCCCCGGAGGCCGAGCTGATCGACGCGCTCGGCGCCGCACACGGACGCGGGCTCTACGCGCTCGCCCACGCGCGCGACGATCGCCCGGTCAGCTCCGAGCGCGAGTCCAAGTCGATCAGCGTCGAGGACACCTTCGACCGCGACCTCACCGATCCGGCCCTGTTGTCGGCTCTGGTCACCCGGCTGGCTCAGCGGGTCACCGGCCAGTTGGTGAAGTCCGGGTACTCCGGGCGCACCATCACCCTCAAGGCCAGGCTGCACGACTTCACCACGCTCTCGCGATCGGCCACCCTGCCCGGACCCACCGACGATCCCCGGGCCGTCACGAGGGTCGCGGTGCAGCTGCTGGGCGACATCGAGACCTCGGGCGGGATCCGACTGCTCGGCGTGGGAGTCTCCGGGCTGTCGGACTGGGTCCAGGACGACCTGTTCGCCTCCGACCAGCCCGAGCCTTCGCCGGACGCCGCCGTCGAGGCCGCGGACGACGCGGTCGACGCCCTGCTCCACGGCACCCGGCGCTGGGTTCCGGGCATGGACGTCGTCCACGCCGAGCACGGCCCCGGATGGGTGTGGGGCGGCGGCCTGGGGCGCGTGACCGTGCGGTTCGAGACCGCCGACACCCCGCCCGGCCCGGTCCACACGTTCGCCGACGACGACCCATCCCTCACTCCTGCGGAATGATCACGTTCACCACCCGTTCCCGTGCCGCGGCATGCCTGCAGGCCCCGTGATGCGCTGAAAGGCCTCGTGGTGTCCCTGGCCGGCGTCTCTCAGGCGATTCTCACGCGCGGCGGGCAGACTGACCCGTATGCGAGTTCTCGTCGTGGACGACGACCCCGCGGTGCGCGAGTCGCTGCGGCGGTCGTTGGTGTTCAACGGCTACCAGGTGGAGCTGGCCTCCGACGGCGAGGACGCGCTCGGCGCGATCGCCCACGACCGCCCCGATGCCGTCGTCCTCGACATCATGATGCCGCGCCTGGACGGCCTGGCCACCTGCCGGGCGCTGCGCGCCGCGGGCAACGACGTACCGATCCTCATGCTCACCGCCCGCGACGACGTCTCCGACCGGGTCTCCGGACTCGACGCCGGCGCCGACGACTACCTCCCGAAGCCGTTCGCGCTCGAGGAACTGCTCGCCCGCCTCCGCGCGCTCCTGCGCCGGTCGAGTCCGGTGGCCGACGGCGCCGATCACGGCAGCCTGAGCCTCGGCGACCTGGCCCTCGACCCGGTGACCCGCGAGGTCACCCGCGGCGAGCGGCCGCTCCGGCTGACCCGCACCGAGTTCTCCCTGCTCGAGTTACTCCTGCGCCATCCCCGCCAGGTGCTGCCGCGCGAACGCATCCTGGAGGAGGTGTGGGGTTACGACTTCCCCACCACCGCCAACTCGCTCGAGGTGTACGTGGGCTACCTGCGCCGCAAGACGGAGGCCGAGGGCGAGACGCGTCTCATTCACACCGTGCGCGGCGTCGGCTACGTCGCGCGGGAGGATCCGCCGTGAGCACCGGCACGAGCGGAAACGCGAGCGGAGACGTGCACGGCGGCCTGCGCGGACAGTCGCAGGCCGGCGCCGTGCCGCCCCCACCCCCGCCGCCCCCTCCGGCTGACCCGCCGGGGCCACCCGAGTCGCGTCGTGAGCCAACGGGACCGGACGCCGACACCACCGCCACCGCCAGGGCGGCCACCACCGAGGGCGCCGTCCAGGCCGCCGCCGAGGTCTCGGAGCCACCCTCTCCGTCCCAGCAGCACCCACCCGCCCCCACCACCCGAGGCTTCCTCGCCCGGCTGTCGCTGCGAGCCCGGATCGGGGCCCTGGCGGCGCTGGGCGTCGGCGTGGCCGTGGCGCTCACGGCCCTGGCCGGCTACGTGACCGTCGCCAACCAGCTCACCCGCAGCGTCGACGAGAACCTCATCGACCGCGCCGAGCAGGCCGTCTCGACCACGCTCGGCAGCCCGGACACGATCATCCGGGTGCCGTCCGAGGCGATCCTGGCCGCCGACGTCCGCATCGCGCTCGTCCAGGCCGACGGCACGGCGTGGAGCGGCTCGGGAGCCGACAGCGCGCCGCCGTTGGGCGAGCCCGAGGTCGCCGTGGCCCGGGATCACGAGGGGACCAGCGTGCGGACCGCCGATCTCGACGGTGACTCCTACCGGGTGGTGGCGGTCCCGGCGGGGCGTGGCCTGGCGCTGGTGCTCGGCCAGTCCACCGAGCAGACCGAGCGGGTCCTCGACCGGCTCCGGACCGTCTCGCTGATCGTCGGCGGAGCCGGCATCCTGCTCGCGACGTGGGCCGGAGTGTCGATCGCCCATGCCGGCCTGCGCCCGGTGCGACGGCTCACCGAGGCCGCCGAGCGGGTCGCAGTCACCGGGCGCCTAGACCCGATCGAGGTCGACGGCAGCGACGAGCTTGCCCGGCTGGCCCATGCCTTCAACGCGATGCTGGCCGCGCTGCGTGAGGCTCAGCTGCGCCAGGCGCGCCTGGTCGCCGACGCCGGTCACGAGCTGCGTACCCCTCTGACCAGCATGCGCACCAACCTCGACCTCCTCGCCCAGAGCGAGCGCCAGGGCGGCCTCGACCCGGCCGACCGGGCTGCCCTGGTAGCGGATGTCCGCGCGCAGGCCGAGGAGCTGACCCGGCTGGTCGGCGACCTCGTCGAACTCTCGCGCGAAGATCCTCCGCAGGCGTCGCGCGAGACCCTCGATCTGGCCGACATCGTGCGGGACGCGCTGGCCAGGGTCCGCCGCCGCGCCCCCGGCCTGACCTTCACCGCCGATCTGCGCAGCTGGACCGTCGAAGGCGACCCCACCCTGCTCGGGCGCGCCGTCACCAACCTCCTCGACAACGCCGCGAAGTACAGCCCCGACGGCGGCACCGTCACGGTCACCTTGCGCGAGGGCACTCTCACCGTCGACGACGAAGGCCCGGGCATCGCCGACGAGGACCTGCCGCATGTGTTCGAGCGCTTCTACCGCTCCACCGAGGCGCGCAGCCTGCCCGGCTCCGGGCTCGGTCTGGCGATCGTCCGGGCCGCCGCCGAGCGTCACGGCGGCACGGTGACGGCCGAACGGGCTCCGTCGGGTGGTGCCCGGCTGACCATGTCGGTTCCCGGGGTTTCTTCGCCGGCTCTTGCCTGACTCTCAGCCTGCTCTCAGCCCGCCCCGGCACGGTGGGTGGCATGGACGAGAAGAGCCGCAGCACCACCCCAGCTGACACCACGACGCCCGGTTCGGCGTCCGCCCCCGACGCCGCCACGCCGGCCGACGTCAATGCACCGGCGACGCCCTCGGCACCGGCCGCACCCGCGCCGTCGGCTCCGGCGGCCCCCACGACTCCACACCCGGTGCCGCCGCCCCCGGCGGACGCCCCCACCACCGCCGCCGCGCACAGCGCTCACGCGGCTCCGCATGGCGCTGGATGGTCGGCGCCGTCCTCGACCCCGGGCGGTCACACCGGCCCGGCCGGACAGAACCCGTGGTCGGCGAGCGCCGCATCGGCGTCGAACCAGCCGCAAGCTCAGGCGTCCACGCCGGAAGGTTCGCCCTTCGGCACTCCCACGCCGCCGCCGGGCGACATGACCACCGTCTTCGCCGCGCAGGGAGGTTTCCCGGCCTCGCCGGCCCCGCCGTCGAAGCCCAAGAGCCGCCGCGGCGCGATGCTCCTGGCCGGGCTGGCCATCGGGGCCGTGCTCGGTGGCGGGGCCGGAGCCGCAGTGACCGCCCTCGTCGGCGACGACGACACCACTACGCCGGGCGTCACCCGCAGCGACCTCGGCACGAGCGACGACAAGGGCGACAGCACCAGCGGCCAGCAGGCCTCGACCATGTCCAACGTCGAGGACGTGGCGGCCACCGTGCTGCCCAGTGTCGTGTCCATCTCGGTGCGCACCCAGATGGGCGAGGGCACCGGAACCGGCGTGATCATCTCCTCCGACGGCGAGATCCTCACCAACAACCACGTCGTCCAGGGCGCGGGCGAGGGCGGACAGGTTCAGGTCACGTTCTCCGACGGCACCACCGCCGACGCCGAGGTGCTCGGCACCGACCCCACCACCGACCTCGCCGTGATCAAGGCCCAGGACGTCTCCGGCCTGACGCCCGCTCAGCTGGGCAGCTCGGCCGACGTCGCCGTGGGCGAGCAGGTCGTCGCGATCGGCTCCCCGCTGGGTCTCGAGGGCACCGTCACCACCGGCATCGTGTCCGCGCTCAACCGCCCGGTCCAGACCGGCGACCAGAACAGCCAGGAGAGTTCGGTCATGGACGCCATCCAGACCGACGCCCCGATCAACCCGGGCAACTCCGGCGGCCCGCTGGTGAACATGGCCGGCGAGGTGATCGGCATCAACAGCGCGATCGCCACCACCGGGCAGAGCTCGGGCTCGATCGGACTGGGCTTCTCGATCCCGATCGACCAGGCCAAGCCGATCGCCGACGAGCTGCTCAAGGACGGCAAGGCCACGCACGCCCGCATCGGGGTGGGCGTGGGTGACCCGCAGGACGGCACTCGTGGTGCGCTGATCGCCTCGGTCGAGCCCGACTCCAGCGGCGCCGAGGCCGGCCTGCAGGAGGGCGACGTCGTCACCAAGATCGATGACCGGATCATCACCAACGGCACCTCGCTGGTGGCCGCCGCCCGCTCGCACCGCCCGGGCGACACGGTCACCCTCACCTACCTGCGCGACGGTGAGGAGCACACCACCGAGCTCACCCTCGGTAGCGACGCGAGCACGACCTGACGGTGTGACGTGACCACCTGACGGTGTCGTGTTCGCACGGCGAGCGCCCCGGGCCCCTGACCCGGGGCGCTCGTTCGCGTCCAGGAACGTCTGCGGCTGTCGGTGCGGCAGGGCACACTGCTGACATGCTCCTGGCCGACCTCGCCGACACCTCTGCCGCGGTGGCCGCCACGGCGTCGCGGCTGGCCAAGATCCAGCTGCTCGCGGGCTGCCTGCGTGAGGCCGAGCCCGAGGTCGCCGGGCTCGCCACCACGTACCTCGAGGGTCGGCTGCGCCAGCGTCGTACCGGCCTCGGTCCGGCCGCCCTCCGCTCGATGCCGGCGCCGGCCGTCGAGCCCACGCTCCAGCTGGCCGAGGTCGACGCCGAGTTCGAGGCCATCGCCGCGCTCGGCGGCGCCGGGTCCACCACCGACCGCCGTCAGCGATTCCAGGCGATGCTCGCCCGCGCCACGGCCACCGAGCAGCGGCTCCTGGCCGGCCTCGTCACCGGCGAGCTGCGCCAGGGCGCTCTCGACGGCGTGCTCACCGAAGCCGTCGCCTCTGCCACCGGCACGCCTGCGGCCGACATCCGGCGTGCCGTCACGGTGGCCGGGGCGCTGGTCCCGGTGGCCGAGGCCGTCCTCGCCGAGGGCGCCGACGGGCTGGCGCGGTTCCGGCTGACCGTGGGGTCGCCACTACGCCCGATGCTCGCCTCACCCTCCACCGGCATCGACGACGCCCTGGCCCAGGTCGGCGAGGCCGGTATCGAATGGAAGCTCGACGGCATCCGCGTCCAGATCCATCGCAACGGCTCCGAGGTCCGCGTGTTCACCCGCACCCTCGACGACGTCACCGCGCGGGTCCCCGAGCTGGTCGAGGCGGCTCTGGCGTTGCCGGTGCGCTCGGTGGTCCTCGACGGCGAGGCGATCGCGCTCGGGCCGTCCGGCCGGCCGTTGCCGTTCCAGCGCACCGCTTCCCGGGTCGGGCGCCGCGGCGACGCCGAGGCCGCGCGCCGCGAGATCCCGCTGTCGGTCTTCCTGTTCGACTGTCTCCATCTCGACGGCGACGACCTGGTGGGCGCGCCGGCCGTCGAACGATGGGAGGCGTTGTCCGGCGTGGTTCCCGACCACCAGCGCGCGCCCCGCATCGTCACCGCCGACCCGGCTGTGGCGCAGGAGTTCTTCGCCGAGGCGGTCGGGCTCGGTCACGAAGGCGTGGTGGTGAAGTCCCTCGACGCGCCGTACGAAGCCGGCCGGCGCGGGTCGGGCTGGCTCAAGGTCAAGCCGCGGCACACCCTCGACCTCGTGGTGCTCGCCGCCGAGTGGGGCCACGGGCGCCGGCAGGGGTGGCTGTCCAACCTCCATCTCGGGGCACGCGACCCCGAGGGGCGGTTCGGTCCGCCGGGTGGCTTCGTCATGCTCGGCAAGACGTTCAAGGGGCTCACCGACGCCATGCTCACCTGGCAGACCGAGCGGCTGCTCGAACTCGCCGCCGGTCCCACTGACAGCTGGGTCGTGCCGGTGCGCCCTGAATTGGTGGTCGAGATCGCCTTCGACGGCGTCCAGAACTCTCCGCGGTATCCCGCCGGCATGGCGTTGCGCTTCGCGAGGGTCCTACGTCACCGCGACGACAAGGCAGCCGACGAGGCCGACACCATCGCCACGGTGGCGGCCATCCACGAGGCGAGCTGAGGCCGCCGAGGTCAGCTGCGGTGGGCGCGAGCCAGCCGCATGACGCCGTCGGCCAACACCTCGACGCCGGTGTGGTCCGACGAGCCGAGGAGCAGCCCGCTCGCCTCCCACAACGCCGCGCGCACGGCGTCGGCGGCCTGCCGGTCGGCCTCGCCGATGTCGTCGCCGCGCTTGGGCAGCGACGACTCGAGGACGGTGGCCGCCTCGACCAGCCGCAGCCACGACTCGGGGGCGTAGCGGCCGGTGACCACGCGCAGCTTGCGGTTGTCGCCGAGTGCCTCGGCGCGGGTGCGGTCGGCGCGGTACTTCGCCAGCGCTCCCCCGCCCACGCCGCCCAGCACCGCACCGAGGAGGACGGCGAGCAGCAGGACCAGGAACGGCAGACTCGCGATCAGCGAGACGACCAGAGCCAGCACGCCGACGACGCCCGCACCGATCGCCGCCGCGGACAACTGCTGGCGGGCGAGGCCGATGCCCGCCGCCTGGAACGCGGGCGGCTCGTCACGGAGGGCTTCGGCGATGTCGGCGGTGCGCGCCGGGTCGCTGACGTCGGGGCGCAGCACGACGAACGTCTCGGGGACGGCCTGGCCGGAACTCGCCGCGTGGGCCGGACGGCCGGACGTCCAGCGCACCACGCCCCAGCCGCGCCGCTCGATGACGTTGGGCAGCCAGGTGCCACGATCGCTCATCCGATCGACGACCCGCTGTTCGGCGCGCCATGCCTGCGACCACGCCCGCTCCGTCATGGCAGTCAGCGGGTGTGGTCGAGTCATATCGATCTCTTCTCCATCATGATCGTTCCGGCCAGGACGTCGACGTGGATGTGTCTAGAAACAGACCATGCGAACATTACTCGCTTCGGGAGGATCAGGTACTCGGCCGTCCGGTCGGTGGTACGTGACGGACGGGCTACTACCGTGTGGGAGTGCGCCGAATCCTACTGACCCCGCGGTGGCTCGCCCTGCACGCCCTGGTGGTGCTCGTGGTCGCCGGATTCGTCGCGCTCGGTTGGTGGCAGCTCGGCGTGTATCGCGACAGCCAGGAACGCCACGAGCTGCGGGAGCGTGAGCCGGTGCCGGTGGCCGACCTGGTCGCACCCGGCCGAGCCCTGGGCGTCGGAGCGGACCGCCAGGTCGAGGCCGAGGGCCGCTACCTGGCCGACGAGCAGCTGCTCGTGCCCGGACGCGCCCACGGCGACGTTCTGGGCTCGTATGTGCTGACCCCGCTGGAGACCTCCGACGGCACCGTCGTGCCGGTGGTCCGCGGCTGGATCGACGACGCCGACGACCCCGCGGCAGCGGTGCCGTCCGGGCCGGTCAGCGTGGTGGGCCTGCTCCTCGAACCCGAACCGCCCGGGGCGGCCACCGGCCGCACCGACCAGGCCCTCGAGGCGGACCAGATCGGCTACCTCGCACCCGAGCCGATCGCTGAGCGCACCGGGCTGGCGCCGGGCGTGACGATCGAGGGGTACCTACTGCTCTCGTCACAGACCCCGGCCACCGACCCGGCGCCGGCGGTGCTCGAGGTGGATGCCGTGGCGCCGATCCGCGACGTCAACCCGTGGCAGAACCTGTCGTACTGGGCTCAGTGGTGGGTCTTCGCCGCGGCCGCGATCGTGTTCTGGGGATCCATGATGCGCTCGGCCGTACGCCGGGAGCGCGCCGACGTCATCGAACCCGCTGTGACTCACGCGCCTTCTTGACGACGAACCGCTCGGCCGCGAACGACGCGAACGGGATCGTGCCCGCCAGCGCGATGAGGATCGCCCAGCTCGCCTTCCACTCCCGCTGGTACACCAGCAGGCCGGTGGCGACCAGGTAGACGACGTAGAGCCAGCCGTGTAGCGGCGCGACCACCGTGCTCAGCGTGTCGCTCTGAGCCGGGCCGAGACGAAGCACCAGCCCCACGCAGAGCAGCAACAGGAACACACCGGTGACATAGGCCATCACGCGGTAGAAGGGCAGAGCATCTTTGCGCACGTCGCGAGCCTAACCGCCGCATCGGCCGCCGCCGCGACCGGCCGTGCACTGAGCCGCCAGTGAGCTGCGGTTCAGCATGGACTGCGGTCGGTCGAGAGCTGCGGGCGCGAGCGGCTTCTGGCGGCGACCGCCGTGAGCGGCTGCCCGCGGAGCCGCCACAATGGAACGATGCCAGGGCCGTTGCGTGTGACTCCCGCCGTACTCGTCGGCGAGGACGAGCTCGACTGGCGATTCTCCCGGTCGAGCGGCCCAGGCGGCCAGAGCGTGAACACCACCGACTCACGAGTGGAGCTGTCCTTCGACGTGGCGAACTCGCGAGCACTGACGGAGGCCCAGCGGGCTCGGGTGCTCGAGCGGCTCGGAAGCCGGCTGGTGGACGGCGTGGTGACGGTGGTGGCGTCGGAGCATCGATCGCAGCTGCGTAACCGGGAAGCCGCCGAACGCCGCTTGGCCGACCTGCTGGCCGAGGCGCTCGCGCCGCCGCCTCGCCCGCGCCGCCCGACCAAGCCGTCGCGAGCCGCCCGGGCACGACGCGTTGAAGCGAAGAAGCAGCGCGGTCAGACCAAGCGACTGCGCGGGCGCGTCGACGACTCGTGAGCCCGGCCTCGCGCAGCCCGGCTCGACGGGTCAGGCGCCGTCAGCCGTCGGCACGCTCGTCGGGCTCGTCGAGATCAGCGAGGAACTGCTCGAGCTCGGCGCCGATCTCCTCAGCGCTCGGGATGGCTCGCTGCTCGGCCATGAGGTTGCCGCGGGAGTCGCCGCGCGCGAATGCGTCGTATTGGCTCTCGAGGGCGTGGACCACGCGAGCGACCTGGTCGTTGCCGTCGATCTGTTCCTGGACCAGCTCGTCGGTGCGCGCTGAGGCCTCAATCAGCGCCTCGGCCGGCAGCAGGAGCCCGGTGGCCGAGCTCACCGCACGCAGCAACGCCAGGGAGGCCTGCGGGTAGTCGGACTCAGCGAGATAGTGAGGCACCCGCGCCACGAAGCCCACGGCGTCGTGGCCGGTCCGTCCGAGCCGGTACTCGAGCAGCGCCGCGGCACTGCCGGGGATCCGCAGCTCGGCGGTGATGGGGCTCTCGCCCGTGACCAGCCCCGGCCGGGTGGCGTGGGGGATGACGCCGATGGGCCGGGTGTGGGGCACCGGATTGGGGATGCCGTGGACCCCGACGGTGAGCCGCACGCCGAAGCGCTCGACCAGCTCGATGACGGCCTGACTGAACCCCTCCCACATGACGTCGGGCTCGGGCCCGGTGAGCAGGAGGAAAGGAGAGCCACCGTCGTCGTTCACCAGCCGGAGCACGAGCTCGGGCTCGGTGTAGTCCTGGTAGGCGCCGTCGGAGAAGAGCATCTCCGGGCGGCGGGCGCGGTAATCGACGAGCCGATCGGCGTCGAAGCGGGCCACCACGCGGTGGTCGAGCGTGTCGAGCAGGTGCTCGACAAGCCCGCTGCCAGCCGAACCCGCGTCGATGAACCCGTCGAGCCAGTGCACGAGCACAGGCGCGTCGAGCTCAGGGACGTCGTCGACGATTTCGTAGAGAGCATCGCCTCGCGACATGCTGTGCTCCTCCGGGTCGGCCGTCGGGATACTTCGGTGACAACACCGCGCGGCCCGCCGAGCTTCCCGTCATCCGGAAAGCCCTGCGACCGAACCGCTGAGTGGTTCCTGATAGGGCAGCCCGAGCATCACGCAGACGAGCCCGAGGAACGCCTCGGAATCGCGCAAGAGATCGTCGGCCTCGCGCGCGCTGACCGCCGAATGCAGACCCGCCTGAGCCGCGGCCCGCTTGGCGGCATTGGCCCCGAAGAACGCCGACCACTCGGTGAGCTCGGGCGCCACGGCAGGCAGCAACTCCCACACGTTGCGCGGGCCGTGGCTGCGCCGAGCAGTGCCGCGCCCCCGCCCGCCCGGCTGCGCGCGAGTCGCCAGCACGGCGGCCGCTGCCCGCAACGCCGCGAGGTGCGCCGCGGCGAATCGCTCGTTGGCCGTGGTGACCGACGACGCCTCCGCCAGGCACATCCGAGCGTGGTCGAGCAGATCGAGCGCGGCATGGCCCATGGGCGGCCGGAGCCTCCTCGCGTGCGGCTCCACATACCCGTGGAACACGTCTCTGACCTGCTCGTCCTGCACTGTCATGGCGACCTCCGAAAGGCAGATTCGAACGGTTGTTCGATGTCTGAATCGACAGTACACCCACCCTCGGACACACCGTCAAGCCTCGTTTCCGCGCTAAGCTCGACCCCCGTGACCGAGACCTCCAACGCCGTCCTCGACCACCCGAATGTGCGCCGTGTCGAGGCCGCCCTGAGCGCCGCCGGGATCACACCCGAGATCGTCGCGCTCGCCGATTCCGCGCCCACGGCCGCCGCTGCCGCCGCCGCGCTCGGCTGCGACGTCGGGGCCATCGCCAACTCGCTGGTCTTCGACGCCGACGGCGCGCCCCTGCTGGTCCTCACCAGCGGCGCCCACCGCGCCGACACGACTCTGCTCGCCGCCGCGGTCGGGGCCGCCCGGGTCGGCCGTGCCACTCCCGACTTCGTCCGCACCCACACCGGCCAACCCATCGGCGGCGTCGCTCCGCTGGGCCACCCCGCCCCGGTCACCACACTCATCGACCGCTGGCTCGAGCGTCACCCCACCATCTGGGCCGCCGCGGGGCACCCCCACACGGTCTTCCCCACCACCTACACCGAGTTGGTCCGGATCACCGGCGCCACCCCGGTCGACGTCGAGGCCTGACACAGCGCGGCAGGCACCCACTCCACGCCCACGCTCACGCTCTAGGCTCGGCCCTCGTGGCACGCGTGGCGGTGATCGGCGCCGGGGTGGCCGGGCTGGCGAGCGCCGCCCGGCTCGCCGACTTCGGGCACGCCGTCACCGTGATCGAGCGCGCCGACCGCTTGGGCGGGCAGGTGGCCACCACGGTCGCCGACGGTCTCACCTTCGAGCTCGGGGCCACCACATTCAGCCTGCCGGCAGTCCTGCGCGACCTCTTCCGCAAGACCGGGCGACCCCTGGAACGCGAGCTCGACCTCGTCCCCGTCGACCCGGTCGCGCGCCACCTGTTCGCCGACGGGACCGTCCTCGACCTGCCCAACGCCTCCCGTGGCGCCACCATCGAGGCCATGACCAGCGCGTTCGGCGCCCAGGCCGCCCACGAGTGGGACGTTATGCTGCGCACCGCCGGCGCCCTCTGGGAGGTCGTTCGCCCGCGCATCGTCGACGTCGAGTTCTCCGCGGCCGACGCCGCCCGGCTCACCCTGGGCCGCTCCCCCGCCACCCGGTCCGGCACATTGCGCGAGTTCGGCGAGCGGCACCTGAGCGACCCGCGCTTGCGAGCACTCCTCGACACCTACGCGGCCGGCATCGGCGCCGACCCCGCGCATTCGCCGGCAGCGGTCGCCGTCCTCGCCTACGCCGAGCGCACCTTCGGGTCGTGGACGGTGGACGGCGGCCTGCCGGTCCTCGTCGAGGCACTGCGACGCCGAGCGGTCGAGCGCCGCGCGACGATCGTCACCGGACAGGCGGTCGCCCGGGTCGTCGTCGACTCCGGACGCGTGACCGGTGTGGGGCTCGACGACGGCCGGACGATCGACGCCGACGTGGTGGTGTCCACGGTCAGCACCCAGGCCCTCTACCGCGACCTCACGCCCGGTCGGTCCACCCGCAGGCTCGCCGGCCCGCCACTCCCCGGGCGTTCCACACTCACGATCATGCTCGCGGTGGACGGCCCGCCACCGCCCGGCGTGCCCTGCCGCACGGTGCTGACGCCCGAGGCCGCCACCCCCACGGCGGTCTTCGCCACGGCCGCCGCGAGCCCGGACGCCGCCACCGGCGCCACTCCCTGCGCTACCCCCGGCGTCGTGCACGTCGACTGCGCGCCGCACGGCAGTGCCGCCGGCGAGACCGACTGGACCGCGCCGGGCGTCGCCGAAGCCCACGCCGCCGCAGTCCTCGACGCCTTTGCCGCGCGTGGGCTCGACCTGCGAACAGACGCCCACACCGTCGCCCTCCGCACCCCCCATGACCTCGAGCGCGACCTCGGTGCGCCGGGCGGGCGGATCTACGGGACGTCGTGGCTGGGGACGGGCGCCGTCCGCAACCGTCCGGGCAACCGCTCACCCGTACGCGGGCTGTTCCTCGCCGGAGCAGCCACCCATCCGGGCGCGAACCTGCCCCTCGCGGTGGCCTCGGCGCGGATCGTGGCCGACCTCGTGGGGCGAGCCTGAACACGCCGATCCATCGCCCGCTCAGTGCCGGCTCAGCGTGGGCGCCAGTACCCCAGGGCATCGACCCGCTTCCTCGGCACCCCGAGTTCCTTGCAGACATACGAGGTCAGCGCCCGCGTGGTGGCGGTGTCGCACGCGATCCAGACGAATGCGCCTGCGGGATCGCCGATCAGTCCGGGCATCGCCGCCATGACCTCCGAGACGAGGTACGCGCCCTGATCGCGCCGAGGCACCCGGCGCAGGTCGTGCAGATCGGGATCCAGCCGCGGCGACAGCTTCTCGTCGGACTCGTGCGTGGTCTCGAACCAGATCGTCGCCGGCAGCCGATCGGTCGCCGCGAGCAGCGAGTCGATGGCCGGCAACGACGCGGGGTCGCCGAGCACGAGGAGCCGCGGAGGCAACGGGTCGGGCAGCTCGAACCCGGTCCCCTGCACCGTGGCCTCGATCAGGTCGCCCGCGACCGCGCTGCGCGCCCAGTCGCTGGCGCACCCGTCGTGCAGGGCGAACTCCAGGCTGAACGTCCCGGCCTCGGCGTCGGGATCGACCACCGTGTAGGCCCGCTGGTGCGGCTTGCCGGCATTCTGGAACCACAGGCGAACCCACATCGTGGGATGCACGCCACAGTCCTTCAGCATGCCCCCGTCGCTGAGGTTCACCCTGCGGAAATGATCGGTGACCTGCTCGGCTCCGGTGACGGTGAACACGTAGTCCCTACCCCGCAGCAGCTTGAGGACCACTCCCTCCCAGCCATGCCCCATGCCGTTCCTCCGACTTGCTCCGCGCCGATCCCGACCGATAAGTTAGCGCAGCCTAACCTAATGAAAGAGGATGCGTGAGCGCCGAGGTCTTCCGGGACGCCTGGGGAATCCCGCACTTGCGGGCCGATGACGTACTCGAGCTCGCCTTCGCCCAGGGCCGGAACGCCGCTGTCGACCGTGCCTGGCAGATCGAGGTCGAGCGGCACCGCGTCGAGGGCACCAGCGCTGCCTTCCTGGGGCCGGACGCGCTGGGCTGGGACCGGTTCTCCCGTCAGGCCCGGCTCGACGACACCGCGCGGCGCTGCTTCGAAGCCCTCGACGACGACACCGCGGCCTGGGTGGTCGCCTACGTGGACGGTGTCGAGGCCGGCCTGGAGCAAGGCGCACGGCGCGCGCCGGAGTTCGCCGCCGCCGGACTGGCACCGGGACGCTGGAGACCGTGGACTCCCCTGGGCGTCTGGCTGGCGGCGCATGTGCTCTTCGCCGGATTCCCCACCAAGCTGTGGCGCGAGAAGGTCGCCCGGCACCTTGGCGACGACGCGATCAGCCTGTTCGCCACGGACGGACCAGCGTCCTCCGGGAGCAACGGCTGGCTGATCGGCGGCGAGCGCACGGTCACCGGGGCGCCGCTCCTCGCCGGCGATCCGCACCGCTTCCTCGAGGACCCGGGCTTCTACCAGCAGATCCATCTGGCCTGTCCCGAGTTCGACGTGATCGGCCTGGCGGTCCCCGGTGTGCCCGGCATCGCCCACTTCGGACACACCGGCAGGGTCGCCTGGGCCATCACCAACGCGATGGCCGACTACCAGGACCTCTACCGCGAACGGCTCCGCCGCCGGGGCGCGGTGGTCGAGGCGTACGGCCCCGACGGCTGGCGCGAGGCGACGTCGCACCGCGAGACCGTCGAGGTCGCCGGCGCCGAACCGGTCGAGGTCGAGGTGATCGTGACCGATCGGGGGCCGGTCGTGATCGGCGGCCCCGACGACCCGGACGCGATCAGCCTCCGATGCCCGCCACGGGTCACCAGCGAGCTGGGCTTCGCCGCCGTGCCGGCCCTACTGCGCGCCGCCACCGTGGCCGACGTCGACCGCGCGTTCGACCGATGGGTCGAGCCGGTCAACGTGGTCATGGCGGCCGATGTCGACGGAGGGCTCCTCCACCGGGTGGCCGGGAGGGTGCCCCTGCGCCATGCGGACAACGGCCTGCGCGTGGTCCCCGGCTGGGACTCCGCCCACGAGTGGCGCGAGTGGCACGACCCGCTGCCGCACGCGCCGGTGGACGGCGTCGCCGTGATGGCGAACGAACGCGGGCTCGCCGCGCCGCTGGGCGTCGAGTTCGCGGCGCCGCACCGGGCGAGACGGATCCACCACCTCCTCTCCAGCGGATGGCCATGGTCGGCGAAGGACCAGGCAGACGTCCTCGGTGACACCTTCCTCGGCTCCGCCGCGCCGTTGATCGACCTCGTGGCCGGTCTGGACGGGCTGTCCCCAGAGGGCGAACGGCTCCGAGGCCGTCTCCTGAACTGGGACCGCCGGATGGACGCCGACAGCGGTGGCGCGGCCACCTTCGGTGCTCTCCGGTCCGCCGTCGTGCGCCGGCTCGCCGCCCATCCGACGCTGGCGCCGCTGGACGAGCCGGAGGAGCGACCCGGGCACGCCCCCGATCCCGGGGTCTTTCGGCCGTGGCTGGCGCTGGCCCCGCGGGTCGCCTTCGCCCTCGAACACTTCCTCACCACCGGCGCGCTACCCGGCGTCGAGGCGGCCGCCGAGGTCCGGGCCGCGGTCGAGCAGGTGGCGGCAGAGGCGGCGAACCCGGCGTCGTGGGGAAAGACGCACCGACTCACCCTGTGGCGGGCGGAGCCGCCGAAGCCACCCGAGCCGAGCACGCCGGCCGGCCCCGGCCCGCACCGACCCGTCCCCGAGCCCGGCCCGTCCCCGAGCCCGTCCGTGTCCGGCGACCACGACTGCGTGCTGTCCACGTCCACGATCCCCGGGCTCGTCGACACCGTGATGCGAGGCCCGGCGGCGCGCTATGTCTGGGACCTCGGCCGGCGCGACGACAGCCTCTGGGTGGTGCCGTTGGGCGCCTCGGGGATCCACTCCGACCCTCACCATCACGACCAGCTGGCCCCGTGGCTGCGCGGCGATCTCGTGCCCGTGGTCACCGACTGGAACCTTCTCAGCGAGGAGCGACATGACCACTGAACCCGCCACCCGCGACATCGTCCACGAGCAGGTGGTCGACGGCTTCGGGACGGTCCGCGTCGTCCGGGTCGACCCCGCCCGCGACGCCGACCTGATCCACGACTGGGTCACCCAGCCGCGCGCCCGGTTCTGGGGCATGGGCGACGCCACCCGCGAGCGCGTCCTGGAGATCTACGCGTACCTCGACTCCCTCGACACCCACCACGCCTACCTGCTGTTGCGCGGCGACGAGCCGGTGGCACTGTTCCAGAGCTACGAGCCGGCCGCCGACCCGGTCGGTGAGTGCTATGACGTCGAGCCCGGCGACATCGGCGCGCACTTCCTGGTCGGGCCCGCCCGCGAGCCGCAGCGCGGGTTCACCGCAGCGCTGTTCACGGCGTTCCTGACGTTCCTGCTGGCCGATCCGGCCCGGCGCCGGGTGGTCGTCGAGCCCGACGCCCGCAACGACAAGGCGATCGAGCGGATGCGGCGCTCAGGATTCGCGCTCGGGCCGGAGATCGACCTTCCCGACAAGTGTGCCCGGCTGGCGTTCCTGAGCCGGGAGACCTTCGAGGGCCTCGTCGACCGCCCGTAGCCGCACCACCGTGGGCAGCACGCCACTGTGGTAGAGCCGGCCCTCGGACGCCTTCACGGTCGCCACCAGCACGAAGCTGAGGCAGACCAGCAGCGACCACGCACCGAACTTCGCCGGGTGCACGAGCTGCCAGACGTCGACCTGGTCGGGGTAGGTCCAGGCGTCGAGGAACGTGCCGGCGTTCTCGGCCAGCCAGAGGAAGAAGCCGATCAGCACGAACGACAGCGCCAGCGGCATCCGGTAGCGCCTCGGCCCGACGGTGTAGAACACCCACGTCCGCCGCAGGACCACCAGTAACGCCACGGCGATCGGCACCCGGAGGTCGGCGATCCAGTGGTGGGTGAAGAAGTTCGCGTAGACCGCCAGCGCCACCACCGTGGTCAGGACCGGCCGGTACCCGCTCACCCGCAGGTCGAACCGGCGCCAGGCCTGGCAGATGTAGCTGCCCACCGCCGCGTACATGAAGCCCGCGAACAACGGCACGCCACCGATCTTCGTCACCGCGTCGCCGGGGTACGACCACGAGCCGTAGCGGACCTTGAACAGCTCGAGCCCGAGTCCGACCGCGTGGAAGCCGAGGATCACCAGTACCTCGCGCCAGGTCTCGAGCCGCAGCAGCCAGAACCCGAGCGTCAGGGCCAGGCAGTACACCAGCAAGGCGTCGTACCGCGCGAGAGGCAGCGCCACCCACTGCGACGCCGCGAGCCCGGCGAACACCGCCACCGGAAACAGGCACGACAGCGCCTGGACCCGGCCGAACCGCAGGAGCTGGCGCATCCGCGCTCTCAGGCCCAGGCCCATCGGACCGTCACCGTGGCGGTGACCTCCTGCTCGCCGGGCTCGACTGCCATGTCGCCCGCGAAGGCCGCCTGGGCCCGGAACACCGGGATCGGCCCACCGCCGCCCAGGGTCTCGTCGACACGCACGACCTCGCCGAGGGTGCGACCGGCCAGCACGGCGAACTGCTCGGCCTTGGCACGGGCGTCGGCGAAGGCGACCTGCCGCGCGACCACGAGGAGGGCCGACGGGTCGGAGTGCGAGAAGCTCATGCCGTCGAGGCGAGCGGCCTCGCCGGCCGCGTCGAGAGCCCGCGCCACCACCCCGCCCGCGGCGGCGACGTCGCGCACCGTGGCGGACCACCCGAGCCGGGCGACGTAGCCGCGCGGCCCCTCGCCGGTGGGCGAGTAGTCGACATGGACCGAGGTCGTGGTGGTCCGGAGGTCGGCGCCCTCGATGCCGTCGGCGACCAGCGCGGTGCGGATCGCGGCCTGCCCTTCGGTGGCGGCGCCCAGGGCCGTCTGGACGGTGGCCGCACCGGACTCGGCGGCGAGATCGATGCGGACGACGTCGGGAGCCGCCGCGGCCCGGCCGGATCCGATGACGGTGACCCCGGTGTGTGTCATGGGTCAGATCATGCCCGAGCGGCGACCTCGACGCGCGAGTCGAGGCCGAGCGCGCGGTAGATCTCCCGCGTGGCCGTGGACTTGTTGAGCGTGATGAAGTGCAGGCCGGGCACGCCCTCGGCGAGGAGGCGCTCGCACAGCTCGGTGGCCACCTCGACCCCGATGGCCCGCACGGCGTCCGGGTCGTCCTCGACCTCGTGCAGCCGGTCGGCCAGCGCCGCCGGGAAGTCGGCGTCGCAGAGCACGGCGAATTTCTCGATCTGCCGCACGTTGGTGACCGGCATGATCCCGGGGATGATCGGCGCCTCGCCACCGGCCGCGACCACGCGGTCGCGCAGCCGGAGGTAGTCGTCGGCGTGGAAGAACATCTGGGTGATCGCGAAGTCGGCGCCGGCCCGGAACTTGCCGATCAGGTACCGCACGTCGGTCTCGAGGTCGGGTGAGCGTGGGTGCTTCTCCGGGAACGCCGCCACGCCCACGCAGAAGTCGCCGGACCTGCGGACGAGCCGCACGAGGTCTTCGGCGTAGCTGAATCCCTCGGGGTGCGCGGTCCACTCGGCCCGAGGGTCGCCCGGCGGGTCGCCGCGCAGCGCGAGGATGTTGCGGATGCCGGCGTCGGCGTACTGACCCACGACGTGACGCAGCTCGGCGACGCTGTGGTCGACCGCCGTCAGGTGGCCCAGCGCGGTGAGGGTGGTCTCGGTGGCGATCCGCTCGGTGATCCGCACCGTGGTGTCGCGGGTGGTCCCGCCGGCGCCGTAGGTGACCGACACGAACGTGGGCTGAAGCCCTTCGAGCTCGCGGATCGCGTTCCAGAACAGCTGCTCACCGCGCTCGGTCTTGGGCGGGAAGAACTCGAAGGAGTACGACCGGCCCCCGGACGCCAGCAGCTCGCGGATGGTGCTCGCACCACCAGGCATCGTCGACGGAAGTCCCAGAGCCATGCGCTCCAGCCTAGAGAGTCGTCCACGGATCGGACAGGGAGTCTCGCATTCCGGTCACCCAGCCCGGATCGGCCCCCGACAACCTTCACGACCGCGGCGCGTTCGGCCGCCCACCCGGACCATGCGGCCCGGGCCACCCGGCCGTGACCGCTCGGACACGCCTTAGTGTGGCTGCCGTGCAGGTCACCCCACCCCGACGTCCCGGCGACGTGCTCGGCACCGATCCCGTCCACGATCTGCGACCCCGCGTCCAGGCCGTTCTCACCGACTTCGTCGATCGTCAGCGCAGCCTGCTCGGCGCGATCGGCCCCGAGCTCCTCCCCCTCGTCGACGCCGCCGAACGCCTGCTGGCCGGGGGCAAGCGGTTGCGCCCGGCGTTCTGCTACTGGGGATGGCGCAGCGTGGCCGGGTATCACGGCCCTGCTGGCCAGCCCGCCCACGACGGCCGATCCGGTCACGACGACGGCCCGGACGAACCGTCCGAGGAGGAGGCGGTAGTCGCGGCCGCGGCCGCGCTCGAGCTGTTCCAGGCGGCCGCGCTCGTCCACGACGACCTCATCGACGGCTCCGATACCCGGCGCGGCGGCCCGTCGGTCCACCGGCAGTTCGCGGCTCTGCATCGCGAGTCCGGCTGGGACGGCGCCCCGGACGCCTTCGGCGCGGCCGCGGCGGTCCTGCTCGGCGACCTGCTCCTGGGCTGGAGCGACGAACTGCTCTCGTCGTCCGGGCTGTCTCCGCACGCGCTGGAACGGGGCCGGCCGGTGTTCGAGCGGATGCGCACCGAGGTCGGCGGCGGTCAGTACCTCGACGTGCTCGAGCAGGTCAGTGGCGCGTCCCGAGCCGAGGGCGCGGCCGATCGGGCCCGGCGGGTGATCCGCTACAAGGCCGCGCGCTACTCCGTCGAGCACCCGCTCGTGCTGGGCGGACGGTTCGCCGACGCCCCCGACCACACGCTGGCCGCCTTCGCCTCCTACGGCAGCGCGCTGGGCGAGGCGTTCCAGCTGCGCGACGACGTCCTCGGCGTCTTCGGCGACCCGGCAGTCACCGGCAAACCGGCCGGCGACGACCTCCGGGAGGGCAAGCGCACCGTGCTGGTGGCCTACGCCCTCGAACGCGCCGACGCAGGCCAGACCGACGTGGTCGCGAAGCTGCTCGGCGACTCGCGCCTCGACGAGGCCGGGGTCGAGGCCGTTCGCGAGGTCATCGTCGCGACCGGCGCACTGGCCCGGGTCGAATCGCTCGTGGCGACCCTCGTGGGTGACGCGGCGGCCGCACTGGCCGAGGCAGACGTGTCGGCCGAGGGGCGGGCCGCGTTGAGCGCGCTCATCGAACTCGCAACGGCCCGCCAGACCTGAACCGGTCGAGCTCCGACCCGGTCTGAACCCGTCGGACGCCCGCCGTCAGGCGCCCATCGCGTGCACGCCGCCGTCGACGTGGACGACTTCACCGGTGGTCTTGGGGAACCAGTCGGAGAGCAACCCGATCACCCCGCGCGCAGCCGGCTCGGGATCGGCGAGGTCCCAGCCCAGCGGCGCCCGCTCGTCCCACACGCCCTGGAACTGGTCGAAGCCGGGGATCGATCGTGCGGCCATCGTCTTGACCGGACCGGCCGACACGAGGTTGACCCGGATGTTCTTCTCGCCGAGGTACTTCGCGAGGTAGCGCGATGTCGCCTCGAGCCCCGCCTTGGCGACACCCATCCAGTCGTAGCCGGGCCACGCCACCTGCGCGTCGAAGTCGAGCCCCACGACCGAGCCGCCCTGCGGCATGAGCGGCAGCGTGGCCATCGTCAGCGACTTGAACGAGTAGGTCGAGACGTGGACCGCTGTGGACACATCCTCGTACGGCGTCTCGAGGAACGACCCGCCCAGCGCGGTCTGTGGCGCGAAGCCGATCGAGTGCACCACACCGTCGAGGCCGTCGACGTGTTCGCGGACCCGGTCGGCCAGCGAGGCGAGGTGGTCCTCGTCCTGGACGTCGAGCTCGAGCACCGGCGCCGGCTCGGGGAGCCGCTTGGAGATCCGTTCGACCAGGCTGAGCCGGCCGAACCCGGTGAGCACCACCGTGGCGCCCTGCTGCTGCGCGAACTTCGCGACGTGGAAACCGATCGAGGCGTCGGTGAGGACACCGGTGACCAGGATCCGCTTGCCCGCCAGAATGCCGCCGGACGTCGTTTCGTGCGCCATCAATGTCCCATCCCCAATCCGCCGTCGACCGGAATCACGGCGCCGGTCACGTATGCCGCTTCGTCGCTGGCCACCCATCGCACGACTCGCGCGACCTCGTCTGCGGAGGCGTAGCGTCCGAGCGGGATGCCGCTGAGGATCTCGGTGCGGCGGTCGTCGCCGAGCTCGGCCGTCATGTCGGACTCGACGAACCCGGGGGCCACGACGTTGGCCGTGATGCCCCGGCTGCCCAGCTCACGTGCGAGCGAGCGAGCCATCCCGACCAGGCCGGCCTTGCTCGCGGCGTAGTTGATCTGGCCCGGCGAGCCGAGCAGGCCGACCACGCTGGAGATGAACACCACCCGGCCGTGCCGAGCCCGCAGCATGCCCTTGGCGGCGCGCTTGGCCACCCGGAACGCCCCGGTGAGGTTGGTGTCGACGACGCTGGTGAAGTCGTCCTCGCTCATCCGCAGCAGCAGGGTGTCGCGGGTGATGCCGGCGTTGGCCACGAGCACCTGGACCGGGCCCTGTTCCTTCTCGACCTGGGTGAACGCCGCATCGACCGAGGCCATGTCGGTGACGTCACAACGGACGCCGGCCAGTCCTTCCGGAGGCTCGCCACTGCGGTGGGTCACCGTGACGGCATCGCCGGCCTCGGCGAAGGCACGGGCGATCGCCAGGCCGATGCCGCGGTTGCCGCCGGTGACCAACACCGATCGGGGCGCACCGCTCGACCCTTCGGCCAGCTCTGGGCTGGTCGCACTCATCCAGGCTCCTCTCGCGTACGGACGCGCCGACGCTACCGGATCAGCGCGGCACCCCCGTCCACCGCGGCGTGCGTGCCCGGGGCGATCAGGCGTCCTCGAGGCGGAAACCGACCTTCATCCCGACCTGGACGTGCTCGACCTCGCCGTCGACGATCTGACCGCGGATCTCGGTCACCTCGAACCAGTCGAGATGGCGAAGCGTCGTCGCGGCGCGCCCGATGCCGTTGCGGATGGCCTGATCGAGGCTGTCCTGCGAGGTGCCGACGATCTCGGTGACACGGTAGGTGCGGTTCATGTCGACCTCCGGGTGACTTCCATGGGGCCGCTCTGGCTCCGCGACGATTCTGGTCCTACCGTGAGGTGTGGACACGAACATTCCGCGATCGGGGTCACGGCGTCACGACCCCGTGCCGTCGGTGACCACAGCGGCGGCGGGACGCAGCGACGACCTCAACTCGCGCACGCGTCGCTACCTGATCATGATGGGCATCCGGCTGGCCTGCCTGCCCCTCGCCGTGGTGACGTCGGGATGGCTGCGATGGGTGTGCATCGCGGGCGCGATCGTGCTCCCGTACATCGCCGTGGTGATCGCAAATGCGGCCTCGCGCCCCACTCCAGGGACCATCGTCCCACTATCTGAACAGGCTCCTCGGGCGCTCCCGCCAGCAACAACGCGAAAAGATCGAATTCACCCGTGAAAGCCCCTTCCAGCGGAGTCGGCTCCCATGTAATACTCCCCACGCGCGCGTTCCGTATTCCCCCGTCGGTGCGCTGCGTACCGGCGACGTCGGGCGGCTTCCCCCGTGGCTGCCCGGCGTCGTCTTTTTCTGCCCTCAGGGCGTCCCCCGGCTCCCGCGCTATCCGCCGATCGCCGACATCGGTCGTGACGGCTGGAGGAATCCCGGGTCGTCAATGCCATGGCCCGCAGCTTTTCCGGCCATCGCCACGCGCCATCGATCGGCAAGATCAGAATCACTCGCGCCATCTCTCATGACATCGCGCAAATTCGATTCTTCTTGGGCGAATAGGCACGTTCGAACCTGTCCATCGGCGGTGAGTCGGGTGCGATCGCACGCGCCGCAGAACGGACGGGTCACCGACCCGATCACACCCACTCGGGCCGGGCCGCCGTCGACGAGCCACGTCTCGGCCGGAGCGCTGCCGCGGTCGCGGTCGGGGATCGCCGTGAGGGTGAACGCCTGGTGCAGCGCGGCCAGGATCTCCTCGGCCGTCACCATCTCCTCGCGCCGCCAGCCGTGCTGGGCGTCGAGGGGCATCTGCTCGATGAAACGCATCTCGTAGTCGTGCCGCAGCGCCCAGTCGAGCAGGGCAGGCGCCTCGTCGTCGTTGATGCCGCGCATCAGGACGGCGTTGATCTTGACCGGACGCAGACCCGCCTCGTACGCCGCGGCCAGTCCGGCGAGCACGTCGTCGAGGCGGCGCCGCCGGGTGATCGTCTCGAACCGATCGGCGTCGAGGGTGTCGAGCGAGCCGTTGACGCGGTCGAGGCCGGCCTCGGCCAGGGCGGGAGCGATCCGGGCCAGGCCCACGGCGTTGGTGGTCAGCGAGAGCCGCGGCCGGGGCTCGAGCCGGGCGCACGCCGCGACGATGTCGACCAGGCCGCGCCGCAGCAGGGGCTCTCCGCCGGTGAAGCGCACGTCGCGGACGCCGAGCAGCTCGACCGCGATCCGGACCAGTCGGACCACCTCGTCGTCGCTCAGCATCTCCGGACGCGGCAGCCAGGCGAGCCCCTCCTCGGGCATGCAATACGTGCAGCGCAGATTGCATCGATCGGTCAGCGACACCCGAAGGTCGGTCGCGACCCGCCCGTACCGGTCCACCAGCATCCACCCAGGCTAAGCCCCGGTCGCGCCGATCGGGTCGGACCGGTCTACCGTCGACGGCGTGTACAGGTTCCTGGCCAGCCGGAGTTGGATCGTGCGCACGCTCGCCGGTCTCCTCCTCGTCGCCGTCTGCGTGCGGCTCGGGATCTGGCAGCTCGACCGCAACGACCAGCGCGCCGCCCGCAACGCCGTCATCGAGGCGAACGCGAACGCCGAGCCGGTTCCGCTCGACGATGTCGCCTCGCCCGACGAGCCGCTCGACTCCGGCGACGAATGGCAGCAGGTGCGGGTCAGCGGCACCTACGACCCCGACCACGAGCTGATCGTGCAGTTGCGTCCGCTCGCGGGTGAGGCGGGGGTCCACGTCGTGACGCCGCTGGTCACCGACGCCGGCGACGCCCTGCTCGTCGACCGCGGCTTCGTTGCCGGCGGTGGTCCGGCCGACTCCTCCACCGACATCCCGGAGGCGAGCACCGGCCCGGTCGACGTCGTGGCCCGGCTCCGGCGCAGCGAGGAGGGGCGCGGCACCGGCGGCGACCCGGCCGATGGCGCCGTGCGCTACCTCGACGTCGACGCGATCGCCGCGATCATGCCGTATCCCCTCTACGGCGCGTGGGCCGAGCTGGTCGAGCAGTCTCCCCCGGCGGACGATCCCCCGGTCGCCGTGCCAGCGCCCGAGATCGACGCCGGTCCCCACCTGTCGTACGCCATCCAGTGGTTCCTGTTCGCCTGCGTGGGGGTGGGTGGATTCGTGCTGCTCGTCCGCGCCGAGGCACGTGGCCGCCGTGAGCTCGACGCGGGCCACCCCGAGGGACCCGAGCCGACCGAGCCGGTGGAGCCGACGCAGCCGCGCGCGGGGAGCGACTCGACCAGGTAGACAGGGGCCATGACGGGACTGATCGAGGACCACGGGCTCATCGGCGACCTCCACACCGCGGCCCTGGTAGACCGCGACGGCACGATCGACTGGCTCTGTCTCCCCCGCTTCGACTCCGCCGCGTGCTTCGCCGCCCTGCTCGGCGATGCCCGCAACGGGTTGTGGCGGATCGCGCCCGCCGGTGCCGGTCAGGCCACCCGACGGCGCTACCGCGGCGACACGCTGATCCTCGAACACGAGTGGGACACCCCGTCCGGCAGCGTGCGGGTCACCGACTTCATGCCACCCAGCGACGGCGCCCACGACGTCGTCCGGATCGTCGAAGGGCTGTCCGGCGAGGTGGCGGTCCACAGCGAGCTCCGCCTGCGCTTCGACTACGGGCGCTCGGTGCCCTGGGTGCACCGGGTCGACGGGCAGGTGGTCGGCATCGCCGGCCCCGACGCCGTGGCGCTGCGCTCCGACGTCCCTACCTACGGCCGCGCCCTGACCACTCACGCCGACGCTTTCGTGCGGGCCGGCCAGCGAGTGTCGTTCGTCCTGACCTGGTACCCGTCGCACCAGCCGCCACCCGAGCCGGCCGAGCCGCTCGACGCGCTCGCCACCACCGAGGCGTTCTGGACCGATTGGGCCGCTCGGTGCACCTACGACGGCCCGTACCGCGAGGCCGTCCTACGCTCGCTGCTCACCCTCAAGGCGCTGACGTACGAACCCACCGGCGGCATCGTGGCGGCGCCGACCACGTCGTTGCCGGAGAGCCTCGGCGGCGTCCGCAACTGGGACTACCGCTACTGCTGGTTGCGTGACTCCGCGTTCACCCTGGACGCCCTGGTCCGCAGCGGCTACGTCGACGAGGCTAAGGCGTGGCGCGACTGGCTGTTGCGGGCCATCGGCGGCAACCCCGACGAGCTGCAGATCATGTACGGCGTGGCCGGCGAGCGCCGCCTCCCCGAGTACCCGCTGGACTGGCTGCGCGGCTACGCGGGTTCCGCGCCCGTGCGGATCGGCAACGCCGCCGCCGAGCAGCTGCAGATCGACGTGTACGGCGAGGTCATCGACACGCTGTCCCGCGCGCGCAAGCACGGGTTGCCGCTGGAGCGTCACGCCTGGGCCCTCCAGGAGCACCTGCTCGCCCACCTCGAGTCCCGCTGGGAGGAGCCCGACGAGGGCATCTGGGAGATCCGCGGCGCGCGTCGCCACTTCGTCCACTCGAAGGTGATGGCCTGGGTCGCCGCCGACCGTGCCGTCCGGGCGATCCAGGATGGCGACGAGGGCAGCGTGGCCGGCCAGGTCGATCGGTGGCGAGCGCTGCGGGCCACCATCCACGCCGACGTGCTCAAGCACGGCTACGACGCCGACCGGACGACGTTCACCCAGTCGTACGGCAGCCAGGCCCTGGACGCGTCGCTGCTCGTGATCCCGATCGTCGGGTTCCTGCCGCCCGACGACCCACGCGTCATCGGCACCGTCGACGCCGTCGCGCGCGAACTGTCCACCGACTCTGGGCTGATCCTGCGCTACCGCACCGAGCACGACGTGGACGGGCTGCCCGGCGACGAGGGCGCGTTCCTGGCGTGCAGCTTCTGGCTGGTCGAGGCACTGCACCTCACCGGCCGCGAGCAGCGGGCCCGCGAACTCTTCGAGCACCTGATCTCGCTGCGCAACGACCTCGGGCTGCTCGCCGAGGAGTACGACCCGCGGATCGGCCGGATGGTCGGGAACTTCCCGCAGGCGCTGAGCCACATCCCGCTGGTGACGGCCGCATACCTGCTGTCCGACATGCCGGGCCCCGCCACGGGCCGCGCCTGAGCACTGGCGCGAGCCCGCCCTTCCCTCGCGGCGGAGGGCAGCGGTCAGTACGCGTTCCAGTGGCGGGGTGCGTCGTCCGGTCCGCGCAGCGAGGCGATGCGGCGAGCACACTCGCGGGCGACCTCCTCGCCGTGGGTCGCGTTCTGGATCAACCAGGTCGTCATCAGGAACTCCTGGACCCGGCGCAGCGTTCGGAAACCGTCCCATTCACGCAGGTCACGACCG
>DATCVR010000405.1:0-10931 GCA_036566745.1 Jiangellaceae bacterium | reverse complement strand
GCGCGCCCGGTGTGCGTCCGGTACGGAATACCAGCGACCACCCGAGCGTCGTTCTACCTGTACACGACCACGGCCGAGATCGACGCCCTGGCCGACGGTCTCGAGCAGGTGAAGAGGTTCTTCCGGTGAACGACAGCCTCTACCAGGAGATCATCCTGGACCACTACAAGCACCCACACGGGCGTGGCCTGCGCGAGCCCTTCGACGCCGAGGCCCACCACGTCAATCCCACCTGCGGCGACGAGCTGACGCTGCGGGTGAGCCTCGACGGCGAGAAGCTCGTGGACGTCTCGTACGAGGGTCAGGGGTGCTCGATCAGCCAGGCCTCGGCCAGCGTCCTGCACGAGCTGGTCGAGGGGCACAGCGTCGGCGAGGCCATGGACATCGAGGCCGCGTTCGTCGAGCTGATGCAGGGCAAGGGCAAGGTCGAACCGGACGAAGACGTGCTGGGCGACGGCATCGCGTTCTCCGGCGTCGCGCGTTATCCGGCGCGGGTCAAGTGCGCGCTACTGTCGTGGATGGCGTTCAAGGATGCGACCGCACGGGCGCTGGCCGCCTCGGCGGCCTCAGGGAAGGACTGACGATGACCACCACCGTCGACCTGGAGGACCTCAAGGAGGCCCTGCGTGACGTCGTCGACCCCGAGCTGGGCATCAACGTCGTCGACCTCGGCCTGATCTACGGCGTCGACGTCGACGAGGCCGGCGTCGCCACGGTCGACATGACCCTCACCAGCGCGGCCTGCCCGCTCACCGACATGATCGAGGACCAGGCACAGGCGGCCACCGACGGCCTGGTCACCGAGCTGCGGATCAACTGGGTCTGGATGCCGCCGTGGGGTCCGGACAAGATCACCGACGAGGGCCGCGAACAGCTGCGTGCGCTCGGCTTCAACGTATGAGCGATGCTCCGGCGAAGACGGTCGTCTTCGATCTCGGTGGCGTGCTCGTCGACTGGGACCCGCGCTACCTCTACCGCACGCTGATGCCGTCCGAGGCCGAGGTCGAACGCTTCCTCACCGAGGTCGCCACCCCCGAGTGGAACGCCGCGCAGGACGTCGGACGCACCTGGGCCGAAGCCGTCGAGACGCTCAGCGGGCAGTTCCCCGAGCACGCCGACCTCATCGCCGCCTACGACGAACGCTGGCTTGAGACTATCCGCGGCGACATCCCGGGCACCGTCGAGATCCTGGGACAGCTGCGCGCGGCCGGGACCCCGCTCTACGCCCTCACCAACTGGTCGGCCGAGAAGTTCCCGCTCGCCCGGGAGCGCTTCGGGTGGCTCGCGTGGTTCGAGGGCATCGTGGTGTCGGGCGAGGAGCAGGTGGTCAAGCCCGACCCGCGGATCTACCGCATCCTCCTCGACCGGCACGGCCTCGACCCCGCGGCCACGGTCTTCATCGACGACAGCCGCCCCAATGTCGACGCGGCCGCCGCCGTCGGCATCACCGCACTACACTTCACCAGCCCGGAAGGCCTGCGCGACGACCTCGACGGCCTGGGTTTCACGCTCGATGACAGGGAGATCTCGGCATGACCATCCGTCCGATCCGGGTGTGGGGCGATCCCGTGCTGCGCACCCCGACCGACCCGGTCACCACGTTCGACGCCGAACTCCAGCGGCTGCTCGACGACATGTTCGACACCATGTACGACGCTCCCGGCGTGGGGCTGGCGGCGAACCAGATCGGCGTCGGGCTGCGGGTCTTCGTGTTCGACGTCGAGGGGGCCAAGGGCGTGGTGGCCAACCCGGTGCTCGAGGTCTCCGAGGAGGAGCAGTCCGGCGACGAGGGCTGCCTGTCGGTGCCGGGCCTGGCCTACATCCGCCGGCGGGCGATGCACGCCACCGTGTCGGGTCTCGACGCGCACGGCGAGCCGATCACCTTGTCGGCCAGCGGACTGCTCGCGCGGTGCTTCCAGCACGAGACCGACCACCTCAACGGTGAGATCTACGTCGACAAGCTCGACCGCGACGAGCGCAAGACGGCGATGAAGGACATCCGCGAGGCCAATTGGGCCGCCGTCTGACCACGACGTCGCGCTGACCACGACAACGGCGTCCTGAGGCGGCACGGTGGTTGACGGCCTCCAGCGCCTGATCGACGTCATTGCCGAGAGCCTCCCCACCCAGTACCCGCTCAATCTCACCGAGACGGAGTACGTCGGGCGCGGCATCGGGAGTGTGGTCTTCCGCGCGAAAGCGGGCACGAACGTCCTGAAGTTCGAGCAGCACCCCTTGGCCGACACCGTGCTGCGGGCCAGCACCGAGGGCATCTCGATCGCCGAGGCGGAGGCGTCGGTCGCGTCTCGCCGCAGCGCGAAACTGGCGCGGTGGCAGCGGCGCTACGCGACGCTGGAGAATTACTTCGCCGGGCACGTCGTGCCCACCGAGGTCGCGATGGCGACCGTCATGATCTCCGGCGGCGTGCTGCGCGAAGGCCTCGGGCCGGGCGGCGACACGTCCATGATCGACGCCGACGCCACCTACAGCCTGTCGACGTTCGTGCGCACCCAGCCGTTCGCCGAGTTCGTGGCCGACCCGACGCGGTTGAGCCTGCACGGATCCCGCGCCGAACTGGGCCATGGCCTGTCCACCGACGCGTACGTCGCGCTGTCGCGGCAGTCGCTGCCGGTGACCGACGACGACCGCGGACACACAGTCGACCATGACCTGTTCGCGGCGGTCTACGGCAGGCCACCGGTGGTGCCGGCCTTCGCGGACGCGCGGACCGGCGTGCTGCGGGTCGTCGCGGCCGCCCGACAGGACCCGACCCTCCGGCCGGTCCTGCGCGACATCCTCCGGCGCGGGCGCGATTTCGTGATCGACCAGGACGAGTTCGTCGACTACCTCGGCGAGGACAACCTCGTGCTCTACCGCCGCGACGGCGAGTGGCGCTGGGAGCTCGTCGACCCGCTCACCCGCGGCGTCGTCGGCGTCGACGCGACGCTCGGGCTGCTCGGCACGATCGCGGCCGGCGCGGCCCTGTCGAGTCGCGAGCTCGACGATCTCGGGCACGTCCTCAACCTTGCCCGCTGCCACAACGTCATCGCCGATCTGCTCGACGCGCCCGACCTCAGGCTCGAGCTTCCCGAGCGGGTCAGATCCGGCCGGCGGCCCGTGCCCTGGGCCACCGTGCTCCACGCGATGCAGGACGATCAGGCGGCCGATCTGGGCACCGGCTGGAAGGCGACGCCCTCGTCCGCCGGCGTCGACGCGGCGACGACAGGCGATGGACCGGCGCCCACCGGCATCGCGGGCACGCGGGCGCTGTCGGGTGCGCGAGAGGTGCTCCGGCGTGCCAGGGAGATGAGCCTCGCCGAGCTGGACCGCCAGGCGGAGCGTTCGGCGCAGACGGTACAGCAGCTGGCGGTCCGTCTGGAGGCGGCGGGGAGAGGTCTTCCCGAACCACGCTGCGGCACGTTCTCGGCGCGCTGCGAGGAGATCCGCGCCACGTCCGCGGCGATCGAGGCGGCCTTCTCGACGGCACGGACCGGCATCGTCCAGGCGATCGACCAGGACGTGGGCGACCTCACCGAGGCCGGCACGTCCTAGGTCAGCGGGCCGACCACGCCGGTGTCGAGGTCGTAGGTGGCCACCACGATGCCGAGGCTGCCGTCGGCCACGGCCGTCGCCAGCACCTCGGACCGGTCGGGCAGTGCGGCCGCCACCCGGCGGGCCTGTTCGGCGACGCAGGCGACCGCGAAGGCGTCCTCGTCGTCGCTGACCGGGACGCTGCGCACGGCGGGCTCGATCGCGTCGACCAGGGCCGCCACGTCGCCATGGGGATGCTCAGCGCCGTGGACCACGTCGATCGCGGCGCGGACAGCTCCACAGCCGGTATGGCCCAGCACGACCACCAGTGGCGTGGCGAGATGCTCGACCCCGTACTCGATGCTGCCGATGACCGCCTCGTCGAGGACCTCTCCGGCCGAGCGGATCGTGAAGAGGTCGCCCAGGCCCTGGTCGAAGATCAACTCTGGCGCGACGCGCGAGTCCGCGCAGGACAGGACGGTCGCGACCGGATGCTGCTCCTCGGCGAGGGCGGCTCGCCAGGACGGGTCGGCGTGGGGGTGCGCGGGGTTGCCGGCGGCGAACCGGGCGTTGCCGTCCAGCAGCGTCGTCCACACCGCGGCGGCGGTGGGTGGGGGAGTGGTGACCGGCACGGGCGCGGCCGTACCCGTCGCGGTGGCGGGGGCGCCGGGCGGCTGAGCCGGACCGCTCCCGGACGAACTGCAGCCCACGAGCGTCCCCGCCGCGGCGAGAGCGGCGAGGCCGAGAAGTCGCCGGCGGTCGATGGCGCCGGCGCGGTCGTCGATGATCACGAACGCCGACTATGCAGGGCGCGCAGCCGCGGCGCGACCCGAATCGACGGTCCCGGACCGGATGGCCGAAGTACGGGCCGCCTGTGCGTCCGATTCGGCACGCTTGTGGCATCAACACTCTGGACCGTCGCGCGCTCGACGGCCACCGTTTCGGCCCGTCCGCCCAGTAGCGTGCGGGCATGAGCGACCCCACGGACCACGGCCGGCGAGGGCCGCTGAGCGGATACGTCGTCGTCGACCTCACCCGCGCGCTGGCCGGTCCGCACGCCACGATGATGCTCGGCGACCTCGGCGCGCGGGTGATCAAGGTCGAGGCACCGGAACATGGCGACGACTCGCGCGGCTGGGGTCCGCCGTTCGTCGGCCCCGACGACGACCCGGTGTCGACGTACTTCCTCTCGTGCAACCGCAACAAGGAGTCGGTCACGGCCGACCTCAAGTCACCCGAGGGCGTGGAGTTCCTGCGCCGGCTGGTGGTGCGGGCGGACGTGCTGGTCGAGAACTTCCGAACCGGCGTGCTCGACCGGCTGGGGTTCGGCGTCGAGCGCCTGCGCGAGCTCAACCCGCAGCTGGTCGTCCTCTCGATCACCGGGTTCGGCCACGACGGACCGGAGGGCGGCCGCGCCGGGTACGACCAGATCGCCCAGGGCGAGGCCGGCCTGATGAGCCTGACCGGTGAGCCGGGGTCGCCCACCCGGGTCGGCGTCCCGGTGGCCGACCTGCTGGCCGGCATGTACGGCGCCTACGGCGTGGTGGCGGCACTGCTCGAGCGGGAGCGCACCGGTCGCGGGCAGCTGGTGCGGACCTCGCTGCTCGCGTCGGTCGTCGGGGTGCACGCCTATCAGGGCACCCGCTGGACCGTGGCCGGCGAGGTGCCCGAGGCGCTGGGCAACCACCATCCCTCGATCGCGCCGTACGGGCTGTTCCACGCGGGGGAGGCGTCGTTGCAGCTCTCGGTGGGCAGCGAGGCGCAGTGGCGGGTGTTCGCGCCGATCGTCGGGCTTTCACCCGACGATCCCCGGTTCGCCACGAACCGCCTGCGGGTGCGGCACCGCGCCGCGCTCGTCGAGGCGGTCGAATCCGCCCTGGCCGCGGCGCCCGTCGACATCTGGCTGGACCGGCTCGACGACGCCGGCATCGCCGCGGGCAAGGTCCGCACCCTCGACGAGGTCTACGAGTGGGACCAGACCCGATCGCAGGGGCTGCTGATCGAGGTCGATCACCCGGTGCTGGGTCCGGTCCGGCTACCCGGCCCGCCGTTGCGGTTCGCCGCCGCCGAGTCGCCGCACCAGGCACCGCCGACGCTCGGCCAGCACGACGCGGCGGTCCGCGCCTGGCTCGACGGCCTCGACGGCCCCGACGACGACAGCGAGGGCGGCGACGCGCTCAATCGGCCGTCGTGAAGAACGACGTCGACAGCGTCTGATTGCCGCCGGCTTCGATGGCCAGCACCTCCCACTCGTACTCGGTGCCGGGCTTGAGGAAGCCGGGCGGGACCTCGAGGCTGGTGGCCGAGGGCTGCATCATCACGTCCAGGGCCACCTTCGGCAGCGCGACCACTCCGGTCTCCGGCTCCACGACGAGCACCTGGTAGGCGATGATCTCGCTGCCGCTCGGCGGCTCGACCTGCTCCCAGACCACCGTGGTGGCGTTCGGATCCTGCGGCGGGCCGCCCTCGAGCGGCGAGACCAGCGTGGGGCCGTCGGCGAGGTCATGGCTCAGCTCCGCGGAGCCTACGTATCGTTCGCCCTCGAGGCCCAGGCCGCGGAACCGGTACGTCCCTTCCGGGAATCGCTGGAGCAGCTTGTCGAGTGGTAGCTCGGTGAACGGCGGCTCCCCGGACTCCAGGAACAGCTCCGTGCCGCCGAGCCTCCCGACATTGCCGGAGGTCATCGACGTGAAGACCAGCCGCCCGCGCGGATCGTAGATCGACATCCGCCGCCAGGGGTCGGCATCGATGAACACCTGCACGCCGCCGTCGCCGTCGGTGGCGTTGATCTCGAACTTGATCCGCGCGTCCTTGAGTTGCACAACGGGCGGCCGGGTGTGCTGGGCGTCGGTCAACTTCGCGGCGTCACCTCCGGATGCCGGCGCCACCAGCGCGCCGAGAACGACGATCGGGACGAGCGTTGCTACACGCAAGGTCTTCATGGCAGTACTCCTCACATCGGACCGTTCGGGATGTGAGGGCCCTCACACCGCGCACCCTAGGCACCCGGCGCTGAAGCCGAGCTGAACACCGCGGCGGTGCTTCGACCCCGGGCTGGACTCTCCCTCCGGGGGAGAGCCCAGGATGGTGGATGTGGACGACGACCTCCTTCCCATCGGCGCCTTCGCCAGGCTGTGCCGGCTCAGCGTCAAGCAGCTGCGCCACTACGACGAGCTGGGCCTGCTGGTGCCGACTCACGTCGACCCGGCCAGCGGCTACCGCTACTACAGGCGTGACCAGGCCCGCGCCGCCCTGTCGATCGGCCTGCTGCGCTCTCTCGACGTTCCGCTGGCCGCCATCGGGGCGGTGTTGTCGGGCCGGCACGAGGTGCTCGACGACGTGCGTCACCGGCTGGAGGGTGAGCTCGCCCGCCGGCAGCGCACGCTCGGCGCGCTCGACCGGATCGTCGCGCGCGGGCTGCCCGGCGCCGACGTGCGCGTGGTGCAGGAACCGGCCCGGACGGTCGTCACCGTCTCCGACCTCGCCGAGCCGGAACGCATCGGCGAGGTCACCTCGGCGTGCATGGCCAGGCTGCTCGCCGTCCTGGGGGGAACGCCGCGCGGCACGCTGGTCGGGCTGTTCCCGCTGGACCTCGGCGACGAGCTGCGGGTGAGCGTCGCCGGCGAGCTGGCAGCCGACCATGCAGGCACCGGCCAGGCCGGCGAACCCGGTGCCGAGCTGACCGTGCTGCCCGGCGGCACCTTCGCGCTGGCGACCCACGTCGGCCCGTACGACCAGATCAATCTCACGGCCTACGCACTACTCGCGTGGTGCGGCGATCACGGCCACTCCCCGGTCGGGCCGCTGCGCGAGGTCTACGTCTCCAACCCTCGGGAGACACCCCCTGACCGCCTGGTCACCCAGGTGATGATCGGACTGGAGGATCGATGAACGACACGATGGACGAGTGGTACGCAGCGGCCGACACGCCGGAGCTGGTGGAGTTCGGGACCGTGCGCGGCCTGGGGGTGTCCGGAATGGGCGCTCCGGGTGCCGCCGAACACGTGGCGGCGACGGCTGCGATGTACGCCGTGGCCGGGCCCCTGACTGCGCGGGCCGGGCTGCCGATGCCCGTGCTCGAAGGACGCTGGTGGACCGAGGACGAGGGACCCGCGCTCGAGGTGCCCCGGGAGCGCTGGCGGTGGCATCTGTTCATGCGCCTGCCCGGCACCGTGCCGGACGCGTGGGTCGACGAAGCCCGTCAGAGCGGCGCGATTCCGGCGGCGGCGCGGGTCCTCGCGGTGAGCTTCACGGTCGGACGATGTCTCCAGGTCATGCACCACGGCGCGTTCGCGGACGAACCCGCCACGCTCGCCCGGCTCGACGCCGCGATGAGCGAGCAGGGTCTGGTCATGAACGGGCTGCACCACGAGATCTACCTCAGCGACCTGCGGCACACGCCCGAGCACGAGCAGCGCACCATCCTGCGCCACCCGGTGCGCGCGGGCTGACTGTGGCCCGGCCGGGCACGGCAGGGCGATGCTGCCGCGACACGGAGGCGTGGGGGCATGAGACGATCGGGCATCCGTCCACGTCCGACGCTCTCCGCGAGGTCTCCCACGATGCGCGTCCTGTTCGCCGGTACCCCCGACGTCGCCGTCCCGTCCCTGAAGGCGATCCTGGCTTCACGCCACGAGGTCGTCGCGGTACTGACGCGCCCTGACGCCCCGGCCGGACGAGGTCGCAAACTGACGCCGAGCCCGGTCGCCCAGGTGGCGGCCGAGGCCGGCATCGAGGTGCTCACCCCGCAGCGTCCCCGCGATGCCGAGTTCCTCGACCGGCTGGCCGAGATCGCCCCCGACTGCGCGCCTGTGGTGGCCTACGGCGGGCTGATCCCCAAGGCCGCGCTGGACGTGCCCACCCACGGCTGGGTGAACCTCCACTTCTCGCTGCTGCCCGCCTGGCGCGGTGCCGCGCCGGTCCAGCACGCGGTGCTGGCCGGCGACGACGTCACCGGCGCCGCGACGTTCCGGCTGGAGGAAGGCCTCGACACCGGGCCGGTGTACGGGCTGGTCACCGAGACCGTCCGGCCCGCCGACACCAGCGGCGACCTGCTCGCCCGGCTGGCCGAGTCCGGCTCGCAGCTGCTCGTGCGCACCCTGGACGGGATCGAGGACGGCACCCTGCGTCCCGAGCCGCAGCCGGCCGACGGCGTCTCGCTGGCACCGAAGCTCAGCGTCGACGACGCGGCCGTCGACTGGCACTCGCCGGCGATGCACGTCGACCGGCTGATCCGGGCCTGCACGCCCGCACCCGGTGCCTGGACCACCTTCCGCGGCGAACGGCTCAAGCTGCGCCCGGTGGCCCTCGAGCGCGGCCGCGACGGCCTGAAGCCCGGCGAGATCGTCGTCGAGAAGTCGGGTGTGCGGGTCGGCACCGGCAGTCATGCCGTGGTGCTGGGCGAGGTGCAACCCCAGGGCAAGCGAGCCATGCCGGCCACCGATTGGGCGCGCGGCGTCCGGCCGGACGAGGGCGAGCGGCTCGGCGCGTGAACCGCCGCGAACCGAGGCGTGCGCCCGAGGCACCGGCGGCACCCGTCACCGGCGACGCCGCACGGCAGGCCGCCTTCGACGTCGTCCGCGCGGTCATCGAACACGACGCCTACGCCAACCTGACTCTGCCCGGCGTGTTGCGCGAGCGTGGCCTGAGCGGTCGCGACGCCGGGCTGGCCACCGAGCTCACCTACGGCACGCTGCGCGCATTCGGCACGTACGACGCCGTCCTGGGCGCGTGCGTCGACCGTCCGGTGGGCGAGCTCGATCCGCCGGTCCTCGACGCCCTGCGGCTGGGGACCCACCAGTTGCTGGCGATGCGGGTGCCCCCACACGCCGCCGTGTCCACCACTGTCGAGCTGACCCGCGCCCGGATCGGGCCGGGACCGGCCAGGCTGGTCAACGCCGTGTTGCGGCGGGTCGGACGGCACGACCTCGACGGCTGGGCCGACCAGCTCGCGCCGTCGCGCGAGGCCGATCCGCTCGGGCACCTGGCCTTCCGGCACGCCCACCCCGGCTGGATCGTCCGCGCCCTGAACGACGCGCTCGACGGCGACCTCGCCGGCCTCGAAGCGTGCCTGGCGGCCGACAACCAGCCTCCGGCGGTGAACCTCGTCGTGCGGCCCGGGCGAGCCGAGGTCGACGAGCTGATCGCGGCGGGGGCCGAGCCGGCCCGCTGGTCGCCGTACGGCGCGATCCTGCGCTCCGGCGACCCGGGACGGATCCCGGCCGTGCGCGCGGGCCGGGCCGGGGTCCAGGACGAGGGCAGCCAGCTGGTCACCCTGGCGCTGGCCGGGGTCGAGCTGGCCGGATCCGACGAGCGCTGGCTGGACATGTGCGCCGGGCCGGGCGGCAAGGCCGCGCTCCTGGCCGGCCTGGCCACGGCCCGCGGCGCCCGGTTGCTCGCGGCCGAGCTGCACGAACACCGGGCCCGGCTGGTGTCGCAGGCGCTGCAGGGCGATCCCGGCGAGCACGAGGTCCTCGTGGCCGACGCCGCCGATCCGCCGTGGCCGGAGGAGGACTTCGACCGCGTCCTGCTCGACGCGCCGTGCTCCGGGCTCGGCGCGTTGCGGCGACGGCCGGAGTCGCGCTGGCGGCGGCTGCCGTCCGACCTCGCCGACCTGCGTCCGCTGCAGGTGCGACTGCTGCGCTCGGCGTTGCGCTCGGTACGGCCCGGGGGAGTCGTGGCCTACGTGACGTGCTCGCCCCACGTCGCCGAGACGGTGAGCGTGGTCGATCAGCTCATCGGCGGACGCGACGACGTCGAGCGGATCGACGCGCGGGCGTTGCTGCCCGGGGTGCCGCACCTCGGCGACGGGCCCGACGTCCAGCTCTGGCCACACCTGCACGGCACCGACGCGATGTACCTGGCGCTGTTGCGACGACACTGAGCGCGGCGCGGTCTGGCGGCGCTGGCAGCGGTGCGGTGTGCCCGCCAGGGAGGCCAGGCCGTTAGCCTGTGCGATCGTGGGCATCCAGATCGCACCGAGCATCCTCTCTGCCGACTTCGCCAACCTCCAGACCGAGATCGAGCGGATCGCCGACGCCGACCTGGTCCATATCGACGTCATGGACAACCACTTCGTCCCCAACCTCACGCTCGGCCTGCCAGTCGTCGAGGCGATCCTGGCGCGCACCAGCCTGCCGGTCGACTGCCACCTGATGATCGCGGACCCCGACCGGTGGGCTCCCGCCTACGCCGAGGCCGGGGCCGACAGCGTCACGTTCCACGCCGAGGCGGCCGGGGCGCCGATCCGGCTGGCACGCGAGATCCGCGCCCAGGGCGCCCGGGCCGGGCTCGGTCTCAAGCCGGCCACCCCGGTCGAGCCGTTCGAGGAGCTGCTGCCCGAGCTCGACATGCTGCTCGTGATGACCGTCGAGCCGGGATTCGGCGGGCAGTCCTTCCTC
>DATCVR010000404.1:0-28403 GCA_036566745.1 Jiangellaceae bacterium | reverse complement strand
GCCGTCAACGAGTTCACCGCCCCCCGTGACGGCGAGCCGACGTTCGCCGAGAAGGTGCGCTACCGCACCGTGGGCGACGCCACGCTGACGGCCGCCGTGCGCTCGGACGCCGACACCGTCGAGGCGGTCATCGACGAGATCGCGGCCACCCGGCTCACCGAACGCGGCGCCACCCGGGGCGACGACCGAGTGAGCGAGGCCGCCATGGAGGACCGCAAGAAGGAGGGGTACTTCTGATGCCGACGCCGCACCACGGCACCGACCTGCTGCGCTTCGCCACGGCCGGCTCGGTCGACGACGGCAAGAGCACCCTCATCGGCCGCCTCCTGTACGACTCGAAGTCGATCTTCACCGACCAGCTCGAGAGCGTCGAGCGCACCAGCCGCGAGCGTGGCGACGAGTACACCAACCTCGCGCTGCTGACCGACGGGCTGCGGGCCGAGCGCGAGCAGGGCATCACCATCGACGTCGCCTACCGCTACTTCGCCACGCCGCGCCGCAAGTTCATCATCGCCGACACCCCGGGGCACATCCAGTACACCCGCAACATGGTCACCGGCGCCTCCACCGCCGACCTCGCGATCGTGCTCGTCGACGCGCGCAAGGGTCTGGTGGAGCAGAGCCGCAGGCATGCATTCATCGTGTCCTTGCTGCGTGTGCCCCACCTCGTGCTGGCGGTCAACAAGATGGACCTCGTCGGCTGGTCGCAGGACGTGTTCGACGACATCGCCGCCGAGTTCACGACGTTCGCGGCCAAGCTCGACATCCCCGACCTCACGATCGTCCCGATCTCGGCCCTGCACGGCGACAACATCGTCACCCGGTCGCCGAACATGCCGTGGTACGAGGGGTCGTCGCTGCTCCATCACCTCGAGCACGTCCACATCGCCAGCGACCGCAACCTCGTGGACGTGCGGTTCCCGGTCCAGTACGTCATCCGCCCCCAGTCGCTCCAGCACGCCGACTACCGCGGCTACGCCGGGCAGGTGGCCGGTGGGGTGCTCAAACGCGGCGACCAGGTGATGGTGCTGCCCAGTGGGTTCACCACGAGAATCGCGGCGATCGAGACCGCCGACGGCTCGGTCGACGAGGCGTTCGCCCCGATGTCGGTCACGGTCCGGCTCGAGGACGAGATCGACATCTCGCGGGGTGACATGATCTGCCGTCCCCACAACCAGCCGACCGTGGCGCAGGACATCGACGCGATGGTCTGCTGGATGGACGACTCGCCGCTGGTGCCCGGGCGCAAGCTCGCCCTCAAGCACACCACTCGCGCGGCCCGCACGCTGGTCAAGGACCTCCAGTACCGTCTCGACGTCAACACGCTCCATCGTGACGAGACCGCCGACGGGCTCGGCCTCAACGACGTCGGGAGGGTGCGGCTGCGCACCACCGTGCCGCTGCTGGCCGACGAGTACCGCCGCAACCGCACCACCGGCGGGTTCATCCTGGTCGACGAGGCGACGAACCGCACCGTGGGTGCCGGGATGATCACCAGCGCCGGCTGACCGACCCGGGTTCGTGCGCGAGCCGGGTGAGCCTTGTGTCGCCCCGGCCGCCCTGAACTCGCCCAGCGGCCGCACCGACATCACACCGTCCCCGCACCCCACGCGGTGCGAGGACGGGGCGAATGCTGGGCAGAACGGGGCGAGTGGTGCGATCATCCCTCCATGACGGGCCGAGGGGGGCGCGGATACATGAGCGAGGCTGCACACGGGACTGAGCCCACGGGTGACGTGGAGCTGGCGGGCGCCAAGATCCTGCTGGTCGGGATCAACTACGCACCCGAGGTCACCGGCATCGCGCCGTACACCACAGCCGTCAGCCGCCACTTGGTCGAGCGTGGCGCCGACGTCACGGTGATCACCGGCGTGCCGCACTACCCGGAGTGGCGGGTCCCGGCCGGATACGGGCGGCTCAGCAGCGTCGAGTGGCTCGACGGCGTGCGGGTCATCCGGGTCCGCCACTACGTCCCGCGGCGCCAGGACGTGCTGCGGCGTGGCCTGTTCGAGGCGAGCTGGCTGGCCGGTGCGCTGGTCCAGGCGATGCGTTTCCCGCCCGACGTCGTGCTGGCGGTCAGTCCTCCGCTGGCGGCGCTGCCGCTGGCCCGAGCGGTGGCGCGCCGGCGGTCGGTGCCGTGGGGTGCGGTCGTCCAGGACCTGATGGGCAACGCCGCCGCGCGCAGCGGGATCGAGGGCGGGGGACGGGTGGCCGGGCGGGTGGCCGGCTTCGAGGGCGCGCAGCTGGCCGCCGCGGACCTCGTCGGCGTGATCGGCGAGGGGTTCGGCGACTCCGTGGTGCGCATGGGGGTCGACCGCGCCAAGGTCAGGCTGCTGCCGAACTGGACCCACGTCGAACAGGTCGAGGTGGGCCGTGACGAGGCTCGCCGCCGCCTCGGCTGGACCGACGGGGGCACGGTCGTCGTCCACACCGGCAACATGGGTGCCAAGCAGGGGCTCGAGAACGTCGTCGACGCGGCGGCGCTCGCCGACGAACGCGGCAGCGCGGTGAACTTCGTCCTCGTCGGCGACGGCAGCCAGCGTGGCGAGCTCGAAAGCCGCGCGCGCGGGCTGCGGCGGCTGCGGTTCGTGCCGCCCGTGTCGGCCGAGGACTACCCCTACGTCCTGGCCGCGGCCGACCTCCTGCTGGTCAACGAGCGCCCGGGCATGGTCGAGATGTCGTTGCCGAGCAAGCTGACGTCCTACCTGGCCGCGGGCCGTCCGGTCGTGGCTGCCGTGCCGGACGACGGGTGGACCGCACAGCTACTCCGGGACACCGCCGCCGCCGCCGTCGTCGCACCGGGACGTCCCGCCGCGCTGCTCGACGTCGTCCTCGACCTGGGAGCCGACCCGGTCCGGCGGCGGGCCATGAGCGCCGCGGCGTCGAGCTTCGCCGAGCTGCGTTACGGGCAGGATTCGGCTTTGGCGAAGTACTGTGCCTTTGTCGGGGAAATGCTAATGTCTCGGCACGCTGGCGAGATCGTGGCCGGTCGCACGTAAAGGGGCGGGAATCACGGGTCCGGAGCTTCGCGCGTCGGCCCGATCTCACGCAACACCGCGTCGCAGCCACCGGCTGCGACGGTCACGGCCGACCGCAGCGTCGGCCGATCTGGCAGGACGTCTTGGGGGGGCCAAGATGACGTTGACCGAGCACCACACCAACGCAAGTGACGCCACGACCGACGATCAGGTCGCCGCCGGCTACGACGTGTGCATCGTCGGGACCGGCCGGGTCGGCCTGCCGTTGGGGCTGTCGTTCACCGAGGCCGGCGTCAAGGCCGTGGGCGTGGACGTCGACGACGCACTGCGCGCGGCCGTCAACGGCGGGCGGATGCCGTTCCAGGAGCCCGGGTACGACGAGCTGGTCGGGCAGCAGGAGTTCGTGGTCCGTCCGGACGCCTCCGTGGTGGCCGACTCCGCAGCGATCGTCATCACGGTCGGCACGCCGCTGCACAACCACATCGAGACCGACCTCTCGCAGATTCAGCGGGTGCTGGAGGAGATCCAGCCCTACCTGCGCGAGGGCCAGCTGCTCTGCCTGCGCAGCACCGTGGCGCCGGGGACCACGCGGTTCGTCCACAAGTGGATCGAGCGGCACACGCCGTTCCGGATCGGCCGCGACTTCTACCTGGCGTTCTGCCCCGAGCGCATCGCCGAGGGCAAGGCGTACGAGGAGATCCGCTCGTTGCCGCAGATCGTGGGCGCCGAGGACGACCAGAGCTCGCTGCGTGCCGTCGCGCTGTTCAGCAGCCTGGCGCCCGAGGTGCTGCCCACCACGTACGTCACGGCCGAGCTGGTCAAGCTCTTCAACAACATCCTGCGGTACGTCCACTTCGCGCTGGCCAATCAGTTCGCGATGATCGCCGACGAGTTCGGCGCGAACATCCACGAGACCCGCAGGCTCGCCAACTACAAGTACCCGCGTTCGTTCCTCGCCGCGCCCGGCATGACGGCCGGCACCTGCCTGCGCAAGGACTTCGGGATGATCAACGAGTGGAGCCCCTACCCCGACATGCTCCTCTCGGCCTGGAAGGTCAACGAGTACGTGCCGGCCTTCCTCGTCCAGCACCTGCTCAAGCGGACCGAGATCCACGACACGATCGTGGCGATCCTGGGATTCTCGTTCAAGGCCGAGACCGACGACCTTCGCGACAGCCTGGCGCCAAAGCTGTGGCGCTACGTGCATCGTGAACTGCCGATGGAGATCCGGGTCAGCGACCACCACCTGCCCGACCCGATCCCCGAGCCCAGCGTCGGCACCCCGCGCAACTGGGCCCTGGACGAGGCCCTGGAGAACGTCGACATCGTCTTCGTCGCGACCAACCACGCGGGCTACCGCGAGGCACTCGTCGAGCTGGGACACCGCCGCCCGAACGCCTGGGTCGCCGACATCTGGAACGTCGGTGAGCTCGACCAGATCTTCTACCAGGCCAAGCACGTCACCGAGGCCGAGGGGGCGCGATGAAGGTCCTGCTCACCGGGGGAAGCGGCTTCGTCGGTGCGGCCCTGTGCGCCGACCTGGTGAGGGCCGGGCACGACGTCGTGGCGTTCGACAACAACTCCCGCGGCGACGCGCAACGGCTGGCCGACCTCGGCGCGGCGGTGACCTTCATCCAGGGCGACGTGCGCGACCCCGACCAGGTGCGCCGCGCGGCCACCGGCTGCGAGGTCGTCTGGCACCTGGCCTACATCAACGGCACGCGGTTCTTCTACGAACGCCCCGACGACGTTCTCGAGGTGGGCATCAAGGGCGCCCTGAGCACCATCGAGGCGGCCCTCGACGTCGGCGCCCGGCGCTACGTGCTGGCCTCGACGAGCGAGACGTACAACGAGCCGACCCAGGTGCCCACGCCGGAGTCGGAGCCGCTGAAGATCCCGGACGTCACCAACCCGCGGTTCAGCTACGGCGGCGGGAAGATCGCCAGCGAGCTGCTCACCCTGCACCTCGCCGGGCGCCGCGGCCTGGAGACGGTGATCTTCCGGCCGCACAACTTCTACGGCCCCGACATGGGCTTCGAGCACGTCGTGCCGGAGATCGTCCGGCGCATCGTGGAACGGACCGACGGCCTGCGCACGACCTCGGTGGACCTGCCGATCCAGGGCGACGGCACCGAGACGCGGTCCTTCTGCTTCGTCACCGACGGCGCGCGCGGTGCCCTGCTGGCCGGAGAGCGGGGCGCCAGCGGCGAGATCTACCACGTCGGCACCGAGCGTGAGATCGCCATCGCCGACCTCGTCGTGCTGATCGGAGCCACGCTCGGCGTCGACGTGACGATCGTGCCGGGCGAGCTGCGTGCGGGCGGGACCTCGCGCCGGTGTCCCGACATCACCAAGCTGCGCGGTCTCGGGTACGAGCCCGAGGTGTCCCTGGAGGACGGCATCGCCCGCACCGCCCGGTGGTACGCCGACCACCACCTCGGCGTCGCCGCGTCCAGCGGGGTGTGACAGCCGTGACCGAGCTCGACCCGGCGGGCCGCGTCGTCGCCGTCACGGGCGGGCGGGGCTTCCTGGGCCGTCAGGTCACCCAGGCGCTCGCCGCGCGGGGGGCCGACGTGCGTGCCCTAGGCCACCGCGACTACGACCTCACCGACCAGGGTGAGGTCCGTCGCCTGTATCGCGAGATCGAGCCGTCCGTGGTCGTGCACGCGGCCGCAGCTGTGGGCGGGATCGGGGCGAATGTGGCGAATCCCGGCCGGTTCCTGTATGAGAACGCGGTGATGGGCCTCATGCTCCTCGACGAGGCCCGGCTGGCCGGGGTCGAGAAGTTCGTGTTGATCTCGACCACCTGCGCCTATCCGCGCGACGCGCCACTGCCGTTGCGCGAGGACGACGTGTGGTCGGGTCCGCCGGTGGGCGCCACCGGTCCGTACGGGATGGCCAAGCGGCTGCTGCACGAGGCCTGCGCCACCTACGCCGAGCAGTACGGGTTCCGCAGTGCGGTGCTGATGCTGGCCAACCTGTACGGCCCCGGCGATCACGTCGAGGAGGGCACGAGTCACGTCATCCCGGCTCTGATCAGGCGTTATGTCGAGGCGCGTGATCGTGAACTGCCTTCGGTGACGAACTGGGGGAGCGGGCGCGCGACGCGTGAGTTCGTCCACGTGCAGGACGCCGCCGACGGCGTCGCGCGAGCGGTGGCGGCCGACGTCGACCCTCGGCCGATCAACATCGGAACCGGGGTCGAGACCTCGATCCGGGAGGTGGCCGAGCTCGTCTCGGACGCCGTCGGCTACCGCGGCGAGACCCACTGGGACACCACGAAGCCCGACGGTCAGCCGCGTCGTTTCCTCGACGTCTCGCGGGCTCGTGAGGCCCTCGGGTTCCGCGCGTCGGTGGAGATCAAAGAGGGCATAACGGACTCGGTCAAATGGTATGAATCGCGTCACAGTGCAGGTGGGAGGGGTTTGGCATAACGCGAACCGTGCCCTAGGTTGCAGGGCGAGGGGGGGACCCGGGTCGAGTTTGCCGGCTCCCGCCCCCAGGCCTGGGTAGTACGCCCCTGCAGGGCGGGAGCAGCCCTATGGCGGCCTCGTGGCCGCCTGCAAGGAGGCGCCAGGCCTATGCGGCGTCGTATGCGTCATGCCCGGAAACCCCTGCCGAGAACTCCCCGCACAGCCCATATGACCCGTGCCGTAGGCGTCGCCTCGGCACTTCTTTTGATCTTGACGGCCGTGATCGCGCCGTCAGCTCTCAGCTCCGGCGGCTCGGACGGACCGTCCACGGAGGAGGTCGAGCCCGCCTCGGCGCTCGTCGCCACCGGAGCGGCGGCCACCGCGGCGATCACCGGACCGACCTCGCCTGCGAGTGCGTCCACGACCGCCGACCGTCGGGTGCTCGCCGCGACGGCCGACACCTACGCGAATACCCAGGCTCCGGACCGGACCCACGGGGATCGCAAGTGGTCCTACGCGACGACGAGCGTGAACCGGTCGTTCCTCAAGTTCGACACCGCGGGAGCCGTCCCCGAGGGCCAGCACCTGGTGGGTGCGACGATCCGGCTCTACACGCTCTTCGTCGCCACCACCAAAGCCGGCCTGACGGCTCATCCCACGACGAACTCGTGGGCGGAGTCGACCCTCACGGCGAACTCGCGCCCGAAGTACGACGGTCGCGAGCTCAGTGACCAGGTCTCGGTCCCCGGTGCCGGTCAGTGGGTGTCCATCCCACTCGAGGACCTCTCGACGATCTCGGCCACCGGCCGGACGTCGTTCGAGCTGCTCCACACTGTGTCGGGCACCGGCTTCCAGTTCGCCACCCGCGAGGGTGGGCGCGCACCCGTGCTCGAGCTGCGGTTCGCCCCGGACACCAGCTCCCCGGATCCGACGGCGTCGCCGACGTCGTCGCCCACGGCCACGCCGACGTCCACACCCACGGCGAGCCCGACTCCGACGCCGACGAAGACCCCGGTGCCCGACGGCGTACTCCCCTTCGATATGCCGAGCCCCACCCAGCTCGACCAGTCGCCGCGGATGGCGTTCGCGCACTACTTCCCGCCCTACCCGGTGTCGATCGACAACAAGGAGCCGTCGGTCGACTACTACGAGCGGGGCTACCTGGACCCGGACGGCGAGAACGGCAAGCACAGCGCCTACGGCGGGTTGTTACGGGACCGTCCGTTGCCACGTCCTCCGGTGTCGTCCGGCTTCGAGGCGGCCGACTTCGAGCGTGAGGTGCGCCAGGCGATCGCCGGTGGACTCGACGGGTTCACCGTCGACATCCTCGGGCTCAGCGGCCGCAACTGGGACCGCATCATCGCTCTGCTCCAGGCGGCGAACCGCGTCGATCCGACGTTCGAGATCATGCTGATGCCGGACATGTCCACGCTGGACGACGAGTCGCCGGCGGCGTTGGCCAGCGCGATGGCGACGTTGGCGAAGTATCCCGCGGCGTTCCGGCTGGACGACGGGCGTCTCGTGATCTCGCCGTTCAAGGCCGAAGGCCAGTCCGCCGACTGGTGGAAGTCGTGGATGTCCCGGATGGACAGCAGTTACGGGATCGATGTCGCCTTCGTGCCGACGTTCCTGGACTGGAAGAAGTACGCGCCGTCGTTCGCGCCGATCAGCTACGGCATCTCGGCCTGGGGCGTGCGCAATCCCGACTCCAACCAGAACGCTGTCCAGAACGCCGAGACTGTCCACAATATGGGCAAGCTGTGGATGGCGCCGGTGTCGGTGCAGGACGTGCGGCCCAACCAGGGCATCTACGAGGAGGCAGGCAACACCGAAACGCTCCGGATCACGTGGAACGGAGCGATCGACGGCAAGGCGGAGTGGGTACACATCCCGACCTGGAACGACTACTCCGAAGGCACCCAGCTGGCGCCGTCGGCCCAGCACGGATGGACCTACCTGGATCTGACGTCGTACTACGTCACGAAGTGGAAGACGGGTACAGCCCCGAAGATCGTCCGCGACACGGTGTACGTCACACACCGGACCCAGCCGTACGCGGCGATGCCGACTTACGACCAGACCAAGCTCATGCAGTTGCGGTCGGGGACCACACCCCCGCGTGACACGGTCGAGGCGCTCACCTTCCTCACGGCGCCCGCGAAGGTCCGGCTGAGCGTCGGCAGCACCGTGACCACCTACGACGCTCCGGCCGGAGTGTTCGCCAAGGTGGTGCCGCTCAAGGCCGGCACGGTATCGGTCGAGGTCGTCCGCGACGGCTCGACCACCACGTCGGTGACCTCGCCGTACACAGTCACGACGAAGCCGTACGTGCAGGACCTGCAGTACCACGGCGTCAGCAGCCGCCGCTGAGCCGACGCCGCACCATGATCGTGGGACGGAAAGGCACGCTCTGGCGAGCCTTTCCGTCCCACGATCGCATTGGCGCGGGCCGAAGCTCGGGGTGGGGTGACCCGAGCGGATCACCTGACGTTCTGCCGGACCGAGCAGTGGGTTTCAGTTCGTGATGCCGTGGGGTGGACCGGAACCCATCACGTGACGTTCGAGATCACCTTGCCGGGCGGGAGGGCGCTTCGCACTCGGGGGATCGTAGGCTTCCCGATCACAACGATGTTTACGCGTCCTCAGGCCTACGACCTCGGCGCTGCCGTCACCACGGACTTCGGCGCGACGTCGGCGTGGACCACGGCGCCGGCGCCCACGACCGCCTCGTCGCCCACATGCACCCCCCGCAGCACCACGGCGCGCGCGGCGACCCACGCGCCGTCGCCGATGGTGATCGGCGCGTTATCGAACTCGAACGTCGGGCTGCGGCGGTCGTGACCGCCGGTGCACAGGAACGCGCCCTGCGAGATGCAGACGTCGTGACCGATGGTGATGGGCTCGAGGTCGAGCAGCCAGGCGTCCTCGCCGATCCAGCAGTCGTCGCCCACCCGCAGCTTCCACGGCCAGTGCACGCGGGCGCGGGGTCGGATCAGGACCCGCTCGCCGATGTCGGCGCCGAACGCTCTCAGGATGGCCGGTCGAGCCCGCGCGGGCAGCCACCATTTGACGAACACCAGGTTGTGGACGACATGCCACGCTGCCTGCACGTGTGCGGGGCGGCCCTTGTCGTATCCGGCGCCGGTGAACCCGCGCAACGACCACATGCCTGCCTCCAGATCCCCCACACGCGGTGCCGTCGAGCCCCGCGTGCCGACGTGCCGTCCGAACTTCCTGCCCAATCCGGCCGAACCAGTCCATCATGGGGGCAGCTCGGGGGGAGGAGGAATGGTGAGCGACGCGGCAGTCACCCGCCCGATGCGGATCTTCGTCGTGGTGGGTCTCCTCCTCGCCGTCATCGTGCCGCTCGTCGTGGTGTCCGGTGCCAGCGAGCGGATCGCCTCGGCCTGGGTGATCCAGATCGTGATCGTGGTCCACGCCGGGATCATGCTGGCGAGAGTCCTCACCTCCACCCGGCTGGAGGTCATGCAGCTGGCCTTCTGGGTGTTCGTCTACGTCTGGCTGGCCGTCGCGCCGCTGGCGATGCTCACCACCGACGAATATCCGTGGGGCCTGCGGGTCGGCAGTGAGGTGTCGTTCACCGCGAGCGTGGTCATCGAGACCGGACTGCTCGCCTATACCGCCGGGTCGCTGTTCGCGGAGCGAACGCATCGCGACGGCGGCGGCCTGCCGACCCGGCTGCTGGGACGCGAGCTCTCGCTGCCGCGGGTCCTGGTGCTGGGCGTGATGGCGCTGTTGCTGGCTGGTGTCCTCGTACCCAGGCTCGGGGGCATCGACTCGTTCTTCACCAGCCGGGAAGCCGCCAGCGAGGCGGCGCGCGAGATCACCGGATCCACCGGGAACGCCGGTGCGGCCTTGCTCGAGTGGGGACTGACGGTGCCGGCCTTCTGGGCCCTGATGGGGTTCATCCACGTGCGGCGCACGCGTGAGCCACGCGAGCTGCGGGTGGCCTGGCTCTGGTTGCTCGTGCCGGTCATCCTGCTCAACGTCGTGGTCAACAACCCGATCAGCCAGCCGCGGTTCTGGGCCGGCACGGTCCTGCTCACCCTGGTGTTCACGAGCCCGCCGATGCGTTCGGTGAAGCTGTTCCGGATCGGCGGCGCCGCTCTGCTGGTGGCGCTCGTGGTCCTCTTCCCGGCTGCCGACTACTTCCGCACCGAAGGTCGCGAGACCACCGACGGCGGGGTCGGCGAGCAGTTCACCGGCAATCCCGACTACGACGCCTACCAGCAGGTCCAGGCCGGGGTCCTGCTCGTCGACGAGGTCGGTCACCAGCCGAAGCTCGCACTGGGCGTCCCCTTCTTCTGGGTGCCGCGATCGGTCTGGCCGGACAAGCCCGAGGACGCCGGAGTGGTGATCGGGAAGTTCGTGGGGTACTCCTTCCTCAACCTGTCCTCGCCGCTGTGGGTCGAGTCCTACATCTGGGCCGGGCTGCCCCTCACGGCGGTGGTGTTCGCAGGCCTGGGCGGGATCAGCGGATGGCTCGACCGGGTGAACCACCGGTATCGGCACGAACGCTCCAGAGTGGTAGGGCTAGTGGTCCCGGCGCTCGCCTTCTACCAGCTGATCCTGCTGCGCGGGAGCCTCCTCCAGGCCATGGCCGCCTTCACCCTGCTGGCGATCATCCCGTTCCTGGTCACCCGCAGCGGTCGCGCGTCGCCCGGCCGAGGTGACCACCGTGAGCGCGCCGGCCCTGCGAAGGTCACGATCGGGTTCAAAGAGCAGCCCTGAGCTGCGTGACCATGGCTATGGTGGTGCTTTCCTTCGGATCGTCGGCGCGAGGGGGCCCGGCATGACCGGATCGGGGATGGCGTCATGAATCGGCACTCGGTGACCGAGCCCGACCAAGGCGTTCCCATGCTCCACGGCCAGCTCGCCTGGATCTTGCGGCACAGGTGGCTGGTGGCCCTGGGGCTCGGGCTCGGCCTCGTCGGTGGAATCGCCGCGTGGGCCGTTCTCGGCTCGGCGTACACCGCCACCTCGGACGTTCTCGTACAGACCACCTCGGCGAGCCCGTTCAGCGAGGCCGACGCCACCCGGCAGATCAGCATCCAGACCGAGATCGAGATCGCCGAGAGCCAGAAGGTCGCCGAGATCGTCATCGACGAGACCGGCGCGGACGCCGACGTCGAGGACCTCCAGCGCGGGCTCCGGGTCACCAACCCGCCGGAGACCGCCATCCTGCGGTTCAACTACTCCGACGAGTCGGCCGACCTCGCTGCCGAGCGAGCGAACGCCTTCGCCGCGGCGTACCTCGCCGATCGGCAGGCTCGCACGTCCGGCGTCGTGACCCGCCTCGAGGACGCCCTCGAGGCGGAGATCGCCGATCTCACGGCGCAACGCGATGCCCTCGACGCCGAGATCGCCGAGGCCAACGAGGGCACGCGCGGGTCGCTCGAGGTGCGCCGCGGGTCGTTGCTCGACGAGATCTCTGCGGTCAACCAGCGTCTGGTCGAGGCCCGCACGCTCGACACCACGCCGGGCGACGTCGTGCGCACGGCCACTCCTCCCGACCAGACCGACGGCCCCGGCCTGTTCACCTGGCTGCTGGTCGGAGCCGTGCTCGGAACGGCGCTGGGGCTGGTGCTGGCGTGGGTGGCCTCGCTGTTCGACCGTCGCGTCCACACCCGAGCCGACGTGGCCGGCCGGCTGGGGGCGCCGGTGCTGGCGTCGGTCGCGTCCCGGCGGCAGCCCAGCACCGAGCCGCTGCTCGGCGATGCCGCCGTTCCGGGCCCGTCCCGCGAGGCCTACCGCGGCCTGGCGTTATCGCTGACGTACGGCGACGAACTCGCCGCGGTCCGCACCCTGCTCGTCCTCGAACCGCGCACCACCGGTGCAGCGGCCGCCGGTGCCGTCCAGCTGTCCGCCGAGCTCGCCGAGATCGGCCGGCGCGTCGCCCTCGTCGAGGCCGACCTGCGAAATCCGTCGCTGCGCTCGCGGCTGCCGTTGAAGCTCGGCGCCCAGGTGGCAACCGGCGGCGGCAGCGACAGCAACGGCGACGAAAGCAGCGGCTGGCCCACCGAGGAGCTCGAGCTCGACGTGCCCGGCACGCTGACCCTGGTACCCGGCACCGCGGCCCCACGGGTGGCCGAGACGCTGGCCAGTCCCGAGGTGTCGGCGTTCCTGGCCGACCTCAAGGAACGCCACGACATCGTGATCGTGCTGGCCCCGGCGCTGCTCTCGGAGGTCGACGGCCTCGCGCTCGCGCACCGCGTCGACGGAGTGCTCGTCGTGTGCGACGCCAAGCGGGTGCGCAATCCCGATCTCGAAGCCGTGCGCGACATGGTGCGCGGGGCGGGTGGCGTCGTCGTGGGCGCGGTGCTGGTCGAGCCCTGACCCCCATCGCGCCCAGTCGATCACAACCTTCACGGGTACCGCCCAGTCGGGCAATACGCGGACAAGTGGCGACTTTCACCTGCGGGCAGTAGCATGCGGCCACGACGCGGTTTGGCGTCAGTTGGGGGGACCTCGAGGCGTTCGCGCGCCGCGGGGTAAAGGGGGGGCGTCATGCGCCGTGCTGGAATCGTTGGGCTCGTTGTTGCCTTGGCAGCGCCCTTGGTGAGTGTTCTCCCGGGCACCACCGCGGTCGCCGAAGCGGCGGCCACACTGCCCACCATGACCGCCGACGACCTGCCGACCTGGCAGACCGACGGCATCGTCTGGGCCGTGGAGTACGTGAACGGAGTCGTCTACGTCGGCGGCACGTTCTCGAACGTGCGCCCGCCCGGCGCAGCCCCCGGCACCCAACAGGTGCCACGAACCAACTTCGCGGCCTTCGATGCCGAGACCGGTGCGCTGCTGCCGTGCGCGCCCGCGTTCACGCACAGCTCGCTCACCGCGACGATCCGCGCCATGGACGCCTCGCCCGACGGCTCACGGCTCTACATCGGCGGCGCGTTCAGCAACGTGGCGGGCACCGGCGTGGCCAACCTCGTCTCGCTGCAGACCAGCACCTGCACGCTCACGCCGTTCAGCACGTTCCGGCGGCCGGGAGTCAACGCGACGGTGCGGTCGGTGTCGGCCTCGTCGACCGCGCTGTACTTCGGTGGTGACTTCACCTCGGTCGACTCCCAGACGCGCTCGCGTTACGCCATGGTCTCCACGGCGGGCGTGCTGGGTGCGGCCGGTCCCACGCTGAACCTCAACGTGCGAGCGGTCCTCGCCGCGCCCGAGGTCGGCAAGATCTTCATCGGCGGCGACTTCAGCACCGTCAACGGAAGCGCCGTGCGCGGCCTCGTGGCGGTGAACCCGACCACCGGCGCGGTCGTCCAGACCTATCCGGGCTGGATCCCGAACAACTCCGTCGTCAAGGGACTCTCCAAGGACGAGACCAACTTCTACGTCTCTGCCGAGGGCACGGGTGGCGGTGTCTTCGACGGCCGGATCGGCGGCGTGCTCGCCACCGGCGTGATGAAGTGGAAGGACAACTGCCTCGGCGCCACGCAGGTCGCCATCCCGTTCCAGGGCGTGCTGTACAGCGGATCGCACGCACACGACTGCGGGTCGACGCCAGGCGGGTTCCCCGAAGGCGCGCCGGACGGCCGCCAGCACCTGCTCGCCCAGTCAACGGAGACCATGGAGATCCTGCCGTGGATGCCTGACACCAACGACGGCATCGGTGAGGCGCTCGGGCCGCGCGCGATGGTGATCGCCGGCGACGACCAGCTGTGGGTGGCCGGTGAGTTCACCGAGGTCAACAAGAAGCCTCAGCAGAGCCTCACCAGGTTCGCCCTCGCTCCGGACACCGGCTACGTCGACGCGCCGGTCCTCCGGGCCACCAGCACCCAGGCCGGCAAGATCAAGGTGATGTGGCTGGCCGGCTGGGACCGCGACGACGACGCCGTCACCTACGAACTCTTCCGTAACGGGACGCTGGTCCACACCGTCACCGCCAGCTCGCGGCAGTGGCTGCGTCCGCAGCTGTCCTTCACCGACACGGTCGGGCCGGGCGTCACGGCGGAGTACAACATCCGAACCTCCGAGGGCACGAACGTCAGTCCGAAGGGTCCGCGGATCAGCGCCACGGCCGCCACAGCCGACATCGCCTACCCCACTGCTGTGCGGGCCGACAACCCCACGCTGTACTGGAAGCTCGACGAGACGTCCGGTGCCAGAGTGTTCGACAGCTCCGACTCCGACCACATCGGCGACTACACCGGCGGCGTCACACTCAACCTCGCCTCGACCGTCGCCGGCGGAGGGCGCTCGATCACGCTCAACGGCAGCAATGGCAAGGCCGCCAGCGCCATCGTCGAGCGCGCCCAGGCTCCGACGCAGTACTCGGTCGAGATGTGGTTCCGCACGACGACCAACCGCGGTGGCAAGTTGATCGGGTTCGGCAGCGCGTTCACCGGCAACAGCGGCAACTACGACCGCCACGTCTACATGAACAACAGCGGTCAGCTGCTCTTCGGCGCCTTCGACGGCAGCGCCAGGACCATCAAGAGCCAGGCGGCCTATCGCGACGGCAACTGGCACCACATGGTGGCCACGCAGGGCTCGAACGGCATGCGGCTCTACGTCGACGGTACCCAGGTGGCCCAGAACACGATCACCGGAAATCAGTCGTACACCGGCTTCTGGAGGGTCGGGCAGGACAACCTGAACTCGTGGCCGGAGCGGCCGACCAGCAACGCGTTCGCCGGCAGCATCGACGAGGTCGCCGTCTATCCTGGCGCCCTCTCGGCAGCCCGAGTCCTCACCCACTACGCCCAGGGTCGCCCCGCCTCGGTCACCGACACCCAGGCGCCGTCCACGCCGACGAGCCTCACGGCGAGCGCCGTGGGTGACACGGTCAACCTGGACTGGAACTCGTCCATCGACAACCGCGGCGTCGCTGGCTACGAGGTGCACCGATCGGCCACCTCGGGCTTCACGCCCTCGGCCGCGACGAAGATCTCGTTCGTCACCGGCACGGAGGCGAGCGATCCCGGCCGCCCGCCGGGCACGTGGTACTACCGCGTGGTCGCGCTCGACGTGAAGTACAACGCCAGTACGCCATCCGCCCAGGCGTCGACCAGCACGCAGGACGCGGTGGCGCCGGGCGCTCCCGGCACCCCGAGCGCCACGATCTACGAGGGCCGCTCGGTCGACCTGACCTGGTCCGCGGCCACCGACAACGTCGGCGTCACCGGCTACCAGGTGCACAGGGGCTCTACCAGCACCTTCACGCCCGGACCGGCCACCAAGGTCGCCGACGTCACCGGCCTGACGTATACCGACAACACGATCCCGGCCGGGACGTGGCACTACCGCATCGTCGCGATCGACGGCAGCAACAACGTCGGGGCCGGCTCGACGGCCACCCAGGTGGTCGCGGTGCCCGAGGCGCCGTCCGAGCTCGACCTGAATGCCGCCGACGCGCTGGCGCCCGCACCCACGGTCACGACCACCCTGGGCGCGACCACGACGATCGCGGGCGCGACGCTGGTGGCACCGAACGACCCCCGGTTCACCTATCGCGGTGCCGGCGGGATGCAGTTCGGCGCGGTGTTCCCGGACACCCAGATGTACATGCCGACCTCGCGATACCCCAACACCTGGGGCAGCCCGTCGGTCTACAGCGTCGAGTTCGTCACCGATGCGGCGTCGTTCGAGATCTACACCAAGTACCTCAACGCAGCGCAAGCCGTCCGGATCAAGGTCGACGGGCAACGGGTATCCGACCTGCCGCAGCCGTTCGGCGGCACGACCCTGGGCAGCCGACACGTCTACAAGGTCGACTTCGGCTCGTCGCAGACCCGCCGGATCACGATCGAGACCGTGTACACGCCGTTCGGTGGCATCTATCTGCCGGCCGGTGCGTCGCTGACCAAGGCGCCACCGCTGGCGAACCGGTGGATGGTGCTCGGCGACTCGATCACGGCGGGCTCGGGCGTCAACACCGCCTTCGGGCTGAACAGCTGGATCCTGCGGGCCGCGAACTACCTCTACTGGGACGACCCGTGGAACCAGGCGGTCGGCGGCACCGGTTACGTCGCCGACAACAGCGGCGCCTCCGTGCCGCTCGGCGAGCGGGTCGCGGCCGATGTCGCGCCCTACGACCCGGATCAGCTCGTGGTCTGGGCCGGGTACAACGACGTGCTCGAGCCCCAGGCATCGATCGCGGCGGCGGCGTCGGACCTCTACGCGCAGCTCGCCACGGCAGCGCCGAACGCCGACGTCTACGTGGTGGGTGTCTGGTCGCCCACCGGGACGGCGGGGCCGACGTCGATCGCCACGGACGAGACACTGCGGGCAGCTGCGGCCACGGCCGGGTTGCCGTTCATCTCGCCCATCACCGGGCGGATCTACGACGACGACGGCGACCTCGTGTCGTCGCAGCGACCGTGGATCACCGACGCCAACGCGGCCACGTATGTCGGCTCGGACGGCCGGCACCCGAACGACGCCGGTCACGCCTACATTGCGCAGCGGATGGCCCTGGCCATCGAGCGGGTCGCCGACATCGACCCACCGCAGTCGGACGAGACGGCGCCCAGTGCGCCTGCCGGCGTCGACGCGACGGTCACCGGTGCCGACGTGGCTCTCACCTGGACGGCGTCCACCGACGACGTCGAGGTGGCCGGGTACGACGTGCACCGCTCCACCGACGCCGGCTTCACTCCGTCGCCGGCCACGCGGATTGCGCAGGTCACCGGCGCCGGAGCCACCGACGCCGGGCTGGCCGTGGGTACGTGGTACTACCGCGTGGTGGCCCGTGACACCTCGGGAAACCTCAGCGATCCGTCGGCGGAGGCCGAGGCGGTTGTCGAGCCAGCTGCGGTGACCCAATCGGTGGCCGCGTCGGCCGACAGTTACGTGCACTTCTTCCAGAAGAGCACCAACTTCGGCACGTCGCAGTCGATCACCGTCGGAGGCGACCCCGAGCAGACGGCCTATCTGCGCTTCCCCGTTCCGGCCGCTCCGGCCGGGCAGGAGCTGGTGGCCGCGACGCTCCGCATGCGAACCACCGGCAACGCCGGTGCCGGATCGGTCGAGACCCAGCAGGTCGCCGTGGCCGACAACGCGTGGGACGAGACGACGGTGACGTGGAACACCAAGCCGGCCATCACCGGGCCGGCGCTGGGGCAGCTGACCGGCGGCTCGGTGCCGAGCACCTCCTACGACATCGCGCTGAACGTCGGCGTCGTCGCGGGCCTGCTCGACGGCGACGCGAGCATGGCGATCACGGCTCCGGGGACGGACTGGATCCAGGTCAACTCGCGCCAGGCGGCGAGCGGGCGACCGGAACTCATCCTGCGCTTCGAGTAGACGGCACGGGGGGTCACGATGAAGATCGCCCACGTCGTCAACCTCGTCGACGAGATCGGCAGTTACGGTGGCCCCCTGCGGGTCGCGGTCAATCAGCTCCACGAGCTGCGCGACCGGGGACACGACGTGGTGCTGCTGGCGGGTTACCGTGGTGATCGCTCCGCGCTCGGGCCGGGCACGTACGCCGGCCTGCCGACCATCCGGTTCCGGACCCGGTCGGCCGCGCGGGGGAACGGGTTCGCAGGCAACCTCGCGTGGGGCTTGCACGGCTACCTGCTGCGGCGGGTGGAGCAGTTCGACCTGGTCCACATCCACCTCGGCCGTGACCTGACCAGCCTGCCCGCCACGGCGACCGTACGCGCGCACGGCGTGCCCTACGTCGTCCAGCCGCACGGCATGATCGGACCGTCCGGACGCCGGTCCGCGGCGTTGCTCGACACGATGCTCACCCGGTCCGCGTTGGCGTCGGCGAGAGCGGTCCTGCTGCTCACCGACGCCGAGCGAGGCGAGGTCGACGCCGTGCTCGACGGGCGGGCCTGGACGGGCGTGGTGCTGGGCAACGGCGTGCCCGGACCGCCGGCGTTGCGCTATTACGAGGACGGCGGACCTCCCGAGGTCCTGTTCCTGTCTCGACTGCAGGAGCGTAAGCGCCCCCTGTTGTTCGTCGAAGCCGCGCGGATCGCGCTCGCCGCAGGGGTGCGGGCACGGTTCACGCTGGTCGGGCCGGACGAAGGACTGGGCCCGGCCGTACGCGACGCGATCGGTGTCGTCAGGGCAGACCGCGCCGGTGGTGACGTCGAGGGCAAGCCCGTCATCAGCTACGAGGGGCCGGCGCCGCTGGACGGCGCCGACCGGGTGAGCACCGCGCGCATCCTGGTCCACCCGGCCGTCGATGAGCCGTTCGGGATGGTGCTCATCGAGGCGATGGGCGCCGGGCTACCGGTCGTGTGCACCCGCTCGTGCGGGCTGGCGACGGCGATCGAGGCGGCGGGTGCCGGGATGGTGGTGCCCGACGGCGACCCGGGCGCCATCGCGCGGGCGGTGGAGCGGCTCGTCTCCGACCAGGAGCTGGCCCGGCGGTGCGGCTGCGCGGGAGTGCGCCTCGTCCGTGAGAGGTTCACCGCGAGGGTTGTGGCCGACCGGCTCGAACAGGTCTATCACGAGGCCGCAGCCGTGCCGAGCCCGGTCGCCGGGTTGGTCAGGCCTCGGGTGACGCCGTGACCGCGGATCGACGGTGGGCCGGGCGCTGGGCCGGGCCTGCGTTTCTGGGCGTGGCCGACCAGGGGCTGTCGAGCCTGTCCAACGTGCTCGCGGTCGTGATCGTGGCGCGCGCGCTCGATGCCGACGCCTTCGGCCGGTTCGCGCTGGTCTACGCGGTGATGATCCTCGTCCTCGGGGTCAGCCGGTCCTACCTGGGCACGCGGCTGGCGCTGGCCGCCGATCCGGGCCTGGCGCGGGCGGCGACGGCGGAGGTGCTTGGCGGGCTGCTGGCCGTGGCGCCGGTCGTGGCGGCCGTGGTCTTCGGGGTGGGGGTGGCCCTGACCGGCGGGGAGGCCACGGCGATCGCCCTGGTGGTGGCAGTGGCGGCGCCGGTGGTGTGCCTGCAGGACGCGGTGCGCTTCGGTGCGGTGGCCAGCGGGCGGCCCGGGGTGGCGTTCGCGTCCGACCTGGTGTGGACGGTGGCGGTCGCCGCGGTGCTGATCGGCGGATCCGGGCTGGGCGGACCGGCGGTGATGGCGGCCTGGCTGGCGTCGGCCGTCGCCGCGCTGGTCGTGGGGCTGATCCTGATGGGCGTGCGGCCGCGCGTGCGGAGTGGCCTCGTGGCGCTGGTGACCCGTCATCACATGAGCGAGTCGATGGCGTTCGGGACGGTGGTGGGGCAGGCTGCCGCACTGGCCGTGTCGAGCGTGGCGGCGGCGGCCATCGGTCCGGCAGCGGCCGGTGCGCTGCGCGGTGCCAGCACCATCCTCGGGCCGCTCAACGTGGTGTTCGCCTACGTGCACCTCGGGCTCACGCCGTGGCTGGTGCGCCGCCCGCGCAGTGCCGACCTGCGGGCCTGCCGCTCGGTGGCGCTGGTCATCGGCGGGGTCGTCGTGGCGTGGGGGGTGGTCGTACTGCTCGTGCCCGACGCGTGGGGGACGGCGTTGCTGGGTGAGTCGTGGAACGGTGCGCGTGACGTCCTGCCGTTCACCGTGCTCGAGTACGTCGCGATCGGGCTGGCCACTGCCTCGACGCTGGGGTTGAAGGTGCGCGGTGAGGCGGGGGTCCTGGCGCGGCAGAAGGCCGTGGTGGGCGTCGTGATGGTCGTCCTCGGCTGCGGCGCCGCGCTGCTGTGGGACGACGTGCGGGCCGTGTCGGCCGGGCTGGCCGTCGCGGCGGCGATCTCCGCGGGCCTCGGGTGGTACCACCTCGGGCGGTCCTCGCGCCGGGCCGATCTGTCCAGTCCGGTTCCCGCGGCGTCGAGGTGACCTCGGCGCCGGGCGGGGACGTTCAGGCGCTGTCGTCCTCGACGCCGTAGCAGTCGACGAAGCGATAGCTCGGCTGGCCGCCGGCATACCGGAGGAAGCCGTCGTCGCCCACGCCGCCGCCGGGGTGGTTCGCGAAGTTGCATCCGTCGTAGACCACCCGGCCCTGCCCGGCCTTGGCGCCCAGCACGCGGTGGTAGCCCATGAGCTCGGAGTTGAGGAACTTCAGGGTGGGGATCGAGCCCGACTCCGAGCGCACCAGCACCGGGTTGGTATCGGCCGCCCAGGGCTGGAAGCTTAGCGCGGAGTCCGAGATGTTCTGGAACGTGATGTGGGCCGAGGGCCCGCCCCACGCGGTGTCGAGCAGGGTGACCTCGTGGTGGCGCAACTCGAACCGGGTGCCGACCACCACGAGGTTCTGGGTGGAGTCGAAATGCGAGGTGGCCGGCATGTGGAAGAAGGTGGCGGGTTCGTCGGAGTTGATGCCCGCGATCCACGAGCCGCCGAAGACGTTGATGAACCCGCCCTTGGAGAACTTCAGCAACGTCCCGTGCGCGTACTCGAACTTGCAGGCGTAGAACCAGAAGTTCAGGAACTGGTCCTGCTGGTCGTGCTCGGGGCTCATGCCGCAGTGGAGGAACGCGTCGGCGAACGTGCCGGTGTTGTTGACGTGGCAGTTGTAGAACGCCCACTCGGAGTTGAGGTTGGACTGCTGGTCGCCGTCGAGGCCGATCACCCGCTTCCAGGCGCCGCGCCACTCGACGTCGCTGAGGACGACGTCGTGATTGCTGCCCGAGCCCACGTCCGGCTGTTCGAGGTTCTTGTCGCCGTCGTCACGCGACCAGCAGTACATCCAGCTCTGATTGGCGTTCTCGGAGCGGAAGCTGATGCTCGACACCCGCATCGCCCGGATCCGGTTCGCGGCCGTCATCAGGTTGTGGGCGAACGGATCGTCGGTCTCGCCGGCATCGCTGTCGAAGAAGATCTCCGAGGTGCGCTTGCCCATGCCCCGGACGGTGTAGCCGCGCACCTGGTCGGCGGAGCCGTCGGTGGGCGAGGCGAGCAAGGCGTCGGGAGTGGTGATCCGGTAGATGCCGGCGGGAAAGAACAGCTCGGCGGCGAGCTGGTTGTCGTTGACCCGGGTGGCGAGCACGGCATCGCGGGCCGCGACGATCGCGGCGGTGTCGTCGGTGGTGCCGTCGCCCTTGGCGCCGTGGTCGGCCACCGACACCTGGAGCGTCGCCGGAAGGGGCGGAGTGACCACCGTTCCCTCGGGCGGGACCGCCGCGCCGGGAACCGTGCTGGTGGCGGGCCGCTGGCCGGCGTCGAGGGCGGAGGCCGAGAGGGCCAGCACAGGGGCGGCCACGATGGTCCCGCGAAGCATCTGCCGCCGGTCGAACCGCTTCATCGCACAGCCCTGGCCGCGGCGCCGAATGTCGCCGCGGCATCGGACATCGCACAGAGATCGTCGTGCACGTGTCGCCCCCTTGCCCCCGTGACGGTCAGGGTAGCCGGTCGGGCCCGTGAGCGGGCGGAAATGTGTCCGGACAGAGACCTGGTGACCGGGCAAAGTGTCCCAAGGTCTCCCGTAGACCGCTTTGCGGCCGTAAGCTACGGCCGGGGCATCATCCGGGGGGATGTGGGGGCAATGGCAGTACTGGGCCGTCTGGCCTGCGGCGTGACCGCGTTGGCGCTGGTGGTGGTCGGCGTCGGATCACCAGTGGCGACGGCCGCCGAGCCGCCACCGACATTCAGCGCAGATCCACTCTCCACCTGGCAGACCAACGGGGCCGTGTGGGCGCTCGAGAGCATCGGCGGCGTGGTCTACGTCGGTGGATCCTTCACCAAGGTCCGCCCGCCCGGCACCTCGCCCGGATCGTCGCAGGAGGTGTCGCGGGCCAACTTCGCGGCCTTCGACGCGGCCACGGGCGCCCTGCTCTCGTGCGCGCCGGCCTTCACCTTCAGCGGCGGTACTCCGTCCGTCCGTGCCCTGGAGGAATCGCCGGACGGCAGCCGGCTCTACGTCGGCGGCCGGTTCAGCAGCGCCGCCGGCACCGGTGTGGCCAACCTCGTCGCGTTGAACCCGAGTACCTGCGGGTTGCTGCCCACCTCGTCGTTCCGGCGGCCCAACGTCAGCTCGACGATCCGGGCGATCTCGGCGACCAGCTCGGCCGTGTACTTCGGCGGCGACTTCAGCAGCGTCGACTCGCAGACCCGCACCCGGTTCGCGATGTTGACCTCCGCCGGCACCCTCACCAGCGCCGCGCCCGCCTTCAACGAGGCGGTGCGGGCGATCCTCGCCGCACCCGACGTCGGCAAGGTCTTCGTCGGCGGCTTCTACACCACCGTCAACGGAGGGTCCAACCGTGGCCTGGTCGCGGTGCATCCCACGTCCGGAAGTGTCGTGCAGAGCTTCCCTGGCTGGATCCCGGCGAACTCTGCGGTCCAGGCGCTGACCCGCGACGACGCGGGGCGGTTCTTCGTCGGCGCCCAGGGCAGCGGTTTCGGGGTCTTCGACGGACGTATCGCCGCCGACCTCGCCACGGGCGCGATGATCTGGAAGGACTACTGTCTCGGCGCCGTCCAGACGGTGGTCGCCTACCAGGGCGTCCTCTACAGCGGGCACCACAACCACGAGTGCCAGCTGACCCCGGGCGGGTGGTTCGAGGACGGCTTCCGGCAACACTTCACCGCCCAGGACATCGAGACCAAGGAGATCCTGCCGACCTTCCTGCCGGACACCAACGACGGTGTCGGCGTCGCACCGCAAGGGCCTCGCGCGATGATCGTCGCGGGCGGCCGGTTGTGGGCCGGCGGTGAGTTCACCACGGTCAACGAAGCGGCCCAACAGGGTCTGACCCGCTTCGGTACGGCCGACGTCGGTGCCGTCAGTCCACCGAACCTCACGGTCACACCGCTTCAGGCCGGGGCGAACCTGGTGAGCTGGCTGGCCTCGCTCGACCGCGACGACGACGCGCTCACGTACACCGTGACCCGCAACAACGTCGTGATCCACACCGTCACCGCGCGCTCGCGCGACTGGATGCGGCGCACCATGTCCTTCGTCGACGACGGCGCGACGCCCGGGCAGACCGCGAGCTACCGGATCCGGGTGTCCGAGCCCGACGGCGGCAACACCGGCCCGAACTCGGCGGCGTTCTCGGTACAGACCAGGACCCAGGACGAGCTGTATGCCGGCGCGGTGCTGGCCGACGAGCCGTCGATCTACTGGCGCCTCGACGAGACGACCGAGCAGGACGCCCGCACCCGCACCGGTGACCTCTACTACCGGGCCCGGATGTGGGACTCCTCGGGCAACGGGCGGCAGGGCACGGCCGAGCGCGGCTACAACTCGCCGCCGGTCGGCTACACCCTCGGCGGTCCCAGCGCGCTCGAGAGCGGCATCGGGTCCTCGATCAACCTCGTGGGCACCACCGGCCGGGTCGCGGCGAGCTTCGGCAACGACGACGTCCCGGCCCAGGCCGCCCCGAACGACTACTCGGTGGAGTTCTGGTTCCGCTCCACCAGCGGATCCGGCGGGCGGCTCGCGGGCTTCGGCAACCGGCGGACCGACGTCTACGAGCGCGTGCAGCCCGGCACGTCGCCGCCGGTGCTGGTGCCGTACACGAGCACGACCTCGGACCGGCAGGTCTACCTGACCAACGCCGGGAACCTGATCTTCGGCAAGTTCGCGAGCACCACCCGGGTGACGGTCAAGAGCCCGCTGCGGTACAACAACGGCGCCTGGCATCACGTGGTGGCGACGTCGGGCTCGGCGGGGATGCGGCTCTACGTGGACGGCTCGCTGGTGGCGTCCAACGCCAACACCGGCAACCGCGCCTACACCGGCTACTGGCGGGTGGGCACCGACACCCTCAGCGGCTGGACCGAGCGCCCGACCAACAACGGGATCTCCGGCGGCGTCGACGAGTTCGCCGTGTACGACCACCAGCTCAGCTCCGGGCGGGTGGTGGCCCACTACGCGGCCGGGCGGCCGTCGGCAGGCATCGACCTCGTGCCGCCGTCCGCGCCCGGAACACCGAACGCCGTGGTCAACGGCGCGTCCGTGGGGCTGACCTGGGGCGCGGCGACGGATGACATCGGGGTCGCGGGATACGACATCCACCGCGGCACCGACCCGGGCTTCACCCCCACCCCGGCCAACCTCGTGGGCACGGCCACGGGAACCTCGTTCACCGAGGTCGGCGTGCCGGCGGGCGACTGGTCCTACCGGGTGGTCGCGCGCGACGCGCAGGGCAACCTCGGGCCACCGTCGGGCGCCGACTCGGTCACCGTCGAGCCGCAGCCGGTCACCGAGACGGTGGTCGTGACCGCGGAGGCGGACACGTACGTCCACGCCTCGCTGGCGACGACGAACTTCGGCTCGGGTCACAACATGACGGTCGACGGCGACCCGTACCAGGCGGCGTACGCCCGGTTCGCCCTGCCGGCGGCACCGGCCGGCACCGTGCTGATCTCGGCGAGTCTGCGGGTGCGGACGACCGTCAACAGCTTCTCCGGCTCGGTCGATCCGGTGAGCGTCGAACTGGCCGAGAGCGGGTGGTCGGAGTCGACCATGACCTACAACACCCGCGCGGACATCCCGGGTCCGCTGCTCGGCACGCTCCCCGCCGGTTCGCCGATCGCGACGACGTTCGACGTGCCGCTCTCCGCGGCGCCGCTGCGGACGCTGCTCGGCGCCGACGCCTCGGTGGCGCTGACCATGGCCGGCGCCGACTCGTTCCAGGTGGACACCCGCGAGTCGTCGGGGCAGAAGCCGCAACTCGTCCTGCAGTTCGCCGAAGACTGAGAGGTGCCCGTGAAGACTGTCGTCGGCTACACGACCGGGGTGTTCGACATGTTCCACATCGGACACCTCAACATCCTGCGCAACGCGCGATCGGCGTGCGACTACCTGATCGTGGGTGTGACCACCGACGAACTGGCCGTCCGGCGCAAGGGGCGGGCGCCGATCGTGCCGTTGTTCGAGCGGATGGAGATCGTGCAGAACGTGCGGTTCGTCGACGATGTCGTCCCGCAGGCGACCATGGACAAGATGCAGGCCTGGCGCAATCTCAAGTTCGACGTCATGTTCGTGGGCGACGACTGAAAGGGCAGCGACGCCTGGGCCGCGTACGAGCAGCAGTTCGGCGAGGTCGGGGTCCAGCTCACCTACCTGCCCTACACCGGGCACACGTCCAGCCACCTCCTCCGGTCCAAGGTCTTCGGGGAGTGAGGCGGGAGATGGGCGAGTTCCGTGCCGCGCTGCGTGAGCTGTCGGGTTCGCAGAAGACCCCGCGCGGCGTGCCGGCCTACACGCTGTACGTCAACCGGCGGGCCGGGCGGGTGCTGGCCGCGGCCGCCAGCGTCGCGAGGATGACTCCCAATCAGGTGACCGTGGTCAGCGCGCTGTTCACGTTCTCCGCCATCGCACTGATCGCCGCCGTCGAGCCCGCGGTGTGGAGTTCGATCCTGGTCGCGGTCCTCCTGGTGGTGGGGTACTTCCTGGACTCCGCCGACGGGCAGCTGGCCAGGTTGCAGCGGGCCGGCAGCCCGGCCGGCGAGTGGCTGGACCACGTCGTCGACTGCGCGAAGATCGTGACGCTGCACCTGGCGGTGCTCGTGTGCTGGTACCGCTTCTACGATCTCGACGAGGCGATGCTGCTCGTGCCCATGGGGTACCTGCTGGTGGGCGTCGTGCTGTTCTTCGCGGTGGTCCTGACCGAGAAGCTCAAGCAGGCGGCGCAGACGGCACCACGCTCGTCGCATGCCACTTTCTCGCGGACGCGTGCCTTCGTGATGCTTCCGGTCGACTACGGCCTGGTCTGCGTCGCGTTCGCCCTGCTGTGGGCGGAACAGACGTTCGTGGTGGTGTACACCGCTCTCCTGGTCGCGAACGCGGCCCTGCTGGGGGCGTACCTGGTCAAGTCGTTCCGCGAACTCGCGCCTCCGCGGCGTGAACCGGCCGCCGACGTGGTGGGGGAGCAGGTATGAGCAACGCGATCAACATCGGCTACACGTCGGGCATCTTCGACCTGTTCCACATCGGTCACCTCAACATCCTGCGGCGGGCCAAGCTCGACTGCGACTACCTGATCGCCTCGGTGGTGTCGGATGAGGTGGCCTTCGAGGTCAAGGGCCGTTCGCCGGTGGTGCCGTTCGACGAGCGGCTGGAGATCGTCCGCGCGATGAAGCCGGTCGACGCCGCGGTGGGCGAGCTGACCACCGACAAGATGCTCATGTGGGAGCAGCTGCGCTTCGCCACGATCTACAAGGGCGATGACTGGAAGGGCACCGACCGCGGCGACAAGCTCGAGCGCCAGTTCGCCGAGGTCGGAGTGCGGGTCGTGTACTTCCCGTACACCGAGCACACGTCCAGCACGCGGCTGCGCTCGATCATCGACGACCACGAGGACTAGCTGGCCCTCCGCCGGGGCACGGCGGCGTTTCGCCTCGCATACCCCGTTGATCTTGGAGTTTCGACTGAGTCGTGCCCCGGTTTGTCGGGTTGATTCCGCGAAAACTCCAAGATCAACGGGCAAGGGTGGTAGCGCTCAGGTGAGTGACATCTGTAGGTCGTCGTGGATCTCGTCGCGGACGTCGTCGACGACGAATCCGGCGTCGTCGATGAGGCGCAGTTCGGCGTCGACTCCGTCGGGGCGCTCCCCGAGGTAGAGCGAGTCGGCCACGTGGAGGCCCAGTGCCTGGAGGCCGCGCAAGTGCTGCTCGCGGCCGTTGCCGATCCCGACCGCCACGTCCGGGAGGCAGAACCGGAACACCGCCAGGATCCGGAGGCAGCGCTCAGGGGTCAGGGCCCGGGATTCCGGGACGGTGAGGAAGTCGACGGGGACCGAGTCCGGGAACAGCCCGCGCAGGCCGAGCGCGACGTCGACGACGTGATCGTCGGACTCGCCCAGGCCGAACACCGCGCCGGAGGACGGCGACATCCCGCTGCTGGCCACCTGGGCGACCGTGGTGACGCGATCGGCGAAGGTAGGCATGGTGCTGAGGTCGTGGTGGATGCGCTCGACCGTGCCGAGGTTGTGGTCGTAGGCGTGGGCGCCGGCGGCCCGGAGGCGGTCGGCCTGACCGCTCTTCAGCGGCCCGAGGCCTACGCAGATCTCGACCCGGGGCTGACGGTCGCGGACCACGCCGATGGTGTGGCACAGGCGGTCGAGGTCGGACTCGCCACGGCCGCCCGCCACGAGGCAGATCCGCTTGGCGCCCTGCCGGACGGCTTGGTCGACCGCCTCGACGGCCTCGACGTCGTCGATCCACCGGTCGCGGCGGCTCGGGGACACCGAGCGCATCCGCTTCGAACAGTAGGCACAGTCCGTCGGACAGGAGCCGCGCCGCAGCGGGATCAACGAGTTGAGCGTCACTCGCCGCCCGAAGAAGTGCCGCCGGACCCGGGCGGCCGCGGCGACGACCTCGAGCACGTCCAGGTCGTCGGACAACACGGACATGACCTCCGTCCGGCTCGGCAGGTTGCCGTGGATCGTTCTGTCGGCCAGGTCGTGGAGGGAGATCATCAGAACATCGTGGCGGGAACGAATGGTTCCGGACAATGACGCATGTCCACAATGCCGCCTGAGTTGTCTTGTGGGGTGACGAAGAGATGTTGCGGTGTTCACGACCTCGTTGCCGGAAGATCGCCTGTTGATCATGTGTTCATGGGGAAATCTCACCGCTGTTCGAGACGGCGGTCGTGGTGGCCCTCAGCGCGTGCGACGGGCGATCCAGCCGCTGACGGCGAGCAGGTCGAGCACCTGGTCGCGGGCGTCGGAGATCGAGATGGTCGAGGTGTCGAGGGAGAGATCGGCGTCGGCGGGAGCCTCGTACGGGCTGGAGATTCCGGTGAAGTCGGCGATCTTGCCGGCGCGGGCCCGGGCGTAGAGGCCCTTGCGGTCGCGGCGTTCGCACTCGTCGAGGGGGGTAGCCACGTGGACCAGGACGAAGCCGCCGGTGGCCTCGGCCATGGCTCGCACTCGGGACCGGGTGGCCGCGAACGGCGCGATCGGGGCGCAGATCGCCAACCCTCCGTGCCGGGCGATCTCGGCGGCGACGTAACCGATCCGCTCGATGTTGCGGTCGCGGTCGGCGGGGGAGAAGCCGAGCCCGGCGGAGAGGTGGCGGCGTACGACGTCGCCGTCGAGCAGCGTGATCGTCCGGGCCGCCGTCTCGGCCAGGTGGTCGGCGACCGCGCGGGCGATCGTCGACTTGCCCGATCCGGACAGGCCGGTGAAGAACAGTACGAGCCCGCGGGAGCGTCG
>DATCVR010000403.1:0-10188 GCA_036566745.1 Jiangellaceae bacterium | reverse complement strand
CATCGGGTGGACGCCGATGTCGGCAGTGCTGAGGAACGCGACGACGTCGTCGGAGCCGACCGGGTCGACGAAGTGGACGCGGTCGGCCACCCCGGCCTGCTCGGCGTCGACCCGCAGCCCGTTGACCACCACGGTCTGGGAATGCGGCACGCAGACGACCGCGAGGTGGACACCGGGCAGGAAGGCGAGCGCGCGGATGGCGGTGTCGACGCCGCGGACCTTCTTCATGCCACCGGAGTACACGAGCAGTGGCACCGAGTCGGCCACCCCCGCCGCGGCCCGCACGGACAGCTCGGGCGGCGGTCCGCCGTCGACCACCGGTGCGTTGAGCACGACGTCGGGGCGGCGGTCGAGACGGTAGTGGGCCTGGATGGCGTCGGCGATGACCGGGCTGACGGTGATGATGCGGTGGGCGTCGTGGACGTACTCGCGCTCGATGCTCTCGATGGCCGCGGCGAACCGGGGCGCCCGCGAGGAGCCCTTCGGCAGGCCCGGCACGAACTCGTGAGCGTCGTACACGAACAGCGTGGGGCGTCCGGCCAGCTGGGCCCGGGCCACGGCGCGCGCGGCCACCCCGATCGAGAAGACGTCCTGGGCGTGGACCACATCGGGCTGGAGGCGGTCGATGACCGGACCGAACGCCAGCTCGAAGTCGTCGAGGCCAGGGTTGTCGCGACGCCAGTTGACCCCGCGCTCGCGCTGGGCGCTGCGGGCGTCCCACGACTTCCAGCCGTTGGTGAACCAGCGGTTGAACCGGCGGGTGACACCGGCGCGGAAGTCGACGTTGCGGCTGCGCGCGGTGAGCGCGATGCGGCGGACCCGGCGACGGGCGACGCCGATCTTGAACGGTGTGGCGCCGAGGCGGCCCTCGCGGCGCGCGCGCAGCGCCCGGCCGGACTCGGCCTGGACGTCACGCAGCCGCGCGGTCACCCGGGCCTTGGCGGCCAGCGCCGCCCGCGGGTTGCGGTAGGCCACCACCCGGGGGCGCAGCGACCGGCGGAACTTGCGCCCGCCCACCCACGCCTCGAGGACCCGGCGCGGCACGTCGACCCGCTGGATCACGGCCTGGCCGATCTGCTCCTGCAGCGGGAGCCCCTCGGCCGCCAGCCCCACCACGGTCACGCGGTGGCCGGCCTCGGCGAGCGAGGAGGCCTCCTTGCGCACGCGGGTGTCGGCCGCGACGTCGTTCTCGACGACCATGACGACGTGGACGGGCCGGGCGGCGGGCGTGACCCCGCCGGGGGTCTCGGGCGCGGCTGGCGTGGTCATGAAACGGCGCCGGCCCGGCCGATCACGGTGCGGGTGACGCCGGCCCAGAGCGCGGGGTCGGTGACGTCGCGGCCGTCGACGAGGACGCGCACGCCCGGGAGCTCGCTCGCGGACAGCTCGCGATACTCGGGGTGATCGGCCTGCACGACCGCGGCGTCGACCGGTTCGCCCAGGTGGTAGGGGGTGAACCCGAGCTTCTCGAGCTCGGCGTCGTCGTACATCGGGTCGTGGACGACGACCTCGGCACCGGCGGCGACCAACGCTTCGACGGCGCCGAACACGCCGGAGAACGCGGTCTCCTTGACCTTGCCGCGGTAGGAGGCGCCCAGGACGACGACCTTCGCGCCCGTGAGCGTGCCGTACGCGGCCTCGAGCAGGCCCACGGCGTAGGACGGCATGCCCATGTTGGCCTCGCGCGCCGCACGGACCACGGTGGCCTCGGGGTCGGTCCAGAGGTACAGCCGCGGATAGACCGGGATGCAGTGGCCGCCGACCGCGATGCCCGGGCGGTGGATGTGGCTGTAGGGCTGGGAGTTGGAGGCGTCGATGACCTGGTAGACGTCGATGCCGTTGTCGGCGGCGAACCGGCCGAACTGGTTCGCCAGGCCGATGTTGACGTCGCGGTAGGTGGTCTCGGCGAGCTTGGCCATCTCGGCCGCCTCGGCGCTGCCGAGGTCCCACACGCCGTTGCCCCGCTCGAGGTCGGGCCGCTCGTCGAAGTCGAGCACCGCCTCGTAGAACTCCCGCGCCCGCTCAGCACCCTCGGGCGAGAGGCCGCCGACCAGCTTGGGGTACTTGCGGAGATCCTCGAACACCCGGCCGGTGAGCACCCGCTCGGGCGAGAAGACCAGGTGGACGTCGGTGCCCTCGCGCAGCCCCGAGACCTCCTCGATCAGCGGCTTCCAGCGCCCGCGGGTGGTGCCGACCGGCAGCGTGGTCTCGTACGACACGAGCGTGCCCGGCGAGAGGTGCTCGGCCAGCGAGCGCGTGGCGGCGTCCATCCACCCGAAGTCGGGCTCCCAGGTGGCGTCGTTGACGAACAGCGGCACCACGAGCACCACGGCATCGCTGCCGGGCACGGCGTCGGCGTAGTCGGTGGTGGCACGCAGCCGGCCCGCCGGGACGAGCTCGGCGAGCTTGTCGGCCAGGTGGGCCTCTCCCGGGAAGGGCTCCTCGCCCTTGTTCACCAGATCGACGACCGTCGGATTGACGTCGACACCGATGACCTCGTGTCCCTTGCTGGCGAACTGGACGGCTAGCGGCAGCCCGATCTTGCCCAGGGCGACGACGGTGATTCTCACTGATGACCTCGGTCAGGACGGCGGAATGGTGAGCGCGATATAGGGTACCTGCGTTGTCCGCATACCCCGAGTGGACCTTACCCGCACCCGCAAGCGAGGGAGATCAAGCACTGATGAAGGTGGTCAGCGTCGTCGGCGCGCGTCCTCAGTTCGTCAAGCTCGCGCCCGTGGCCGAGGCGTTGACCGACGCCGGACACGAGCACGTCATCGTCCACACCGGCCAGCACTACGACGTCAAGATGTCCGAGGTGTTCTTCAGCGACCTGAAGATCCCCGATCCCGACGTCCACCTCGGCGTCGGGTCCGGCAGCCACGGCGTCCAGACCGGCACCATGCTGGCCGCCATGGACGCCGTGCTCGACGAGCACCGTCCCGACTGGGTGCTCGTGTACGGCGACACCAATTCCACGCTGGCCGGCGCCCTGAGCGCGGTCAAGCTGCAGCTGAAGGTGGCCCACCTCGAGGCCGGCCTGCGCTCGTTCAATCGGGTGATGCCCGAGGAGCACAACCGCGTGCTCACCGACCACGCCGCCGACTTCCTGCTGGCGCCCACTCAGGTCGCCATGGACCACCTGGCCCACGAAGGGCTGGCCGAGCGCTCCGTGCTGGTCGGCGACGTCATGACCGATGTGTGCTTCCGGGTCCGCGACGCCGTGGCCGGCCAGCCGCCACAGGTGCCCGCCGAGCTGGCGGGGCGTCCGTACCTCGTCGCCACCATCCACCGCGCCGAGAACACCGACGACCCCTCCCGCCTGCGCGCCGTCGTCGACGCCCTGGCCGGGTTGCCGATCCCCGTGCTCCTCCTAGCCCATCCGCGCCTCGTGGTGCGGTGCCGCGAGTTCGGCATCGAGCTCGACCGGCCCGCGTCGTCGCTGTTCACCACCGAGCCGCTGCCGTACCCGCAGATGGTCGCTGCCGTGCTCCACTCCGCGGGCGTCGTCACCGATTCCGGCGGCCTGCAGAAGGAGGCGTTCCTGCTCGGGCGCCTGTGCACCACGCTGCGCACCGAGACCGAGTGGGTCGAGACGCTCGACGACGCCTGGAACGTCCTCGCCGCCGACCTCGACGGCCTGGGCGAGCTCGTCACCCGCCCGGTTCCCACCGCCGAGCAGTCCGCCCCCTATGGCGACGGGCACGCCGCCCGGGCGGTGGTCGCCGAGCTGGCCGCCGCCGTGCACCGCTGAGGCCCACCGTGTCGCTGCGAACCGCTCCCGCCCACGCCGTCCGGCGCGATCCCGCCAGCCCGTCCGGCACCGGGTTCCGCCCGGAGATCCAGGGCCTGCGCGCGGTGGCGGTGCTCCTGGTGGTGGTCTTCCACCTCTGGCCCGAGCAGGTGTCCGGCGGCTTCGTGGGCGTCGACGTGTTCTTCGTGATCTCCGGCTACCTCATCACCGCGCACATCTACCGCGAGGCGGCCACCACCGGCACCCTGAAGCTGCGGCGGTTCTGGGCTCGCCGGATCCGCCGCCTGCTCCCCGCATCGCTGCTCGTGCTGGCCCTGAGCGCGGTGGCCACGGTGGCGTTCCTGCCGGCCACGCTGTGGGGCATCACGGCTCGCCAGATCGGTGCCAGCGCGCTCTACGTACAGAACTGGGCGCTGGCCGGCGACGCCGTCGACTACATGGCCAAGGACAACGTCCCCACCGTGGCCCAGCACTACTGGTCGCTCTCCGTCGAGGAGCAGTTCTACCTGGTCTGGCCAGTGCTCGTGCTGGGGCTGGTGCTGTTGGCCACCGCGATCGCCCGCGGTCGGCGCGCCCCAGCCGTGCGTGGGTTCCTGATCGCCGGGCTGAGCCTCGTGGGCGCGGTGTCGCTCGCCTGGTCGGTCATCGCCACCCAGCGCGACCAGGCCACGGCGTACTTCGTCACCCCCACGCGGGTGTGGGAGTTCGTGGCCGGCGGGCTGATCGCGCTCGTGGGAGTCGGCGGGCTGCGCTCGCAGGCGGTGCGCGGGCTGCTCGGCTGGCTCGGCATCGCGGCGATCCTGGTAGCCGGGTTCGCCTTCGACGGCCGGAGCCTGTTCCCCGGCTGGATCGCGCTGCTCCCCGTCCTGGGCACCGTCGCCGTCATCGTCGCGGGCTCCACGCCGGGTCCGGCCACCGCCGCATGGTGGCTCTCCCGCCGCCCGGCCACCTTCGTCGGCGACATCTCGTACTCGGTCTACCTGTGGCACTGGCCACTGATCGTCGTGCTGCCCTACGTCACCGGCGTCGAGCTGCGCCTGCTCGACAAGCTCGCGATCCTGGCCGCCACGATCCTGCTCGCCTGGGTGAGCAAGGTCGTCGTCGAGGACCCGATGCGGACCCGTCCTCTGCTGGCCGCGGTGCCGTGGCGCAGCTTCGCCTTCGCCGCCACCGGGATGGCCGTCGTGGTGTCCGGCTGCGTCGTCATCACCGAGGAGGTCGACCGCCGCACCGAGGAGGCGCTGGTGGCGGCCGACGAGTCGCTGATGGCCGCCGCGTCGGGCGAGGCCTGCGTGGGCCCGGCCGCGCTCGATCCGGCGAACGACTGCGATCCGGTCGAGGGCACCGGCGCGCTGGTCCCCCCGCCCGAGGTCGTGGTCCAGCAGAACAGCGACCCGCCGTGGCGGGGCTGCCAGCAGACCCTCGAGCCCACCACGGTCACCACCTGCGAACTCGGCTCGGCCGACCCCGATCCGGACCGCGTGGTGGCGCTGGTGGGCGACTCCCACGCCACCCACTGGTTCGCCGCCTTCAACCGCCTCGGGCAGGACCGCAACTGGAAGGTCCTCACCTACGTCAAGACCTCCTGCCCGGTCATGACCGCGCGGCGGGTCCTCCCCGACGAGCAGACCACGCTCGGCCAGGACAGCTGCCTGGCCTGGGGCGACGACGTCCGCCGTCAGATCGCCGACGACGACCGGATCAGCGAGGTCTTCACCTCGGCGTACTCCAGCGCCTACGAGTTCGCCGCCGATCCCGACGATCCGCTCGACGACCCGCGCGTCGACGGCTTCCACGAGGTCTGGCAGGACTGGACCGACAGCGGCAAGGACGTCTTCGTCATCAAGGACATCCCGCGCACCCAGGGCGGCAACGTGCCGAACTGCCTCGCGACGAACCCCGACGACCGCCTCGCCTGCGCCACCACCACCGCCGAGCTGCCGCCCGACGCCATCGCCGACGCCGCGGCATCGGCCGACGACCCGCGGGTGCACCTGGTCGATCTCACCGACCAGTTCTGCGACGACACCACCTGCTACCCCGTGGTGGGCGACATGATCGTGTACCGCGACTACAGCCACCTCAGCGCGGAGTACTCCGAGGCGCTGGTGCCGTACATCACCGAGCAGGTCGACGCGGCGCAGGACTGACGGCCGGGCACCGGCCTCTCAGGGCCGGCGCGAACCTACGCCGAGGACTCCGGCCACGGCCCTGCGCCCCGCGGCCATCTGGCGCGCGAGGCGGTATGACCGGCTGCCGAGAATGCGATCGAGCCGGCGCTGGAGAGCGTCGGCTCGATCGCGGGACGTAGCCAGTTGGGCGCGCACCTCCGCCAGCTCGGCGCGAAGCCGGCTCAGCTCGTCGGCGGTACCGTCCGCCATGCGCGCTGCTCCTGTCAGCTCGGGAGTGCGACCGTCCGGCCCTCGGCAGCGGACTGGAGCACGGCCTCGGCGACTGCGACCGTGGCCAGACCCTGGGTCATGGTCACGACGTCGACCTCCTTGCCCAGGATGGCGTCACGGAACGCCTCGTGCTCGGTACGCAGCGGCTCAGGCTTGGGAATCGCGTATCGGATCACATCACCTTCGCTGACGCCGCGGAATTGCGCAAGATCATCCCACTGGGTGCGGGTGGATCCGTTGGCGTGGAACGTCAGGTCGGCGTGGAGGGTGTCGGCGACGAACGCACCGCGGTCGCCGGTGACGATCGTGACCCGCTCCTTCATCGGCGAGAGCCAGTTAACCAGGTGGCTGGTGACCGTTCCGTCGGCCAGCTTGCCGGTGACCGCCACGAGATCCTCGTGCTCCCGCCCGCTCTGGTAGGCGGTGTGGGCCGCGACCGAGACGTAGGGCTGGTCGGCGACCCAGGCGGTGAGGTCGATGTCGTGGGTGGCGAGATCCTTGACCACGCCGACGTCGGAAATGCGGGCCGGGAACGGGCCCTGCCGGCGGGTGATGATCTGGTAGACCTGACCGAGCTCGCCCGCCGCCAGCCGCACCCGAAGGCTCTGCAAGGCGGGGTTGTACCGCTCGATGTGGCCCACCGCGCCCGCCAGCCCGGCGGCCTCGAAGGCCTCGGCCAGCTTGCGGGCCCCGAGGGTGTCCTTGGCCAGCGGCTTCTCGACCAGCGCGTGGACTCCGGCCGCCGCGAGGGCGAGGCCGATCTCCTCGTGGTACGCCGTGGGGACCGCGACGACGCAGTAGTCGAGGCCCACGCCGATCAGTGCGTCGATGTCCTGCATCACGTCGAGCTGGCCGGCCACGCCGTACGGATCGCCAACCGGGTCGGCCACACCGACCAGGTCGACGCCGTCGATGGCTCGCAGCACCCGGGCGTGGTGCCGCCCCATCATTCCCAGCCCGATCAGGCCGGCTCGGAGGTTCGCCATCACGCACCCGCCTTCGCCAGTGTGTTGACCGCGGTGACGATGCGGTCGAGGTCGTCCTGGGTGAGCGAGGGGTGGACCGGCAGGGACAGCACATCGGTCGCGGCCTTCTCGGTGGCCGGGAGGTCGAGGCTGAGGCCGTAGGACGGCAAGCGGTGGTTGGGGATCGGGTAGTAGACCCCGCAGCCGACGCCGTACTCCTCACGCAGCGCCGTGGCGAACGCGTCGCGCGCGGCGCCGTCGCCGTCGGCCACCCGCACCGTGTACTGGTGATAGACGTGGGTGGCGCCCTCGGCCACCGCCGGGGTGACGACGCCCTCGAGGTTGGTATCGAGGAAGGCGGCGTTGTCCTGGCGCTGCTTCGTCCAGCCGGCCAGCTTGGTCAGCTGCACCCGGCCGATGGCCGCGTGGATGTCGGTCATCCGGTTGTTGAGGCCGATCAGCTCGTTCTCGTACTGGCGCTCCATGCCCTGGTTGCGCAGCAGCCGGATGCGGCGCGCGAGGGCGTCGTCGCCGGTGCTGACCATGCCGCCTTCGCCGGAGGTCATGTTCTTGGTGGGGTACAGGCTGAACATCGCGAACTCGCCGAACGTGCCGACGGCGCGGCCCTGCCAAGTGGCGGCGTGGGCCTGGGCGGCGTCCTCGAAGATCTTCAGGCCGTGCTTGGCGGCGATGGCGCCCAGGGCCGTCATGTCGGCCGGGTGGCCGTACAGGTGGACCGGCATGATGCCCACCGTGCGCTCGGTGACGGCCGCCTCGACCGCGGCCGGGTCGAGGTTGAAGTGGAGCGGCTCGATGTCGGCGAAGACCGGCGTGGCGCCGGTGAGCGCAACGGAGTTGGCCGTGGCGGCGAACGTGAACGACGGGACGATGACCTCGTCGCCGGCGCCGACACCCGCGGCGAGCAGGCCGAGGTGCTGGCCCGACGTGCCGGAGTTGACGGCCACGCAGGTGCGGCCCTCGACCAGCGCGGTCGAGAACTCCTGCTCGAAGGCCGTGACCTCGGGCCCTTGCGCGACCATGCCGCTGCGCAGGACACGATCGACCGCTGCCCGCTCCTCGTCGCCGATGATCGGCTTCGCGGCCGGGATCGGGGTCAAGGTCATGCGTTCTCCTCGGTGTGCGGGTCGGCCTCCGTGAGCCGGCCGTCGTCCTCGATGTAGAGCTGGCCGGTGCTCGGGCACCGCCAGCGGCCGTCCCCGGCGTCCTCCAGCGGAACGCCCGCACGCCCGACCCACTTGAGCCGGCGCGCCGGCACGCCGGCGACCAACGCAAAGTCTGGCACGTCGCGGGTGACCACCGAACCGGCGGCCACGGTGGCCCAGCGTCCGACCGTGACCGGGGCCACGCAGACCGCCCGGGCGCCGACCGAGCTGCCCTCGCGCAGGGTCACGCCGACGGCGTCCCAGTCGGCGCCGCTCTTGAGGCTGCCGTCGGGGTTGACCGCCCGCGGGAAGGTGTCGTTGGTGAGCACCACGGCCGGACCCACGAACACGCCGTCCTCGAGGACGGCCGGCTCGTAGACCAGGGCGTAGTTCTGGACCTTGCAGTTGTCGCCCATCTGCACGCCGGTGCCGACGTAGGCGCCGCGGCCGATGACGCAGTTGCGTCCCAGGACGGCGTCCTCGCGGACCTGGGCGAGGTGCCAGACCGACGAGCCGTCGCCGATCCGGGCGCGCTCGTCGACGTCGGCGCTGGCCACGATCCGTACGCTCACTTCTGGGCCGTCCTGTCGTCGGCGGAGCCGGCGGCGTCGCGTCGCGGCCGCGCGGTGCCGGCACGCTGAGCACGCAAGCGGTTGAGCAGCGCGGTGGTGCCGGCGGGTTCCTTGATCAACTTACTCACTGTCGTGGCGCCCTCGTGCCAGGCGGCCTTGGGCAGCTCGCCCAGCAGGTCAGCGTACACATCACGGATGACCTCGGCCTGGGCCGCCCAGGAGAAGCGGTGGCGCAGCTTGGCGTCGCCCTCGATCCGCTCGGCGATCCGGTCGCGGTCGGCCAGCACCTCGCGTACGGCCCGGACGAAGTCGTCGACGTCGCCGGCCGTGTGGACGGCGCCGAGGCCCAGCTCGCGGACGAGATCGGCCTGGGCCGGGGTGTCGCTGGTGACGATGGGCACGCCCGCCGCGATGTACTCGCAGAACTTGTTGGTGACCGCGATGTCGTGGTTGGGGGCGTGGAGCAGCGGGCTCAGGCCGATGGTGGCCGAGCGCACGTACGCCGGCACCAGCTCCGGGTCGACGAACGAGGCGAAGTGGACGCGGTCGGACACGCCGAGTTCGGCGGCCCGCTCCCCGAGCTCGACCGTGACCGGGTTGGCCCGGGCGACCACCGCGAGGTGGACCCCCGGCAGGAACGGCAGCGCCTCGACCGCCGTGCCGACCCCACGTGCCCGGTTGACGCCGCCCACGTAGACCATCAGCGGCACGTCGGCCTCGAGGCCGACGACGTCGCGGATCCCGCGCACCTCGATGTCGGTGGGCACCTCGACCGGCGCGTTCAGGACGACGTCGGGAGTGCGAGCGAGCTTGTGGTCGCGCTGCAGCCACCCGGCGAGCGGGTCGGACACGGTGATGACGCGGTCGGCGTCGCGGATGAACTCGGCCTCGAGATCGGCGTACGCGGCGACCTTGCGAGCCGGCACCACGGCGACGCCCGGGATGTACTCGTGGGCGTCGTAGACCAGCTTGACCATCCGCCCGGCGAGGGCCGCGCGGTGCGCCGCCCGAGCGCCGATGCCGAGCATGAACACGTCGTGGACGTGGATGATGTCCGGCTTGAGGGTGTCGAGGATGGGGCCGAGCGTCATCTCCTGGTCGAGCGTCTGGGGCATGACCCGGCGCCAGCGGCCCCACGGCACCCGCCGGTAGAGGCGGATGGCGCGGTCGCGACGCGGACCGATGCCGAGATCGTCGGAGGCGGCGGCCTTGGCCGGACGGTTGATCGGGATGGCCCGCGCGTCGAGGATCGCCTTGCGCAGCTTGAGGGTTCGCCAGCGCACGGCCCGACCCACCCGCGCGGCGGGGCCTGATCGGCGGGCGCCCGCGCCG
>DATCVR010000402.1:0-7364 GCA_036566745.1 Jiangellaceae bacterium | reverse complement strand
TCCACGTGCTCGGCCATCTTGTAGCCGACTCCGTAGACGGTGAGCAGATAGGCCGGGTGGGCCGGGTCGGTCTCGATCTTGCGGCGCAGGTTCATGACGTGGACGTCGACCGTGCGCCCGAGGGCGTAGTGCTCGAAGCCGAACGCCTCCTCGAGCAGCCGCTGCCGGGTGAAGGCCCGCCCGGGCGCGGCCGCCAGGCAGGTGAGGATCTTGAACTCGGCCGGGGTCACGTCCACGCGGCTCCCGCCGAGGTGGACCTCGTGGCGGAGCGGATCGACGACCAGCGCGCCGATCGCGTGATGCGCCGGCCCGCCCTGGAGGGGACGGTCGGTGCGACGCAGCACGGCGCGCACCCGGGCCATCAGCTCCCGTGGACTGTAGGGCTTGGTGACGTAATCGTCGGCGCCGAGGTCGAGGCCGAGCAGCAGGTCGTCCTCGGTCGAGCGGGCGGTGAGCATGACGATCGGCACGGCGCTCTCCGACCGCAGGATCCGGCACACGTCAAGACCGTCGACCCTGGGCATCATCATGTCGAGCACGATGAGGTCGGGCAGGCGGCGGCGGGCTTCGTCCACCGCGGCCCGGCCGTCGTGCACCACCGCCACGGTGTGGCCCTCGCGCTCGAGGTAGCGCCGGACGAGCTCGGCCTGTTTGATGTCGTCCTCGGCGACGAGGATGCGGGCGCCCATGCGTCGAGAGTCTGGCAGCACGACATGAAGATTCCATGAAGAGCGACTCCCTGACCTGGCCTTCATCGGTTCTTCATGATCGTGGCGGCAGGCTCCCAGCCATGACGAGACGGCGATTGCGGATGACGTCCTGGGTGCTCGCGGGCGTGGGTGTGCTGATGCTGACGGGATGCTCGGGCGACTCCGGCTCCCCGGACGGCGGCGATGGGGCGACCGCTGGCGACGAGGAGAAGAGCCCGCTCGAGGAGTACCTGGGCTACGACACCGCGCCCGTCGCCGGCCCCGGTGGCGGCGTCATGATCTCGGCCCGGGCGCCGGAACCGAGCGAGGAGGAGTCCAAGAAGGAGCGCGAGGTCCAGGACCTCGTCGCCGCGTGCATGCAGGAGCAGGGCTTCGAGTACGTGCCGTACGTGCCGGACCGGGAGGAGAGTTCCGCGTTCGACGAGGCGTACTCGCTGCCTCCGGAGAAGTTCGCCGAGCAGTACGGGTACGGCATCTCGACCCTCATGGACCTGGCGAACCCCGAGGGCGAAGAGTCCGACGACCCGAACCAGGCGATCTCCGAAGCGCTCACCCCCGATGCCCTCGCGGCGTACCAGGAGGCGCTGTGGGGCAAGGGGGCCGTCGTCACCGACGGCGGCGCCAGCGTGTCGGTCGAGGCGGTGCCCGGCGGCCCCGGCGAGGCGCCGGCTCCGGGTGACATCGGCTGCATGCAGAAGGCCAGCGAAGACGTGTACGACCTCGAGGACGCGGGCCGGGGTGGCGAAGGGTTCCAGGACTTCGACTCGCTGTTCACCGACATCGAGGCGCTGCGCGAACGCATCGAGGGCGACCCGCGCCTGACCGACGCCACGCAGCAGTGGGTCGACTGCATGGCCGATGCCGGCTTCAGCGAGTTCACCGACCCGGACGATCCGGCGACCGAGGTGTCCGACCGGATGGCGGCGCTGTTCGGCGACCCGTCGTCGGAGGAGAAGTCGACGCAGATCGTCAGCCCGGACAACCTCGACCCGGCCGAGCTCGACAAGGTGCAGGCGTACGAGCTCGACGTCGCCCCCGCCGACTTCGGCTGCCGCCGCGACCACTACGAGGACATCTACCGCGAGGTCCAGTTCGAGCTCGAGGCCGAGTTCGTCGAGGACCACAAGGCGGATCTCGAGGCCTTCCAGGAGTGGAACTCCTCGAACTCCGCGTCCTTCGGCGTCGGCTGATGGGTGCCGAGAGGCGCCGCCGGACCCTGGTGATCGTGGGCGGTGTGGCGGTGTCGTCGCTGGTCGCAGGGCTGTTCGCGGGAAGCCGGCTGGTGTCTCCGGCCGACGCGGCGGATCGGACCAAGCCCCCGGACGCGTCGTTGATCACGGTCCCGGTGGAGTCGCGCGTGCTGGAGAGCAAGGTCACCACCCGCGGTGACGCGACCTACGCCGGCGCCGTGGACGTCCTGGTCGAGACCAGCGGGCTGGAGACGCCCGCGGTCGTCACCGGGCTGGTCCCGGAGGTGGGTGCGGAGCTGACGGAGGGTACGGCGATGCTGGAGGTGGCCGGCCGGCCGGTGATCGCGCTGGTCGGTGAGCTGCCGATGTACCGCGCGTTGCGGCCGGGGATGAACGGTCCCGACGTGCTTCAGCTCGAGCAGACCCTGGAGCGGCTCGGGCTCGATCCGGGGAAGGTCGACAACGCCTACACCGCGTCCACCGGCCAGGCGGTCGCGGAGCTGTACGAGCTGGTCGGGTACGAACCTCCCGCTGCCGACCCGCAGGTACAGGCCGAGCTGGACGCCGCCGAGGAGCAGGTGCAGGTGGCGCGCGACGGCGAGGCCGCTGCCGAGCAGGCCCTGGCCGCGGCCAAGGAGGGTGCGCCGGAGCCCGAGCGGGTGGCCGCGCGCAACGCCGTCGAGGCCGCCGAGCGCGCGCTCGACGCGGCTCGCGACAGCGGAGACGCGGAGGCGATCGCCCAGGCGCAGGACCAGCTCGAACTGGCGGAGGCCCAGGAGGAGGAATTGCTCGCCGAGAAGGACACCTCGGCGGAGAAGGCCGCCCTCGACGCCGCTCGTGACACCCTCGCCGACGCCGAGGAGCAGCTCGGCACCGCCCAGGCGGCCAGCGGAACGCCGTTGCCCGCGTCCGAGGTCGTGTACGTCCCCAGCCTGCCGCGACGCGTCGACGAGGTGCACGTGACCCGCGGCAAGGTGGTCGACGGCGCCGTGATGTCCGTCAGCGGCGCCAACCTCGTCGTCACCGCGAAGGTCGACGAGGCCACCCGGGAGCTCCTGACCGAGGGCCTGGCCGCGCAGCTCGAGCTGGCCACCGGCGAGCAGGTCGCCGCGACGGTCACCACGATCGCCGCCAGCGCGGACGACGGCGACGAGGCCACGGCGCCGACCTTCGACGTCGTCCTCACACCAGGAGAGCTCACCGCGGACCAGACCGCGGCGCTGCGCGATGCCAATGTCCGGGTCACGATCCCGATCACCAGTACCGACGGCGACGTGCTGGCCGTGCCCCTGGCCGCGGTCACCGCCGGCCCGGGTGGCGAGTCGCGGGTCGAGGTGCAGCGCAGGGAGTCGACCGAGCTGATCGAGGTGGAGGTCGGGCTGTCGGCCGAGGGATACATCGAGATCACTCCGGTGTCGGGCACGCTCGAGGCGGGCGACCTCGTCGTGGTCGGCCGATGAGGTGGCGACGTGGCAGCCGTCATGAGAACCCAGGATCCGAGGAGAGCTGGGAGCAGAGCTGGGCGGACGCTTCGGCGGCTGATGTGCTGGGTCCGCGTGCGGGCGAACCGGTGGACGACGACGTGCCGGTCGTGTCGATGACGGCGATCGGCCGGTCGTATCCGGGCCCGCCGCAGGTCCACGCCGTCCGCGAGGTCGAGCTGAACGTGGGGTCGGGCGAATACGTCTCGATCATCGGGCCTTCCGGCTCGGGGAAGTCCACGCTGCTGCACCTGCTGGGGCTGCTCGACCGGCCGACCACCGGCACCTACCGACTGGACGGTGTCGACGTAGGTGACCTGCCCGAACGCCGTCGATCGGCGTTGCGCGGCCGCCGGATCGGGTTCGTCTTCCAGGCCTTCCACCTCTTGCCGCATCGCAGCGTCGTGGAGAACGTGGCGCTGGCGATGCTCTACAACCGCACGTCGCGGGCCGAGCGGCTCGACCGTGCCCGCGACGCTCTCGCGCGCGTCGGGCTCGATCACCGCAGCGAGTTCGATGCGACCTCGCTGTCCGGCGGCGAGCGGCAGCGGGTCGCCATCGCGAGGGCACTCGTGTCCGGCCCCAGCCTCCTGCTCGCCGACGAACCCACCGGCAACCTGGACAGCGCCAACGCCGCGGCCGTCCTGGACGTCTTCGACGAACTGCACGCCGAGGGCCTGACGCTCGCGGTGATCACCCACGACGACGGCGTGAGCCGGCGCGCTCAGCGCCGCGTACGCATCGTCGACGGACGACTCAGCGAGGACCGTTCATGAGGCGCCGCCGATCCGACGACGTGACCACGAGACGACGCCGTCTCCGGCGAGGCCGGTCGGGTGGGCTGGCCTGGCGAGATCTCCTGGACGAGTCGCTCGCGGGCGTCTCGTCGCGCCCCGCCCGGCTGATGCTGACGACGCTGGGCACGGTCCTGGGGATCGCGGCCTTGGTTGCGACGATGGGACTCGGGCAGACGGCATCCGGCCAGATCGGTGAGCGGTTCGACGCGGTGAGCGCGACGCGGGTGGTCGTCGAGCCGGGGGAGAGCAGCGCCGCGGGCGGGGAGGCCGCCCTCGTGGAGCTGCCCTGGGACGCGCCGGAGCGGGTCGAGCGGCTGGCGGGGGTGGTGGACGCGGGAACGTTCAGCAAGGTCGACACCCAAGGGCAGCTGGTACGGGGATCGCCCGTGGGAGACACCGGCGGGGCCTCCGAGCAGGCGATCCCGCTGGCTGCGGCGTCGCCGGGGCTGTTCGCCGCGGTGCTGGGCGAGCTGTCGACCGGCCGGTACTTCGACGCGGGTCACGACGCGCGGGCCGATCCCGTCGCGGTGCTCGGCCGATACGCCGCCGAGCGCCTGGGCATCAACCGGGTGGACTCGCAGCCCTCGGTGTTCGTGGGCGAGCAGGCCTACACGGTGATCGGCATCCTCGACGACGTCGCGAGTCGCACCGAACTGCTCGATGCCGTGATCATCCCGGTGGGCACGGCCCGCGCTGGCTACGGCCTCGAGTCGCCCGACGCGCTGGAGATCCGGACCGAGATCGGGGCGACCCAGCTGGTCGGTCAGCAGGCGCCGGTGGCCGTCGACCCCAACCAGCCCGAACTGCTCAGCGTCGACGTCCCGCCGCGGCCCGGGCAGCTTCGCGATGCCGTGTCGGGGGACGTCAACGTGCTGTTCCTGGCCCTGGGCGGGGTGGCGCTGCTGGTGGGCGGGCTGGGGATCGCGAACGTCACGCTGCTGTCGGTGCTCGAGCGGGTGTCGGAGATCGGCCTGCGCCGGGCGGTCGGTGCGACCAGGTCGCAGGTGGCCGGGCAGTTCCTGGTCGAGAGCGTCATCATCGGCCTGCTCGGAGGGTTGATCGGAGCGGCCGTGGGCGTGCTCATGACGGTAGGGGTGTCGGCCGCGCGTGACTGGACGCCGATCATGGACGTCCAGGTGGCGGCCGGGGCGCCGCTGCTCGGAGCGCTCGTGGGGCTGATGGCGGGGACCTACCCGGCCTGGCGGGCGTCAGCCATCGAGCCGATCACTGCGCTGCGCAGTGGCGGCGGATGAGCCCCGGCGTGCGGGTCAGCGTGCCGGGGCTGGTGTGGCCGGCTCCGGGAAGCGGATCAGCAGCGCCTTGAGTGCGCGCAGCACGTCGGCCTCGTCGTGTCCGAAGTCGCGGACGTACGACCCGATGGCCGAGCGCACGAGCCGCAGCTCCTCGTCGTCCAACTCGATCGTGTACATGCTTCCAGCGTAGGTCGATGCCGGCGGATACGGTCACATCAACGCGCCAGTTCGGCCTCGGATCGGCAAAGCCGGCGGGCCACCTCACCAACCGCGCGGCACCGGCATCGAGGCTGGTCGGTAGTGTCGGCCCATGCTGCTTTCCGACCACGACATCCGGGCGGCCGTCGAGTCCAAGCGCGTGGTGCTCGACCCCTACGATCCGGCGATGGTGCAGCCTGCCAGCATCGACGTCCGGCTCGACCGCTACTTCCGGGTGTTCGAGAACCACCGATACCCCCACATCGACCCCGCCGAGGAACAGCCGGACCTCACCCGGCTGGTCGAACCGGAGGGTGACGAGCCGTTCGTCCTGCACCCCGGCGAGTTCGTGCTGGCCTCGACCTTCGAGGTCGTCACCTTGGGCGACGACATCTCCGCCCGGCTCGAGGGGAAGTCGAGCCTGGGCCGCCTCGGTCTGCTCACCCACGCCACCGCGGGCTTCATCGACGCCGGGTTCACCGGTCACGTCACGCTCGAGCTGTCCAACGTCGCCACGCTGCCGATCAAGCTGTGGCCGGGGATGAAGATCGGTCAGCTGTGCTTCTTCGCCCTGAGCAGCCCGGTCGACGAGCCGTACGGCACGGGCCGCCACGGATCGCGGTACCAGGGGCAGCGCGGGCCGACGCCGAGCCGGTCCTACCTGAGCTTCCACCGGGCAGAGGTCTAAGTTACTGGCGAGTAGTATGAGGATCCGGGTCGAGTCGATGACAGGAGCATGATCGGCATGCAGTACGTCGCGATCGTGGTGTCTCTGGGTGTCACCGTGCTGGCGCTCACGGTGTTCACCGACGCCGTGGTGCGGATGGTGCGCGTCATTCGGCTCGGCCAGCCCGACGGCAGCCGCCGCAACGACCCAGGTGCTCGGACGGCCACCCTGGTCCGCGAGTTCCTCGGTCACAACCGCATGCTCAAGCGTCCGGTCGTGGCGGTGGCGCACTGGTTCGTGATGATCGGGTTCGGCGCCCTCGTCTTCACCCTGATCACCGCCTACGGCCAGCTCTTCGACGCCGAGTACGCGTTGCCGCTGATCGGGCACTGGATCCCGTTCGAGTGGTTCACCGAGGCGATCGCCTGGCTGACGCTGGCCGGCATCGTGGTGCTGACCGTCATCCGCCAGCGCTCACACCCGCGTCGGCAGGGCCGTCGTTCGAGGTTCTTCGGATCGACGTTCTGGCAGGCCTACTACGTCGAGTTCACGATCACGGCCATCGCGCTGTGCATCCTGGTCCTGCGCGGGCTCGAGTACGCGCTCATCGGCGACCGGATGCACTTCCCGCTGACGTGGTTCGTAGGCGAGTTCTTCTCCGGGATGTCCACCGCCGATCTCGAGCAGACGGTCTACGTGGTCGCGGCCGTCAAGATCGTCGTCTCGTGGGCGTTCTTCACGGTGATCGCCTGGAACCTGACCATGGGCGTGGCCTGGCACCGCGGCCTGGCGTTCTTCAACATCTGGTTCAAGCGCGAGGCCGACGGCAGCACCGCTCTGGGCGCGGCCAAGCCGCTCACCGTCCAGGGCGAGCCCGTCGACTTCGAGAAGATCGACGATCTCGACGAGGATGCCGTCATGGGCGTCGGCCGGGTCGAGGACTTCTCCTGGAAGGGCTTCCTCGACTTCTCCACCTGTACCGAGTGCGGGCGCTGCCAGTCGCAGTGTCCGGCCTGGAACACCGAGAAGCCGTTGTCGCCCAAGCTCCTCATCACCCAGCTGCGCGAC
>DATCVR010000401.1:0-33236 GCA_036566745.1 Jiangellaceae bacterium | reverse complement strand
GTGGTCGGCGACGCTGCGCGGGCGGCCCTCGTGGTCGGTGGCGTAGGTGACGAACGGGATGGGATTGACGTCGGAGCGGAACGGCGTGCCGGTCAGGGCCAGGCGGCGCGCGGCCGGCTCGAACGCCTCGCGGGTGGCCTCCCCCCACGACAGTGAGTCGCCCGCGTGGTGGACCTCGTCGAGGATGACCAGCGTGCGGCGGTTCTCGCAGCGGGCGCGGTGGAGCATCGGATGGGCCGCGACGCCGGCGTAGGTGACCGCGACGCCGGTGAAGTCGCGGCTGGTCCGCCCCTTGCGCCCGGAGAACGCCGGATCGACGGTGATGCCGACCTTGTCAGCGGCGTCGGCCCACTGTCGTTTGAGGTGCTCGGTGGGCGCGACGATCGTGAGTTGGTGGACCGCGCGCCGGGCGAGCAGCTCGGCGGCGATCCGCAGGGCGAAGGTCGTCTTGCCGGCCCCGGGCGTGGCGACGGCGAGGTAGTCCCTGGGATCGCGGCCGAGGTAATCGTCGAGCGCCGCCTGCTGCCAGGCGCGCAAGCGCCCCGCGGTTCCCCACGGGGCGCGGCCCGGATAGGCCGGGGGCAGATGTTCGGCGGCGGAAGTGCTCACACCTCTCCCGAGGATCGGCGGTGACGGGCGGGCATGGCAGCGCCCGGCCTGCTGGCAAGAGCGAGCCGGGCTGTCCTCCGACCCTAACCGCAGCCCCGGAGCCGTCGCGAGCCGACTCGCGCGAGTGTCACAACGACCTCCCCGGCGCTACCTTCGAAGGCGCCACGGGCACGGCGAGAGGGCAACCATGGAGTGGATCGATGCTGCGCTTGACGCGCTCGAGCTCGCTCGAAAGACGGCCCTCGACAGGAACGACGCAGTCCACAACGCCCTCGCGGAGCGGCACCGACGCCTCTTCGCGATCGCGGACGCAAGCACGCCGGTCTCGGCCACGCTGCGGCAGGCGGCCGGGCTACCGCAAGCCGCACCTTCCCGCGAAGGGCAGATACGACCAGCTCAGCGACGAGCAGCTCAACGACATCGTGTTCTGGACCGAGGGGATCAACGCCGGGACCGTCGTCGAGGGGCCCGGTTCCGACCATGCCCCTGGCCGCGGTGATGTGCGGCATGGCCCACCTCCGCTCGGAGTCGCTGAAGCGGCTGGTCAGCTGGGATCGCACCAGGCACCGCCCGGTCCTGGCCTTCCCCGGCCAGGAGCCGGATCTGACCCGAACCGTCCTGCCGCACCAGTTCCGCCTCGCATCGGACCACGAGCTGATCGGGATCCGGTCGCCGGGGAACCGGGCCATCGGGGTCAGCTACATCGCCAAGGGGTACGCCGCCGCGCTGTCGATGGACCGTGCGCCGTACTACGTCGACGACCCGTCGATGCCCCTGGCCGCTCGGGTCAAGGAGGCGATGTCCTACCTCACCGGCATCCCGGCCACCTGGGAACATCCACGGCTGGACGTCGACGACGACCTCGCGGCCTCCCTCGGCGGCGGCCGCCTCGCCGTCGCATGCAGCCCGGTCCTCAAAAACGGGAACACCGACTACGAGGTCGCGACCCGTTGCCGGCTGATCACCGCACGGCGCGAGCAGGCCCACGCCGTCCTGGGCGTCGACGACCGGCGCAAGGTCAGGCTGCATCACCCCCTCGGGTACGCGACGAGCATCTCTCTCGGCGACTTCCGGACGGTGTTCCCCGATGTGATCGTCGGTCCCCCGCCGCCGCAGATCGGCGAGCGCCAACCCGCCCCGGAGACCTTCGACTACCTGGCCACGGGCCTGGGAACCGAGATCCGATGAACTCCGACGACGCCCCGGACCACCTCGACAGGGCGACCGAGGCACTCGCCGGCGCCGATGCCGAAGCCGAGGGCCACCTCGACGCGATCCTGGACGCAGTGACCGGCGCCCGCGACCGCATCACCCTGCACCTCGACGTCACGATCGGCGACCCCCACCTGGGCGGTCGGCTGCGGCAGGACGTGGACGCCTTCGTCCGGCACGTCGGCGACGAGGTGCGCCCGCGCCTGAAGTCGTCGATCCGCCGCGATCTCCTCGGGCTCGTCGAGGCGCCGAACTGGCAGGTGACGATGGCGACGACCGGCCCTCGGATCTACGTCGACCCCTCGGCCGACCGGCATCCGAGGGGCCAGCGGCCGGGCGAGCCGCTCCTGAACCGTTCGGCGCACGTGGTCTACCGCCGCCCGGCCGAGCCGTGGTCCTTCTGGCCCGATGTCATCGAGGCCACCACGACGACGCTCCAGAACGGAGGCGACGAGGCCCTCGCGGCAGTGGTCAGCGTCATCGCGCACCGGGATCCCGATGCGCTGCGCCGGATGCTGCGCCGCGACGGTGACAACGTGCGGATCGACTTCCCAGGCGGTGAGCCGATCAATACCTCGACCATGCTCCCCCACCGCGACACTCGGTCGAACGAGCGCCAGCCCCGGGGAGGCCTCTCGACGACCTGGACCGACCACCCCACGCTCGGCAGCGAGTTCATCGCCAAGGGGGCCCGCGCGGCGTTGTCGAGGCCCGGTCCGCCCGAGTATCGCGATCCGAGGACGACGCCACTCGCCGCACGCGTGACCGAAGCCATGGAGCTCGCGACCGGTCACCGGATCACCTGGGAGACACCGGACGATCCAGTGCTCGACCTCGACGACGACACGCTCGCGGCGATACTGAACGACAGCTACGTCGCGGTGGCCTGCAGCTGGCGGATCGGCAGGGGTCATCCGGACTTCGAGCACGCGACCCGATGCGCGATCTTCACGACAGGCAGCGAACGCGCGTACGCCGTCCTCGGCGTCGACCAGCACGACAACGTCGTGCTCAGGCATCCGATCGGACACCTGACCTCGCTGTCGCTCGCCGACTTCCGCAAGTTCTTCCCCGACCTGATCCGCGCACCGCGCGTCGTCCGGCCGAGGCTCCCCGAGCCGACGCCGGAGCAGATGGACAACCTGGCACGGGAGCTCGAGCGCTGAGCCAGGGCGCGACCTGGACTCCTGCACCTGCCGGTCCGGTCGGTCAGCGGCCCGTACGGACGTTGCGCGACGATGGCCGAATGACCAGCGACCGCTTCATGCCCATCCACGATCCCGAGCTCCTCGCCAGGGGTGAACGGGTTCTCGGCCCCGAGTTCAGGACGATGAGCGAGCGAGTGCTGAGGGTCACCGAGTTGACCTCGCGCCTCAACGTTCTGCCCTTCGACGACGAAGTGGGCAAGGCGGCACTGCTCGAACAGATCCTGGGCCGCCCTCTCCCGTCGAGGGTCACGATCTATCCGCCCTTCTACACCGATCACGGCCTCCGTCTGGACGTGGCAGAACGTGTCTTCGTCAACCAGGGGTGCACGTTCCTCGACTACGCCGGTATCCGGTTGGGCGAGGGTGTGATGGTCGGCCCGAAGGCCATGTTCATCACGATGGGTCACCCGGTGGACCCTGACGAGCGGCGCTAGTTCCTCACCGGCGCGCCTATCGATGTGGCAGAGAACGTGTGGATCGGTGCCGGCGCGACGATCCTGCCTGGCGTCAGCATCGGTCGCGACGCCGTTGTCGCGGCCGGGGCGATCGTGGCTGACGATGTTCCAGCGGCAAGCCTGGTAGCCGGGCCCAAGGGCACGGTGCGCCGACGTTGGTAGTGGCGGGTTGCGATACGAGAGGTGCTCTAGTCCACGCCGTGCGCCCTGATCCGCCCGGCCGCCCACGCACCGCCGAGGGCCAGGGCCGACATCACCGCCAGGATCGCGACGTACACCCAGGCCGGTACCGCGGCCGACTCCGAGGTGCTCGCGGCAGCGGCTCCGCCGTGGGCCGAGCCGAAGATCGTGCCCGCCACCCCCACGAACGTGATCGAGAACAGCGCGTCGGACAGCTGCATCGCCGCCGAGTTCGTCCCGTGGTCCTCGACCGGCGACAGCTCGAACAGCACCACGCTGATGCTGGCCATCGCCATCCCCATGCCGACCGCGCCGACCATCCACGCTGCGGTCGCCACGACCACCGGCACCGCGGGCAGCAGCACGAGCGCGAGCGCCGCGATCGCCGCGGCGACGATGAGCGAGCCGACCCGGATCAGCAGGTGCCGCGGCGTCGTCAGGCGAGGCCGGCCCTGGTACCACGACCCCAGCGCCCAGCCCAGCGCACCACCGGTGAGCGAAAGGCCGGCCAGCGTGGAGGACAACCCCCGCTCGGAGACCAGCATGAGCGGGAGGAACGCCTCCGCGCCGAAGAACGCCCCGGCCAGGATGCCCCGCAGCGCCACCACCGTCGGCAGCCCCCGGGCCAGCCGGAGCGTCCCCGCGGGCAACAGCCGCGGCACGCTGGGGACGAGCAAGGCGAGCGCCACGACGCACAGCACGATCGCGACGGCATCCGGACGGGTACCCGCGTACTGCAGCAGGCCCATGCCCGCGGCGGCCGCCAGCGCCAGCCGCTTGCGTCCGCGTCGGACGGCCGGACCGCCTGGCGGAGGGCCGTCGACCGCCGTGACCGAGGGCAGCGACATGGCCACCGGGATCAACACCAGCGGCGCGATCCCCAGGAACACCCACCGCCACGACACGTGGTCGGCCAACAGCCCGGCCACCAGGGGTCCCACGATGGAGGGCACCACCCACGCGGCGGCCATGCCGGCGAAGATGCGCGGGCGCAGCGCCTCGTCATAGGCACGTCCGACCACGACGTACAGGGCGACGATCACCAACCCGCCGCCCAGTCCCTGGATGGCCCGGCCCGCGATGAACGGCCACATCGACTGAGCGAAGCCCGCCACGAGCAGCCCCGCGCTGAAGGTCGCGGCACCGGCCAACAGCGGCAGCCGCGGCCCGCGCCGGTCGCATACCTCGCCGGCGACGACCATCCCGAACAGGCTCGTCGTGAGATAGCCGGAGAAGGCCAGTGCGTACAGCGGCAGGCCGTCGAGGTCGGGTACGGCCTTCGGCATCGCGGTGGCGACCGCCATCGCCTCGAAGGCGATGAAGACGACGGTGGCGACGATGCCGATGGTGAGCCTGCGGTGCTCGGAACCGAGAATGCCCTGGTCGGTCTGACCTTCGGGCATCATCGTCATCAGCCAATTGTACGGACACTCATGTACCGATCTCCAGGTACGTAGACTTGACGCCGTGAGCACCCGACTGAGCCCCGGCACCGAGACCATCGAGGACCGCCGCACCCAGCCGAGCAGCGGCGACGGCGACCACGAGCGCTTCTCCCACTACGTGCCCAAGGACAAGCTCACCGAGGCCATGATCAACGGAACACCGGTCATCGCCCTGTGCGGCAAGGTGTGGGTGCCCAGCCGTGATCCGCAGAAGTTCCCGGTCTGCCCCGAGTGCAAGAAGATCTGGGAGTCGATGAAGACCGGCGGCGACGACTCGTCGCAGTGAGCTCACCCCCGGGGTGAGCACCGTCACCACGTGACCTCGTCACGCGCCGCGGTGACATCGCACCTTCTCCGGCATGCACAAAAGCACCAACACGGACACGACCGCTGCCGGCCGCCACTGACACCCAGCTCCGCGATGCCGTCACGACGCTCGAATCGGTGGCCATCCAGCTCACGCCGCACGTCTACGGCCTCCGGGGCGGGGTGGCGGACCTGCGCGAGACACTCGATACGGCGGTCGCGTCCCAGATCGCTCGCATCGTCGTCTCGCTGCCCGGTGAGCCGGGCATCCCGCGGAACATGCGGTACACCCGGAAGAAGCGGCTGCGAATGGCGCCGATGGCGTTCGGCACCGGAAAGGGCCGGCAGGGCGACGCGCCCAACTGCAGCTTCCATGCCGCCATCGCGATGCTCACCGACGCCGATCCGCGCGCCGTGTCCCGCTCGGTGCGCCGCGACGCCCACGCCGGCACCGTCAGCGTGCGTACGGCGGCCGGCGACCACCACCTCGAGGACACCCTGCCGGTGTGGCGACCGACGAACCAGCTGCTCTACGGCACGACGGACGACGGTTCGCCCCTCGTCCCCTACCTCGAGAAGGCCTGGGCGAAGTACCGCGGCGGCTACCAGAACATGAAGGCCGGCCCGCATCGGGTGTTCACCTGGTTCACAGGCCGTCCGTCGCACGTGGACGGCGTCCGCAACTTCTCCAGCGCCGACCTCCGCCACCTCGCCACCGATCGGAGCAACCACCCGAAGCCCATGCCCGAGGTCGTCTTCCGTCAGCTCTTCGTCGTGTTGTCGTGGTGCGAGCTCCGGGATCCCCGCCGCGGCTGACGGCTCCGACTTCGGCGCGCGGCTCCGGTGTGCCGAGGTCGCGCGCGGATCTCGGGCCCTGTCGTCGTCACGACACCGGTTGCGGCCGTACTTACCCGGCATGAGGCCTGGGGCGAGGGCCGCGGAGGTGACGCCGTGACGGACGAACAGCTCACCGCGTCGATCGCCTCGCTGGCCGCCACGCGAGAGACGCTCGTTCGCGCGACCGCGTCGATCGAGCGGACGGCACGCTCGTCGGTGTCCCGGCTGCTGGCGATGCTCGCCGCGGACCAGCTCCGCAGCGATCTGGAGACCCTCGTCCGCCAGACCATGGCACATATGGTGCACACGATCGATGTGGCCGAGGAACGCGTGGCCGGTGCGATCGGTACGGAGGTCGCCACACTGGAGCTGGTGGCCGCACCGTCGCCGCGGGCGATCGAGATCGCCGGGCCCCCACCGAAACCGTCGCGCCCGCCGAAGCCGTCGCGCCCGCCCCGATCGCACCGTCCCCCGCGGCCGCATCGTCCGCCCCGGCCGCATCGTCCTCCCCGGCTCGAACCCCCGCCGCCGGCGGGGGCGAAGTACGGCGACGGTCCGCCGACTCTGATGCCGCCGATCATCGACTTCGACACGCCGGAGCAGGGTCCCCTGCGCAACTGCCATTTCATCGGCCCGCTGTGCCTCGCGACGGGGAAGAGGGCCCGGCGGGTCGCGTCGTTCGTCCAGGAGGACGGGCCCGACCTCGTCGTGCGCACCCCGTTCGACGAGCAGCGGATCACCCGGGCCCTGCCCGTCATGCCGGACGGACGGCCGCGCCATGCCAGCACGAACGACGGATCCGGACTCGTGCCGTACCTCGAGAAGGCCTTCGCCCAGTACGTGAACGGGTACCCCGAGCTCGACCAGCCACGCAGCCCGGAGGTGGCCATGACCTGGCTCACCGGATCGACACCGACGTCGGTGCGGCCGCAGTCGCTCACCGACACGAAGATCCGGCGACTGTGCCGCTCGGACAGATTGACCGTCGCGGTCACGTACCGGGAGTTCGACGCGTACACCCAGGCCGTGGCCCTCGAGTACGGCATCGTGGCCGACCACGCCTATGCCGTCCGCGGGGTCGACAGGGCCGGCAACCTCGTGCTGCACAACCCGTGGGGCCGGCGCCATCCGAAACCGGTCCCCGTCGCGGCGCTCCGCCGGATCTTCGGCCGGTTCGTCTCCGTACGGTGGCCATGAACGCTCAGCAGCCGGAATCCGGCGTGGCGATCATGTGCGGCTATCCCAACCAGCTTCTCGATGCCTGGGTCATGGTGATGGCCCTCGATCCGCCCCGGATCTGTCTCGGCGTCGACGAAGCCGACGGTTCGGAGACCACTGCGTGGTACTGGGAGGGCGACGTCGTGACGGCGAGCGGACGCCGCTGGTCGGTTGGCGCCGTGGGCGAGGTCGGCGCCGACCCGTCCGTCGTGCTGTCGCCAGCACAGGCAGAGCACTGACGGCGGCCCGGGCGTCACCTCACGGCATCTCGGGGCACTTACACGGTATGCGGTGGTTCGTTGTCGTGACGGCTGCGGCACCGCCATGAGTGACGACGCCCTCGGGCTCGCGGCTGACGCGCTGACCACCACGCGCGAACAACTGGCGGCCGTCGCCGCCCAGCTCAAGAACGTCGTGGACGCGCGAGTGGACCGCATGCACAGATCGATCGCGAACTCTCGCTCGTACCGCGACGAGCTGATGACAGAGATCATGCTGGCCGGGGTGACCGCGTGCAGGGCTGTCGACGCGATGCGGGAGACGTGCGACGGCGCCATGGCAGCCGAATCCACCGTGGTCGACGATCAGCGCGCCTTGGCGGACGCGCACTCGGGGGTAGACCGGGGTCCGTCCGGCCCGACTCGCCTGCGGGTCGTCAGCGAGCCGCTTCCCGAACCTGCGTTGCCTCCCGGCTTCAGCTACGCCCCCGTCGACCACGTCGCACCCACACACCTCGATGTGGAGAACCCGATCCAGGGACCCATCAACAACTGCCACTTCGCGGCCACGATGACCGCGCGCTTCGCCGAAGCCGCAGGTGGGGGTGCGGCGGATCGTTCGGAGTTCCTGGCCTCGGTGCGGCAGGACGGCGACACGGTGGTGGTCTCGCTTCCGGGCCGCGAGTATCGCTTCGCGGCCACCCTTCCGGTGAACGCCGACGGGAACCTCGCCTTCGGTCGTGCGCGGGACGGATCGACCCTCTTCCCCTTCTACGAAAAGGCCTACGCCCACCACGTGGGTGGGTATGCGAACCTCGACGAGGGAAACGAGCCGTACTACGCGCTGGAATGGCTCACCGGGCAACCACCTCGGCGAACGACGTCCTTCGACGTGGAGGACGACGACCACCTGCGCGATCTCGTCCGGGGGGCCAGGCTGATGGTCGCCACCTCCACCGACGTGTCGAAGCTCGCGACCAGCAGCGGCAGGTCGTACGCCTCACTGCTCGACCTCGACGAGGGCTACCACACGACCGCGGTGACAGGGGTCGACGACTTGGGCCGGATCGTCATCGCCGACCCTGCGTCCGGCGCGTTCACTCCACCCAGACTGCCGATGCCGCTGTCGCCTGACCTGTTCTGGCGGACCATGGACTACATCGACTGGGTCTGACGTCGTGGTGACGCCGCCCGTCAGTTGAGCGAGGGGTCGTCGGGGAACGACGCCATCAGCGCGAGCGGTCCGGACTGGCGGCGCAGCACTGTCTGCCAGAGGTCGGTGGTGTGGAGCCGGAACGCGTCGAACGGCTCGGCGTCGACGACGTACCAGGACCCTTCGTCGATCTCGGCCTCGAGCTGTTCCGGCGCCCAGCCCGCGTAGCCGGCGAACACCCGCATCGCGGTGACCGCTGGCAGCACGATCTCGGTGGGGGTGTCGAGATCGACCACGCCGAGCCGGCCGCGCACCCGCCTGATCCCGAGCGGTTCGTCGCGGCCGTCGATCGACACCAGGCCCAGCGCGCTGTCGAGGCTGACCGGACCACCCTGGAACACGACGTCGGGCTCGGAGACCACCGGCGACCAGCCGGGGAGGACGTCGGCCACGGGGACGTCGGTCGGGTTGTTGACCACCACGCCCAGCGCGCCGTCGTCGTCGTGCGAGAGCATCAGCACGACGGCGCGCTCGAACGTCGACTCGCGCAGCGCCGGCGCGGCAACCAGCAGCTGCCCGGTCAGCGACTCGCCGTTGCCCTTCACGGTTCCATGGTGCCTGGTCGGCGCGCCGGGTGGCGGATCAGACCCGCACGGCCGGGAACTCGCCGGTCTCCTCGGCCACCTTGCGGATGGTCTCGACACTGCCCCGCACGGCCGCCGCCACCGCCTCGGCCACCCCGGAGTGGAACACACTGGGCACGATGTAGGAGGAGTTGAGCTCGTCGTCCTTGACGGTGGCGGCCAGCGCCTTGGCGGCGGCGGTGAGCATCTCGGTGGTGATCGAGCGGCTCTGGGCGTCGAGCAGGCCGCGGAACACGCCCGGGAAGGCCAGGACGTTGTTGATCTGGTTGGGGTAGTCGCTGCGGCCGGTGGCGACCACCGCGGCGTACCGGCTCGCCTCGCGCGGGTCGATCTCGGGCTCGGGGTTGGCCAGGGCGAAGACGATCGAGCGGTCGGCCATCGTGGCGACGTCGGCGGCGGTGAGGACGTTGGGCGCCGACACCCCCACGAACACATCGGCGCCGGCGACGGCCTCGCGCAGCGTGCCGGTGATGCCGCGGGGGTTGGTGGATTCGAGGTACCAGGTGGGGATGCCGGTGAGGTCGTGGCGGCCCGGGTGGATGACACCGTGGACGTCGGCCGCCACGAGGTCGCGGACGCCGGCCGCCACCAGGAGCTGGGCGATGGCGTGCCCGGCCGCACCCGCACCCGACATCGCGACCCGGATGGAGCCGATGTCCTTGCCGACCACCTTGAGGGCGTTGTGCAGCGCCGCCAGGACGACGATGGCGGTGCCGTGCTGGTCGTCGTGGAAGACCGGAATATCGAGCAGCTCACGCAGGCGCGCCTCGATCTCGAAGCAGCGCGGCGCGGAGATGTCCTCGAGGTTGATGCCCGCGAACACCGGGGCGATGTGGCGGACCGTGGCGATGATCTCCTCGATGTTCTGGGTGTCGAGGCAGATCGGGAACGCGTCGATGTCGGCGAACCGCTTGAACAGCGCGGCCTTGCCCTCCATGACCGGCAAGGCGGCGACGGGGCCGATGTTGCCCAGGCCGAGCACCGCGGAGCCGTCGGTGACGACCGCGACGGTGTTGCGCTTGATGGTGAGCCGCCGGGCGTCCTCGGGATTGTCGACCAGCGCCTGCGACACGCGCGCCACGCCCGGGGTGTAGATGAGCGAGAGGTCGTCGCGGTTACGGATCGGCACCTTGGAGGTGATCTCGATCTTGCCGCCGAGGTGGACCAGGAACGTCCGGTCGCTGACCTTGCCGATGACCACGCCGGGCACCGAGCGCAGCGAGTCGACCAGCTCGTCGGCATGGCCGGAGGACGAGGCGGCGCAGGTGACGTCGACCCGGATGCGGTCGTTGCCCGAGGCCGTGACGTCGAGCGCGGTGACCAGGCCAGCGGCCTTCTCGACCGCGGTGGTGAGCTGGCTGACTGCGGTGCCGCCGGCCGGCACCTCGAGCCGCACGGTGATCGAGTACGACACACTGGGGACGCTGACCACGGGGACCTGACTCCTTCGTCGGGGTGAGGTGCACCACGGTAGAGGATCGTGGTTCCCGGTCACGATGTCGGCATCCACAGGGGTGGGCCTACGGTGTCGGCGTGACCCGACAGAGCGCGAGCATCGTCGTCGCGGGCGAGGCACTGGTCGACCTCGTCCCCGACCCGGCCCCAGGTCCGTCCGCCGGCCGCAACCTCTTCCGTGCGGTTCCCGGCGGCTCGCCGGCCAACGTCGCCGTCGGGCTGGCCCGCCTCGGGGCGCCCACCCACCTGCTCGCCCGGCTGGGCACGGGTGCCTTCGGCGCGGTGGTGCGCGGGCATCTCGACGCCAACGGCGTCCGCCTCGATCACGCCGTTGCGGCCGCCGAGCCGACCACTCTCGCGGTGGTGTCGCTCGACGACGCCGGCCACGCCGCCTACGACTTCTATGCCGACGGAACGGCCGACTGGGGCTGGTGCGACGACGAACTGCCCGACCGCCTCCCCGAGGGCGCCGTCGCCCTCTGCACCGGCTCCATCGCCGCCGCCCGCGAACCCGGCGCGAGTGCGCTCCTGCGCCTGGTCCGCCGCGAGCGTGCCCGGGGCGTGGCCAGCATCGTGCTCGACCCCAACCTGCGTCCAGCGCTGCTGCCGTCCCACGCCCACGTCGTCGAACGGTGGGAGGAGCTGGTCACGCTGGCCGACGTGGTCAAGGTCAGCGACGAGGACCTCGCCTGGCTGGTGCCCGGGTCCGATCCGGCCGACGTCGCCGAGCGTTGGGCTCGGAGCGGGCCCGCGCTGGTCGTGCTCACCCGGGGTGGGCAGGGCGCCGTGGCCTTCACCGACGGTGGCGGGCGGGTGGCGGTCGGGGCGCGCGCCGTGGACGTCGTCGACACGGTTGGCGCCGGCGACGCGTTCACGGCTGGCCTGGTCGACTCGCTGCGGCTGGACGACGTGCTCGGGGGCGCTCGGCGTGACGAGCTGGCCGGCCTGGGTGCCGACGCGCTGCGACGCGTCCTCGACCGGGCCGCCCGGGTCGCGGCGATCACCTGCTCGCGCCGCGGGGCCGATCCCCCTACGGCCGCCGAGCTCGGCTGAGCCCCGGCGGGTGTCACCCGAGGCCGTCCACGCGCACCTACGTCGATGACGGCAACGACGTCGAGGGAGCCGACATGGACGAGCGTCACGAGTACGTCGTCGAGGTCAGACCAGGCGACACCATCGACGCGCCCCGCGGCCTGTGGCGGCGCGGCGGCGACGGGTGGGAGTACTTCTCCGTGCTCGACCGGGAATGGCACGAGCCGGGGCGCCCACGGCATCTGCGCTGGCAGTGGCCGGCCGCCGCCGAACGCGACGTGGCTCCGCCGCACCGCGTCATGCTCCGCACGGTCAGCGCCGCGCACGCGGGGGCACTGGTCGCCGATCCCGGGCGGTTCACCCGATATTGGAGCCTCACCACGTCCGCGCCCGACGGATCGCCGCGCGCCACCACGGTGTACCGCGCGATCTCCAGCCCCGAGCTGCTCATCGAAGAGATGTTCTGCCGCCACGAGACCTGGATGCCGACCTCGGCCATCGCGATCTTCCACAATCCCGGGCTGACGAACGACCCGCCGGACCTCACCCCGATCGACGCCGACACCGCCGAGCAGATCATCGGCGAGACCCACCACGTCGGTGGCGCCACGGGATGGTGGCCCACGGTCGACCCCGATGCCGTGCAGTTCGTGGTCGAGGGGATCTCGGACGCCGGCGGGGGCGGCGTGCGGGTGACCGGGCGCCTCGACCACGGCTCGGTGTCCGCGAACACGAAGCTGCAGAACCAGTCCGGCCGGAGCGTGCTCGTCCTGGACGTCGAGGCGGCCACCCCGGGCGATGGCGACACGCTCACGCTCGTCGTCGACCGTGTGCACGCCGACCGGGTCGGCCGAGGGCTCACGCTGGTCACCCCGCCGTACCCGCCGCCACCTCATCTCGCCGACCCGGAGACGATCCGGCGGATGCGGCTGAAGGACTTCACCCCCGAGGAGTGGGCCGCGGCGCAGGCGCGGGTGCGCGAAGAGGAGCTCGAGCGGACCCGTCGGATCTTCGGCGACCAGGAGCCCTTCCCGATCCCGGACACGCCGTACGACTGACCCGACGGCCGGTGCTCGCTCAGCCCGGGTAAGGGTCAGTCCGGGCCCGAACGTAGGCATCCTCCCGATGCGCCGTGCCGGCCCTCAGGGCGAGGCTCGTCGGCATGATCACGACGGGACTTTCCCTGACGACTCCGTTTCCGGCGGCGTGGGGCGGCGTCGCCGACGTGACCGGCATGTCCGGCCGGACCGAGCCGGCGCCCGGCCACCGGCAAAGTGTCGGTGGGGTATGCGAACATCGCACTCGTGCCCCGACTCGGCTCCGGAGTCCCGTTCGTCGCGCGCCACGCTGAGCTGGCTCAGCTGCGTGCGGCGCTCCAGCGCGCCTCCGAGGGTGCCGCCGGGGCCGTGCTGGTCTCCGGCGACGCCGGCGTGGGCAAGAGCCGCGTCCTCACCGAGTTCGCCGAGGTCGCCCGGGCCGAGGGTGCCGAGGTGTTCGTCGGGCGCTGCCTGGGCATCGGCGAGGCCGGCCTGCCGTTCCTGCCGTTCATGGAGATCATCGAGCAACTGCGCGCCGCCCACGAGGACGCCGTGGCCGATCGTCTCCCCCTCACCACCCTCACCGGCCACGGCGTCCGTGCTCCGGCCGCGGCCCAACAGGATCTCGGCCAGCTCCAGCTCTTCGACGCCGTACTGGGCGCGCTCAGCGACGCCGCCGCCGAGCAACCCGTGGTGCTCGAGATCGAGGACCTCCACTGGAGCGATCCCTCCACTCGCGACCTCCTGTCTTTCCTGCTGTCCCGGCTCAGTACCCAGCGGGTGCTGATCGTGGCCACCTACCGGTCCGACGACCTCCACCGCCAGCACCCGCTGCGGCCCTTCCTCGCCGAGATCGTCCGGCTGCCCGCGGTGGACCGGCTCGACCTCAAGCCCTTCGACGCCGTCGAGTCGCTCGAGTTCGTCCGGGCCCTGGCCGAGGACGTCGTCGACGAGCGGCTCGCAGTCGACGTCGCCGAACGCTCCGAGGGCAACGCGTTCTTCGCCGAAGAGCTCTTCGCCGCGCAGGCCACCGACCGCGGCGGCATCCCCACCGCCCTCGCCGACGTCCTGCTCGCGCGGTTCGAACAGCTCAGCCCCGCGGCTCAGCGGGTGGTCGGCGCGGTGTCGGTCACCGGCCGGCGCCGAGTGCGCCACGCCACCTTACGGTCCGTGCTCGGGATCGACGAAGACGTCCTCGAGACCGCCCTGCGCGAGTCCGTCCAGCACCACATCCTGGTCTCCGACGACTCCGACTCCTACGCCTTCCGCCACGCCCTGCAGCGCGAGGCCATCTACGCCGATCTCCTGCCGGGCGAGCGGGTCCGGCTCCACGCCGCCTACGCCCACCTCATCATCGACAATCCCGAGCCGGGCCTGGCCGCCGCGCTGGCCCACCACAGCCTGCGCAGCAACGACCTCGCCCAGGCCCTCACCGCGTCGGTCCAGGCAGCCGACGAAGCCATGCGGGTCGGCGCCCTCGGAGCCGAGCTGCGCCACGTCGAGCAGGCGCTCGAGCTGTGGCACGCCGTCGACGATCCCGAGCGCCGCGCCGGCATCGACGAGCTCGGGCTCATGCGCAAGGCCACCTACGTGGCTGGGGCGGCCGGGCACCCCGAGCGCGCGCTCGCCTTCGCCCAGGCGTCCGTGCCCCTCGCCGACGCCACGGACGACCCCGTGCTGGCCGCCGACGTCCGCCGCGTCCTCACCCACGTGCTGCTGGCCAACGGACGCTGGGACGACGCCGCCACCACCATCGACGACGCATGGCAGCTCATCCGCGACAGCCCGCCCAGCCACGAACGTGCCTGGGTGCTGGCCACCCGGGCGCGCAGCTGGCGCCCCAGCGACGAGTCCAAGATCCACGAGCTCGCCGAGGCCGCGGTCCGCGACGCCCGCGAATCCGGCTCCCTCGAGGTCGAGGCCGACGCCCTGATCTCGCTGGCGTTCGGCCGCGTCCGGATGGGCGAGGTCGAGGAGGCCTGCGAGCTACTCGACCAAGCCCGAGCGCGCGCGGTCGAGGCTCGAGCCCCCAACGTCGAGCTACGCGCGCTCTTCAACCTCGTCACCACCCGCTACGAACAGGGCCTGCCCGACCTCGCCGCCACCATCGCCGACGACGCCGACCGGCGAGCTGTCGAGCTCGGCCTCACCTGGAGCACCTACGGCCTCGAGATCCGCTGGATGCGGGCGATGGTCCACTACGCCCGCGGCAGCTGGGACGAAGCCGCCGTCGCCTCCCGCCCGCCCGGCGAGCACGTCTCCGACACCATCACGGCACTGCTCGCGGCCTGCAGCGTCATGGTCAGCGTGGGCCGGGGCGAGTTCGACACCGCCGAGCGCCACCTCGCCGCGCTGCGCCCCGAATGGCACCGCGACTCCCAGATCGCCATGCTCGCCGGCATCGCCGGCACTGAGCTGGCTTGTTGGCGCGAGCGGCCCGAGGGCGCCACGTCCGTCGTCGACGAAGCCCTCGACTCCATGCGCAAGTCCTCCACGAACGAATGGCCGCTCGGCGGTATCCGGCTGGCGACCCTGGCGGTCGCGGCCCAGGCCGATCTCGCCCGCGCGGCTCGTCAGCGCCGCGACACGGCGGCCGAGAAGCGCGCCGTCGAGGCAGGCGAACACTACGCGGCGTTCGCCCGCGAGACCGCCGAGCGCGGTCATCCGCGAGCCTCCGAGATGGGACCCGAGGGCCGCGCCTGGCTCGCCCGCGCCACCGCCGAGGAGGCTCGCCTCCACGGCCAGGACGACCCGCAGGTGTGGCACGCCGTCGTCGACGCCTTCGGCTACGGCGAGGTCTACCACGTCGCGCTGGCCCGGCGTCGGCTGGCCGAATCGCTGATCGCCGCGGGCGAGCGCGACGCCGCCGCGGCCGAGATCAGCTCCGCTCTCGCCACCGCCGAGGAGCTCGGGGCCACTCCGCTGGCCGACGCCGTACGCCAGCTCGCCCGCCGGGCACGCGTCGGCCTGGCCGGCGGCACCGCGCCGGTCGCCGAGCTGCTCACCCCGCGCGAGCACGCCGTGCTCGCGCTCGTCGCCCAGGGCCACACCAACCGCCAGGTCGGCGACGAGCTCTTCATCAGCGAGAAGACCGTCAGCGTCCACGTGTCGCGAGCCATGGCCAAGCTCGGAGCCGCCAGTCGCACCGAGGCCGTCGCCCTGGCCTACCAACGCGGCCTGCTCGAGCATCCCTAGCTTGGCCGCGCGCCGCCCCGTCGGCTAACCTCGTAGGCATGCCAGGTCAGCGCCTGTTTAGCAGCCCCCGGTCGGCGGATGTCCGTCGCCCGGAGGGCCGGCACGCCTGACCCTTCGCGGACGCCCTGGCCGGGGGAGGCTCACCCACCGCCCCAGCTCACGTGAAGTAGGCCGCGACATGTCCGCTCTCGTCACCACTCCGTCCACGGCACCGGTCACCCCGTCCACCTCGGCCCCGACCGGCTCCGTCCCCATCCCCCTCCAGCTCCCCACCCTCGTCGGCGCGTTGTCCACGCGCGACCTGACCGATCCGGAGCAAGGCCCACACGCCCTCCAGCTGCTGGTCGACGATGTCGTCGACGCGCTCGCCACGACCTGGCACGCCGAGCCCCGCGTCCGCCGATCACGGCCGGTCGTGTCGCTCGAGGACAACTACGACCGTCTCGGCTATCCGGCTACGGCCGTGGCGCGCGATGTCCGCTACACCCGCTACGTCAGCGAGACGACGATGCTGCGCAGCCACACCTCGGCCGGAATCCCGCCCGCCCTGCGACAGCTCGCGGCCGAGGCACGGCCGTCGGCCGACGTCCTGCTCGCCCTGCCGGGCATGTGCCATCGCCGCGACTCCATCGACCGGATCCACACCGGCACTCCCCATCAGCTCGATCTCTGGCTGATGCGCCGCGGCGGGCGACGGCTCGACCACGACGACCTCCAGGCCATGGTCGACACGCTGGTCGGCACGCTGTTGCCGGGCCAGCACTGGCGATGGAGCAGCACCGAGCATCCGTACACCACCGGCGGGCGCCAGGTCGACGTCATCCACGACGGTGGCGCGGTGGAGATCGCCGAGTGCGGTCTCGTCGCGCCACAGGTTCTCGAGGACAGCGGCCTCGACCCGCGCGAGTGGAGTGGCCTGGCGCTCGGGCTCGGGCTGGACAGGGCGCTGATGTTGCGCAAGGGGATCGACGACATCCGGCTGCTGCGCTCGGCCGACCCGCGGGTGAGCGCGCAGCTGCTCGACCTCGCGCCGTACCAGCCGATGTCGAGCCTCCCGCCCGCCCGCCGCGACCTGTCCATCGCCGTGGCCGACACCGTCGACGACGAGATCCTCGGCGACCGCGTCCGCGAGGTGCTGGGGGCCCACGCCGACCTGGTCGAGGAGGTCACGGTGCTCTCGAACACGCCGTACGACGAGCTCCCCAGGGCGGCACGCGAGCGGCTGGGCATCCGGCGCGGGCAGCGGGGTGTGCTGATGCGCGTGGTGCTGCGCCCGGTGAGCCGCACGCTCACCGGCGACGAGGTCAACGACCTGCGTGACCGGTTGTACGCCGGCCTGCACGAGGGCGGGCGGGGCTGAGGCGGGCTCGGCCGGACTCGACCGACCTCGGCCGGACTCGACCCACCCCAGTCGAGCTCAGCTGACCAGGATGCGTCCGATCAGGTCGTCCAGGCTGACCAGTCCGACGACCTGATCGGCGTCGTCCACCACCACCGCGAGCTGGGCACGCGCCGCCCGCAGCAGCTCCGCGGCCACCGTGAGGTCGGCGCCGGAGCGGACGTGCGGCACCGGTGTGGCGGCCTGGCCGGCGGTCCACGCGGACCCCCGGGCCAGAGCGACCAGGGCTTCGCGGACGTGGACGACGCCCACGGGCGGCTCTCCGGCGTCGCGCACCAGCACGCGGGTGCGTTCGCTCGCGGCGGCGGCCTCGACCACCTCGAAGGCGCTCGCCGCCGGTCCGACCTGCACGATCCGCTCGGCCGGCACCATGATCTCGCCGACCGGGTGGGCCGGGGCGTCGAGTGCGCGGGTGAGCAGGCCGTGGTCGCCGTCGCTGATCAGGCCCAGCCGCCGCGACTCGGAGACCAGGTGGTGGATCTGCTCGCGGTTGCGCACTGTGGCGATCTCGTCACGCGGCGTCACCCGGCACACCCGGAGCAGCAGGTTCGTCACTCCGTTGAGTGCGACCAGCAGCCATCGGGTCACCCAGGTGAACGCCCGGAAGGCCGGCGCCAGGATCATCGCCGAGCGTTCCGGATGGGCGATCGCCCACGACTTCGGTGCCATCTCCCCGATGACGACGTGCAGGAACGTGACCACCGCCAGCGCGAGCACCAGCGCGACGACGTCTGCCACCTGCGAGGGAAGGCCAAGCGCGGACAGCGGCGGCTCGAGCAGGTGGTGCAAGGCGGGCTCGGAGACCATGCCGAGCCCGACCACGACCATCGTGATGCCCAGCTGGGCCCCGGCGAGCATGAGCGAGAGCTCGCGCACGCCCTTGAGCGCCGCTCTGGCCCCGGGCTTGCCGGCGGCCGCAGCCTGTTCCAGCCGATGCCGGCGCGCACCGACCAGGGCGAACTCGGCGGCGACGAAGAACCCGCTCGCCACGAGCAGGGCGAGGGTCACCGTGATGGCGGTGCCGGTGCTCACGCGCCCACCTCCCGGGTTGACACGGCGCGCATCCGCACCTGCTCCGGAACGTGCCGTGCGACGGACACGACCTCGATCTCGATCGCGGATCCGCCGTCACCCGAGCCGTGACCTGAGCCGTGGCTTGAGCCGTGGCCCGAACCGTGACCGGCCCCGAAGCCGTTCGGGTCGGCGCCCACCATCAGCCGGTCCCCCGGTTCGGCGAAACGCCCCAACCGGGCCAGGACCAGACCGGCCACGGTGTCGTAGTCGTCGGACTCGGGCAGGTACAGGCCGGTGTACGCCGTCGCCTCGTCGATCCGGAGCCCGGCGTCGAGCTGCCACCACTCGCCCACCCGAGTGGCCGTCGCGTGCTCGTCGTCGGACTCGTCGGTGATCTCGCCCATCAGCTCCTCGGCGATGTCCTCCAGTGTCACGATGCCGGCAAGGCCGCCGTACTCGTCCACGACGCACGCGAACTCGTCGTCCAGGTCTGTCATCTGCTCGATCACCGCCGGGAGGACGACGCTGTCGGGCACCAGCAGCACCGGTCGCGCGATCTCCGCGGCCGTGGCGGTGGCGAAGCGCTCGGGCGGCAGGTGCATCAGCTCGCGGGCTCCGACGACCCCGATCACGTCGTCGGTGGTCTCGCCGGTGACCGGGAAGTTCGAGTGCCCGCACTCGGCGATCAGCTCGACGACCGAGTCGGCGGTGGCGCGGGCCGGCACGGTGATGACGTCCGGGCGAGGCACCATGGCCTCTCCGGTGGTGCGCTCGGAGAAACTCAGCGCCCGGCCGAGCACGCCGGACAGGTGGGACGGCAGCGAGCCGTGGGCCTCCGACTCGCCGATGACGTGGCCGAGCTCCTCCAGGGTGGCGCCGTGGTGGAGTTCCTCGACCGGCTCGATGCCGACCTTGCGCAGCACCCAGTTGGCCGAGTTGTCGAACAGCCGCACCACCGGGCCGCTGACCGCGAGGTAGACGTGGGTCGACGGCGCCAGCACCTTGGCCAGCGACTCCGGCCTGGCCAGTGCGAGGTTCTTCGGGAACAGCTCGCCGAGAACCATCTGGATCACGGTGACCAGGACGAATCCCACCGCGATCGCCACGCCCGACACCGCGGCGTCGGACATCCCGAGCGTCGACAGCACCGGCCGCAGCACCGCCGCGAACGCCGGCTCGGCGATGAACCCCACGAGCAGACCCGTGACGGTGATGCCGACCTGTGCCGCGGAGAGCATGAACGACAGGCGTTCCATGACGCGGATCGCCGAGGCCGCCCGCGCGTCACCCGCGGCGGCCTGCCGGGACAGCTCGACCCGGTCGGCCGACACGTACGCGAACTCCTGCGCCACGAAGTACCCCGTGCCGAAGGTCAGCACGAACACCGCGGCGATCCCGACCGCGCTCATCGCCGATCACCCAGCTGGACGTGGTCACGGCCGGACAGGTCGAATCGATGACTTGAAGCGTCCGACACGGCGGACACAACCCTTCCCATGATGTTGACGTAACCCGATGAACCGGGGACGCACAGGATAGCCCGTCCTGAGGGTGGTGTCAGAGCCAGGTCATCGGATCGACGAACTCCCCGTTGACGAGGACCTCGAAGTGGAGATGGGGTCCGGTCGCGTAGCCCGTGGCGCCGATGTTGCCGACGACGTCGCCCGCGGCCACCGCCGTCCCGACCGACACGGTGGCCGAGGCGAGGTGGGCGTAGCGGGTGACCACGCTGTCGCCGTCGATCGTGCCGTGCGAGATCGTCACCATGTTCCCGTAGGCGCTGTCGCTGGTCACGTCGGTCACGGTGCCGGCGCGAGCGGCCCGCGCCTTGCCGTCGCCCACCGAGAAGTCGGTGCCGGAGTGGAGCTTGTAGACGCCGGTGATCGGGTGCGTCCGCATGCCGTACGGGCTGGTCACCTCGGCGATGGCGGGGCGCTCCATCGACCTGGCGGCGAGGGCGGCGGCCTCGGCGCGAGCAGCCGCGACCCGGGCTGCCTCCTCGGCTGCCTTCGCCTCGGTCAGCACCTGGTCCGCGGCCGACTTCGCGTCGACTGCGCTCGCCTGGCGCACGACTGCCTCGTCGAGTGCGGTGGTGGCGGCGATCTGGGTGCTGGTGGCGCGGTCGAGGCCCGCGGACGCGGCGCTCTCCCGGGCTCCGGCTCCGACCAGGTCGACTCGGTCGCGGGCCTCGACGGCCTTGGCCAGGTCGGCCTCGCGTTCGGCGTCGTCCATCCGCTCGACGGGGTCGATGAAGGGATCGATCAGCTCGGCGAGAGACAGGCCCGCCGCGACAGCGGTGGCCGGGTCCACGGTCTGGACGGCGCCGGCCTCGAGGAGGTCGTGCGCCTCGACGGCGGCCTCTCGCACCTGGCCGGCCACCTTGGCGTCGTCCGTCGCGACGCCGAGCGCCGCACGCGCGGCCCGGAGCTCGACCTGAGCTGCCTCGACAGCGGCGTTGGCATTGGCGACGGCCTGCTCGGCGGCCGTCTGAGAGGTGGTGGCCGCGGAGAGCTCGGCTGCGGCGGCCACGGCGGCCGAACTCGCATCGGCAACCGAGGGTGGGGTGGTGGGGGCTGCCGCCGCGGTGGCGACCGGCGCCGCTGCCGCAGGTGCGGCCGCAGCTACCGCCGGCGCGGAACGCGCCAGCGTGCCCGCCGTCTGGGTCGCCGTGGTTCCAGCGGCGACAGCCGGGGCGACCGCCAGGCACGTGGCCGTGGTCGCGGCGCCGGCCGCCAGCCAGAAACGCTTGGGCGACATGGTGGACATCAGAGATATGGGGTGGCGCATGAACATCCGAACACTGGGCAACAGGGGCACGCGTGCCGGGCATCTCAGCCCGACGGCGCGGTTGCTCGCCGCACGACAAATCGGGCAGAAGCAACTGTTCGGTAACGGCTGCCCCGGAAACCGCTGTTCCGGAAGGCGACGTGACCTCACCCACCCCGCCAGCCACCCTCACAGTGACGCGGGTCACACCAGTCGTTGTATTTCCGCTGGTCAGGAGACTCAGTGAGCGGAAATCCAGTCCTCCACCCGGGTCCGCAGCACCGGCAGGCTGACCGTGGCCGCGCCCAGGACGGCGTCGTGGAAACCGGCGATGTCGAAGCGCTCGCCCAGCACCTCACGGGCCTGGGCGCGCAGCGCCAGGATCTCGCGCTGGCCCACCTTGTACGCCAGCGCCTGGCCGGGCATCCCGATGTAGCGGTCGACCTCGACGGTGATGGTGTCGAGGTCGACGGGCATGTGCTCGACCATGAAGTCGACGGCCCGCTGGCGGGTCCAGCCGCGGGCGTGCAGCCCGGTGTCGACCACGAGCCGACAAGCCCGCCAGGCGTCGGACGCCAGCATGCCGAGCCGGTCGAGGTCGTCGTCGTAGAGCCCCATCTCGTCGGCGAGCCGCTCGGTGTAGAGCGCCCAGCCCTCGACGTACGCGGTCTGCCCCCACCCCAGCCGCCGGAACGCCGGGAGATCGGTCCGCTCGGAGGCAATCGCCAGCTGGAGGTGGTGGCCCGGAATCGCCTCGTGGTACGCGATGGACGCCGTGGAGTAGCGGCCGCGTTCGGTGGGCTCGTGCAGGTTGACGTGGTACTCCCCCGGCCGTGAGCCGTCGGGCACGGGCGGCGTGTAGTAGGCCGGCGGCACGTCGGCGGCGAGGTAATCGGGCACCGGCGTGAGCACGCACGCCGCCTGGGGAAGCAGCCCGAACCAGCCGGTCATCGCCGCGGTGGCCTTGTCGAGGCATCGCGAGGCGTGAGCCAGCAGCTCGTCGGCGTCGCGGTAGCGCAGCCCGGGGTCGTTGCGCAGCCGATCGAAGATCACGGACACGTCGGCGGTGCCGAAGGCCCGCTCGCCGACCTCGGCGAACTCCGCGCGCAGCGAGCCGGTGGCCTCGGCCAGCCCGATCTCGTGCAGCTCGTCCGCGCTGAGCGGCAGTCCGATGTTGGCCTGGATCAGCGCCTGGTAGATCTCCTCGCCGTCGGGGAGGTGGACCAGTCCGGCGCGGTCGTCGGGGCGCGCGGCCGGTTCGAGCTCGCGTGCGAACACGTCGGCGTGGCGGCGGAAGGCCGGACGGAGGGTGGATCGCACCGCGTCGGCCAGCTCGGCACGCCAGCCCGGCTCGCCGTCCCACTCGTCGGGGCCGGCCACGTTGACGAACGGGTCGCTCTCGATGGACGAGGCGAGGTAGCCCTCGATGAGCAGATCGGCATGGACGCCCTGCATCTGGTCGGAGGAGAGCTCGATCAGTCGCAGGTCGATGGCCCGGATGGCGTCGTCGAGCTCGCCCACGAGCAGGGCGCGGCTGACCCGGTCGGTGTCGTCGAGGGCGTCATCGTTCAGGGCCCGCGCGCGCTCGCGGAGATCCGCCCACCGAACCCGTACCGCCTGGTCGGCTTCGGCGGAGACGTCGTCGGCGCGGTCGTCGAACCGGTGGTCGCCGAAGAACGACGCCAGCAGCGGCGAGGTCTCCATCCGCGCTTCCCAGTACTCGTCGGCGATCGAACGCAGCGGGGAGGCGGCGGGAGCGGGCGGAGCACCGTCGGACGTCATGCGTCCTATCTTGCCTGGCGCGATGAGAAGACCTTCATCTGCTCCTCATCGTCGGATCACGGCCGTAGCGCAGGCTCGGACCGTGCCCCACCCCGTATCTGCCGCCGCTCCGGATCCCGGCCTGACACTGCTCACCGGCCCGGAGGCCGGCGACCTGCTGAGCGCCGCGCTGGCGCCGGCCGGAGGGTCACTCGAGCAGTGGTCGACCCGCGACGTCGACTGCCGCCCCGGCGACCGCACCACGGCCACCTACGCCGCGCGAGTGGCCTGGCCCGACGGAACGCGGGCGGAGACCCTCGCCGCGAGCGTCTCGGCCGCCGGGTCGTCGCGACTGGTGGACGGGCACGTGACCGACGGCGAGCACGACGTCCAGGTGTGGCGGTTCCCGTTCGACCCCGAGCTGCCCGCATTGGCCGGTGCGTGCTTCCCAGGAGCCGTGGCAGCCTTGCTGCGCGATCTCGGGATCGACAGCGCCGGCCTCGGGCTCCGGGTGGTCTCCTACCGGCCGCGCAAACGAGCCGTCGTCGAGGTGACCACGCGCCACCGCCGGCTCTTCCTGAAGGTCGTGCGACCTCGGGCCGCGGCCCGGCTGCATCGTAGGCATGCCCTGCTCACCACGGCCGACGTTCCGGTGGCCCGCTCCCTGGGACACAGCGAGGACGGCTTGGTGGTCCTGGAGGCGGTGCGCGGCACGCCCATGCGAGCGGCTCTGGACGTCGCGGGTCCGACGTGCTGCGATCCGGCTCGGCTCGTGGAGCTGCTCGACGGGCTCCCGGACGAGGTGCGGCTCCTTCCTCGCCGGCAGCCGTGGGCCGACCACGTCCGTCACTACGCCGAGGTGATCGCCGCGGGTACGGCCGACGAGGCCGCCCGAGCCCGGGAGATCGCGGACACGATCGCGAGGGGGCTGCACGGCTGCGACCCCGGCGACGAGGCCACCCACGGCGACTTCTACGAGGCACAGGTCTCGGTTGCCGACGGCGCCGTCGCCGGTCTGCTGGACGTCGACACGCTCGGTCCGGGCCGTCGCTCCGACGACCTCGCCTGCATGCTCGCCCACCTCGCCGTGGCCGACCAAATGGCACCGGGGCCGGACGGCGACGGCGTCCGCGCGGCGCTCTTCGGCTGGCAGCCGGTGTTCGAACGCCGGGTCGATCCCTCCGAGCTGCGTCTGCGCACGGCCGCGGTGATCGTGTCGCTGGCGACCGGGCCGTTCCGGGCGCAGGAGCCGGGCCGGGCCGAGGCGACGACCCGGCGCCTGAACCTCGCGGCGACCTGGACCGAATCGGCCGGCGGTATCTGAGAGTCCTCTCATCGAGCTCTCCCGGTGTACTCATCCGGCCTCGCGAGGATCGATGACGTACCGAGAGATCACCTATTCGACCTGGAGGAATCCCATGTCCGCTCCCCGCACCTGGATCGCCGTCGGCACGCTCACCGCCCTCGGCATCGGCACCGGATCGGCGATCGCGGTACCGCAGCTCACCTCCGACTCCCGCGCGCCGCAGACCGTGGTCGGAACCCCATCCGGCACGGACTCCGCGACGGCGGCGCCGACGAGCACGGCCACGACCACGGAGCCATCGGCGACGGCGCCCGCGACCGCGCCGATCGACACGTCCGGCAGCGCGAACACGTCCGGCTCGGCGAACACGTCCGGGTCGGCGTCGACCTCGGCGACCCCCGCCACCCCGGCGACTCCCGCGACCCCGGCCAGCCCTGTCTCGCCGGCGTCCGCGGACAGTGCGGCATCGGCGAGCTGACCCAGCCCGCCGAGTCCGCACAGGTCAGGCGCCGTCCCCGAAGGCCCGGGGCGGCGTCTGGCCGACCACACTGATGAGCTCGGCTCGGCACTGCGACGGACGCGTGCGCGACGACGGCCACGAGCGAACCGTCAGACCCGGACCACGTGGTCAGAACCCCGACCTCGCAGGCAACGATCGCGATGGCAATGGCGAGCTCATGCCCAGACCATAGACAACTCCGACAAACGCAACCAGCGTTTGCGCGTCCTCCGCCACTCCGGTACCCTAAGGCAACCAAAGGTTGCTGATCAAGGAGCGGGGTCTATGGAGTTCGGAACAATCGAGCGCCAGATTCATGTCGACGCTTCACCGGAGGTTGTGTTCGAGGTGGTCACTCGCCCGGAGCACATCCGTGAGTGGTGGTCCGACGACGCCCACCTCGAACCGGCGCCTGGAACGGTCGGCGAAGTGATCTGGGGCGACCGTGAGCACGTCGCGGAAATCACCGTGGTCGAGGTCGACCCTCCGCGCCGCTTCTCGTTCCGCTGGGTTGCGCCTGACGGCGAGCCCGCGACGCCGGCGAACTCACTCTTGGTCACCTTCGACCTCGAGCCCGCTGGTGCCGGCACGCTGCTCCGGTTTGCCGAGACGGGCTTCCGTGAGAAGGGGTGGGAGGCTGCGGTCCTCGAGGAAGCGTTCCGTGACCACAGCGTCGGCTGGGATCGTTTCCTACCTCAGCTCGCGGCGCACGCGGCCGCGCTGTCGGCAGCACGATGAGCGCGGCAGTCGACGACGACCTCTGGTCGGCGATCGGCGATCCCACACGTCGGCAGATGCTCGACCTGCTGCTTGCCGACGGCATCGGCACGTCGACCACGCTGAGTGATCGACTCCCGGTGACACGGCAGGCAGTCGCCAAGCATCTCAGCGTGCTGAGTCGCGTCGGCCTTGTGCAGGCAACGCCGTCGGGTCGAGAGAAGCTGTACCGAGTAGATCGGGCCCAGTTGGAGCGCGCGGTCGCGCAACTGTCGGCAGTCGGCAACGCCTGGGACTCCCGCCTGCGCAGGATCAAGCAGATCGCCGAGACCATCGAGCGCAGCCAGACGAGCTGAGTCCGGCAAGCGCCCACGGAGCCGCCGGACGCGGGCGACGTCCTCCCCGACCTCGGCACGCCAAGCATGCAGTCGGCCCGTGCTGCTCCTCGTGGCGCAACCATAAGGATCGCCCGCGGAGCACTGCGGATGTGCCGCTCGGCCACGCCCGCATCCCATCGCGATCACAAGTCTGCGGCGCGCTGATCTGCGCCAGCGGCCACAGTCTGGACACATACGCAATCATAGGTTGCGCATATGCCGACCCTCAGCTACGGTCTAACGCAACCAAACGTTGCGCAAATGTCGAATGCCGCGGCGAAACCGATCCGCTCTGAGAGGGAACACCGATGACAGGTACAGAGGAGCTGAGAGCCGGTGGCGAATCGCCGGCCGCGCCGACGCCGAGACGAAAGACGGCGATCCTCCTGCTCGCCTGTGCAGCCGTAGGAATCGTGAGTCTTGACATCGCGATCGTGAACATCGCGTTGCCGTCAATCCAGTCGGAGTTCGACGTCGGCCGGAATGTCCTGCAATGGGTGGTCGTTGCCTACGGCCTTCTGATCGGCGGATTTCTCATCGTCGGCGGTCGGATGACCGACCGGCTCGGCCGTAAGCGCACCTTCCTCTGCGGGCTCGCGATCCTCGCGGGCATGTCGTTGGTCGCCGGCCTCGCGCAGACCGCGGAAGTCCTCATTGCGGCCAGGGCCGGGCAGGGGCTCGGCGCCGCGCTGGTCGTGCCGGCTGCACTCTCCCTCCTTGCAGTCACGTTCGAAGAAGGCAAGGAACGTGATCGAGCAATCGGGGCTTTCGGTGCCGTAGGCGGCGTCGCCGGATCGTTCGGCGTCGTCGTCGGCGGGCTGTTGACGGCGGGCCCGGGCTGGCGTTGGTCCTTCTTCATCAACGTCCCGGCGGGAGCTGCCCTGATCGTGATCGCCGCTCTCCTTCTCTCAGCCGACCGGGAGCGCGACCGCACGACCCGTCTCGACCTCCTGGGCGCGACCTCAGTCACCGCCGGACTACTGCTGGCCATCTATGGGTTGCACCACGCGACTGGTCACGGCTGGCTCGCCGGATCGACGCTGGGGGTGATCGCCGGAGCCACGCTCTTGCTGCTTCTCTTCGCACTCCTCGAGGCCCGCTCGGCCGCACCGCTGGTCCCGCACGCGATGTGGCGTAACCGCACCGTCGTCTCCGCCAACCTGGCTGCCTTCTTCGCATTCGCAGCGTTGCTCGGCTTCATCTTCCTGGGCACCCTGCTGATGCAGCAGGGCATGGGCTATTCGCCGATCGAGGCGGGCATCGCCTGGCTGACGACGACCGTGACGGTCTTCATCGTCGCAATGATCGGTGGCCGTGTCGCGGGCACAGTCGGCGTTCGGCGGATGCTCATCACGGGCCTCGGACTGGTCGCTCTTGGGGCGCTCCTGCTGACTCGCATCTCCGCCGACGCCGATTACCTGACCGGCCTCGTGCCCGCCTTCATTCTGGCGGGCATCGGGTTCGGGCTGTGCGGACCCGCTGTGCAACTCGCCGCACTCGCCGGGGTTGCCGAATCGGACGCCGGCCTGGCGGCCGGTCTCGTGGAGACGATGCGCGAGATCGGAGGCGCAGCCGGCGTAGCGGTTGTCACGACCGCTCTGGTGGCCGGCACCGGTCTGGACGGATTCCACGCGGCGTTCACACTCATCGCGGCCCTCGCGGTGGCCGGCGGAGTGGTCACCGTGTTCGGACTCCAACGAACCACCAGGTAGCTGGATGCCGGCCAGCACGCTGATCCGACCTCCCCGGGCCCTGGACAAGCAGGAAGAGGGCAACGCGATGGCGACGACATCCGACGCCTGGGACAGCCGACTGACGCGCATCAAAGGCATCGCGGAGCGCCTCAGCCGCAGCAAACCGAAGAGCACCCGGCGCACCAGATCAAGCGTGAATGGGCCGTCACGACCCGCCGGAACCCCGCCGACACCCCGTCGGCAGAGCACCAAGAGAAATGGAGATTGACCACATGCCCACGATGCCCGCAGGAAGCGTCCTGATCGGAAGTACGCGCGCGACCGAACTGCGCGAGTGGTACCGCGAGGTGATCGCGCCAGATCACACTGGAGATGGCCCGATCGTCCTCGGGGAACTGTGGCTCGTGATCGAGCAGCGTGACGACGTCAGCGAAACGAACCCCGAGCCCGGCCGCTCGATTCTCAACTTCCACGTTGACGATTTCGACCGCTACCAGGCCCAGCTGGAGACCGCCGACGTTGAGTGGATCGTTGCCCCGGAAGATCGAACCTCAGGGCGGTTCGGAACCTTCAAGGACCCGGACGGGAACTACCTCCAGCTCATTCAGCTCACGTCATCGTCGCGCTGATCCGGGTCCCGTCCGGACCGTCCCATGTCGGCGACACGACCGAGGACTGACTCGTGAAGTTCGTGCCGCGAAAGAGGTTCCGCGTCCGAAGGGGCGTACCAACTGAAAGGTGAGACACATGCCCGACATCCTTCACCGTGTAGGAGCCAAGGCGGCCCGCCATGACATCTACAAGGCGCTGACGACCATCGACGGCGTCGCGTCCTGGTGGACAAGTGACGCCAGCGGTGACACCACCGAAGGCGGCGTCATCCAGTTCGGCTTCGAGCCCGGCGAGGCCGTCGCGGCCAACGCGACGTTCCGAATCAAGGTGCAGAAGACCGTTCCGGACGAACTCGTGAGCTGGGAGGTACTTCAAGGGCCGCCGGAGTGGATCGGCACGGAAATCCGCTTCGAGCTCAAGGACGAAGACGAGTACGCCATCGTCACGTTCGGCCACCTCGGCTGGCCGGAGTCCGGGGAGTTCATGGGTCACTGCAGCACCAAGTGGGCCACGTTCTTGATGAGTCTCAAGCAGCTCGTCGAGACCGGCGCGGGCGCACCGGCCCCGCACGACGTCCAGATCAGCAACTGGCACTGAGCCAAGCGGAGCAGCGAGATGGTGGACATCCTCCACAGGGTCGGTGCGAAGACCCCCGTCGGCGACATGTACGCCGCCCTGGCAACCCTGAATGGACTGTCGGGGTGGTGGAGGGACCGTCGGAGTGGATCGGTACGACGGTGCGATTCACCTTCATGAGGATGACGAGTACACGATCGTCGACTTCGCCCACGAGGGCTGGCGTGAACCCGTTGAGTTCATGCATCACTGCAGCACCCGGTGGGGTGTCTTCCTCCTGAGCCTCAAGCAGCTGGTCGAGACGGGCGCTGGGCAGCCAGCGCCTCACGACGTGATGGTCAGCAACTGGTACTGACGTGCACCAACCAGAGTGGCCGGGCGGCAATGCTGCTCCGGCCCCTCTCCATCGAGTCGGGCGGGGTGCGGACGCTGGCCATCCCGGAAATTGTGTCCGTCAACTCTCGGCGAGCACGTCTGCGAGAACGCTTCTGACCTGCGCAAATACAACGCTCCCCCCGCGCCGATCCCCGTCCGTGTCACCGAAGTCCGGTAACGGTACGGAGTCGGTCCCAGGGCAGGCACGACCGGCAGACCCGATCGGCCGGAGCCCAGGCTGCCGGTGGGTCCGCCATGATGTCGGCAGGTGCCGGATCCAGACGCCGGAGGAGGGGTGGTCCCATGACCACCGAGCGTGGGTTCCCGACGCTCCGCCAGGTGGTGCTCGACTGCACCCATGCGCGCGAGCTGGCGGAGTTCTACCGTCGGCTGCTGGGCTGGCGATACCGGGCCGGAGACGAGCAACCGGCTCCGGGCGAGCCCGACCCGCAGGGTCAGGACTGGCTGGTGCTCCAGGACGCCGCCGGCGTCTCGCGGGTGGCGTTCCAACAGGTAGCCGCCTTGCCGAGGGTGACGTGGCCCGAGGGTCCGATCCCCCAGCAGCTGCATCTCGACCTGACCGTGCCCTCCGCGGCCGACCTCGACGTGCAGCACCAGCGAGCCTTGGCCCTGGGCGCTCGGCTGCTGCACGACCGCTCCGGCGACCCCGAGGAGCCGTTGCGTGTCTACGCCGACCCGGCCGGGCATCCGTTCTGCATCTTCGTGGCCGCACCGCCCGCGCCCTGAACCGCCGGCACCGACGACGCACCCGGGTCACGACCGGATCCGGGAGGCTAAGGCGACTGGGTTTCAGGGCCCAGCCATCGGCCGGCCGGAGCTAGGCGTCAGCCAGAACGCGGATGATCCGCACGGATGCCGAAGGGATCGCAGCCTCGACTCCCTCCGCCATCCTCCGAGCAGTGTCCTCGTCGTCGAAGACCACGATGGCGTGCGCCTCCCCGCGTCGCCCGGCTCCTGCCCCCAGTACCCGCGGACGAACCCAGGCTGCTGTCGGACGGTCGTCGCGATGTGTTCGAGCTGCTGCGCATCCAGGGCTTCGGCCACCGGCCAACTGCCGACAATGGCGAACATGAACGCACCCCCACACGTCGGATCCAGTTGAGAAGGCCACGTACCGACCAGGTGCTCGCGCCGGAGTGACGATCGGTGACCGAGACCGTGTCGCGTTGTGGACATCGACACGGTCGCGCAGGTCATGCTGCCATAGCTCATCACCGCTGCTGGAAAGCTGGTGACAGAGCACGTGATGTGTCCACCTAAGCGTGCTCACCCGGCTCGCTCGCCGTCGAGCCGTCCGACAGCCGATAGCCCACGCCGCGCACCGTCACGAAGCGGTCCGCCCCGAGCTTGCGTCGTAGATAGCGCACGTACACGTCCACCACGTTCGAGCCAGGGTCGAAGTCGTAGCCCCACACCCGGCTGAGCAGCTGCTCGCGGCTGAGCACCTGGCCGGGATGGCGCAGGAAACTCTCGGCCAGGGCGAACTCACGCGCCGAGAGGTCCACCGTCCGGCCGTCCGCCGTGGCCCGGCGGGTCCGCAGGTCCAGCGACAGCCCGCCGTGGTGCAACACCGTGGCCTCCGGCGCCCGCTCGTCACCCACCCGCAGCCGCAGCCGGATCCGGGCCAGCAGCTCCTCGAACCGGAACGGCTTGGCCATGTAGTCGTCGGCGCCGCCCTCGAGCCCAGCGACCGTGTCGGTGATGGCGTCGCGGGCGGTCAGGATGATCACCGGAACCTCGTTGCGAGCCTCCCGCAGCTGCCGCAGCACGCTGAAGCCGTCCATGACCGGCAACCCGATGTCGAGGACGACCAGGTCGAATCCACCGGTCATCGCGTAGTCGAAGGCCGCCCGACCGTCACCCACCACCGTCGGCGTGAGCCCGGCCGCGCGCAGTCCCTTCTCGACGAACGCCGCGATGCGCGCCTCGTCCTCGGCGATCAAGATCGTGCTCACCCGCGCACCTCCGTGGTCGTCTGGGCCGTCGAACCCGCCACCGACCCGGCCGGTAGTTCCAGCACGAAGCTCGCGCCCTGCCCTAGCACGCTCACCGCGTCGGCCCGCCCGTGGTGTGCCTCGGCGATCGCGCGCACGATCGCCAGCCCCAGTCCGGATCCGTCGTCGCCCCGGCCGGGCGTGACCCGGTGGAAGCGGTCGAAGATCCGCTCGGCCTGGTCCGGCGGGACACCGGGGCCGGTGTCGCGGACCCACAGCCGGACGACGCCCCCGGTCACCGACGCGCCGATCGCCACCACGTCGCCCTCGCCGGTGAACCGGACGGCGTTCGCGACGAGCTGCAGCAGCGCCTGCGTGATGCGCTGCTGGTCGATCTCGACCACGGCGTCTGGCCGGGCGTCGACCTGCCACCCGCGCGCGGCGAGGGGGCGCGCCTTGTCGAGCACGTCGTCCACGAGCCGGCCCAGGTCGGCGGGCGCCGGACGGACGAAGTCGGGGCGGCGAGCCTGGGCGAGCAGCACCAGGTCGTCGACCAGCCGGCGCATCCGGTCGAGCTCGTCCAGCGCGAGAGCGCGGGTCTCGGTCACGTCGGCCGGATCGCCGGCGTCCATCAGCTCCAGGTGCCCGCGGATGATGGTGATCGGGGTGCGGAGCTCGTGACCGGCGTCGTCCAGCGCCTCGCGATGCCCGGCGAATGCCGCCTCGAGCCGGTCGAGCATCGCGTTGACAGTGCGGGCCAGCTCGGAGACGTCGTCGCTCCCGCGCACCGGGATGCGTCCGGACAGGTCGGTGTCGCTGATCCGCTGAGCGGTGTCGCGCACCAGCCGGACCGGGACGCAGCAGCCGCCCGGCCACGGCCCACCCCACGACGCCCACCAGCACGAGCGACACCACTGCGACCACGCCGTAGGTCCGGTACGCGTCGACCACCGCGGCGCGCTCGACGTCGAGGGAGTACGCGATCACGTAGCGCCCCTCCTCCGCGCCACCGGCCACGGAGACCGGCACCGCCACCCAGCGCAGCGTTCCCACCGATGTCTCGGCGGTACGCGCGCGCACCGGCGTGTCGAACGGCGTCCCCGCGACCATCCGCACGAACGCCGGGTCGTCCTCCGGCCGGAGGCCGACGCTCGAGGACGGCACCAGGTCGAGCTCGCCGTCGACCAGCGTCAGCAGCCCTTCGCCGGCGTCGGGCACGTTGCGCTGCAGAGCCACGAAGAACAGGTCGTGAACGGTCGCGAACGGCTGCCCGGTCTCGGGATCGACGCCGGAGCCGGTGAACTTCCGCAGCTCCTCGACCTCCTGGGCGAGATCGGCGTCGACCCGCGCGTCGACCCGGCCACGCTGGACGAGGTACGACGTCACGCCGGCGACGAGCATGCCGATCGCGGTCATGGCGAGCACGGCGGCCAGGACGCGGGTCCGAACGGACAGTCCACGCCTCCGGATGCGGGAGGGATCAGGGCTCAGTCGTCATCATCCCCGCCGCGGCCCGAATGGTCGTCGTCGTCATCGGGTGTGGTCGGCGGCGCCGGCGGCACCGTGACGTCGTCATCGTCGTCGTGATCGTCGTCGTCCGGCGACACCGATGAACTCGGCGACGCCGACGAGCTGGGCGTCGGGCTCGTGGACGTGCCTGTCGGCGTCGGGTCGGGCGAGGCCGACGACGACGGTAGCGACGGCGACGTGTCGGACGGGGTCGGCTCGACGGTGATGGGCGGACCGAGATCCGGCCCGTCGTCCGGCGAGGACGCCATGGCCACGATTCCTGCGACAGCGGCGCCGGTGAACACCACACCTGCGGCGACGATCGTCACGATGGACTTCATGGACACGATGATGGGCACCCCGGGCTGGACGACGGTGAGAGCACGATGAGAGCCCTCTCATCGTCACGGTAGCCCGAGCGCGTCCCTGAACAGGGCGTACCCGACGAACGAGACCACGTCGAGCACCGTGT